>VXNF01000114.1:11185-19080 GCA_009840735.1 Acidimicrobiia bacterium | reverse complement strand
GCCGCCGAGCCGCCGCCGAGCCGCCGCCGAGCCGCCGCCGAGCCGCCGCCGAGCCTCCGCCGGTTCAGCCCTCGGCGCTCACATGCGTAATGTCGAGCGGTCCCGACAGCATGCTGAGCACGACGTGGCCCTCCGAGCGGGCGGGTCCGTGTACGGTTCCGGGCGGCAGGCAGAAGTAGGCGGGCGCCCGCAATTCCACGTCACCGTTGTGGTAGGTGCCCTCGATGATGAAGCCTTCCTGGAGCACGCTGTGTACCTCAGGGGCGTCGGTGGTCCAGCCCGGCGGCGCCTTGACGAGCACCGTGCTGGCCCCGGTCTCCTCATCGGTGCTGAGCACCTTGATGAGCAAGCCGCTGGGAACTGCTTCACCGGTGTCGTCCCAAAGGGTCTCAGCCGGCGCCCACTCCACCTCGTCGAGGTTGATGCCCATCACGACCGGTCGGCTCACGTAGCCGCTCCGTTCCCCTCTGCCGGATCGGGGATTGGGGCGGTGGCGCCGCCGCGGACGCAAGTCCCCTCCGGGCCGGCTATCTCCAACTCGATGACGGCACGACCGTCCTGCACGTCGGCCACCGTACCGGTCACCTCATAGAGCGCCCCCGGTCGCACCGGAGCGACGAAGCGGACGTCCAGCATCTCGCCGGCGCTCAGCCACGCCACACCCGCCCAGGAGATCAGCAATTCGCAGAACCACGCCAGGGGCAGGTGGCCGTGGGCGATGGTGCCGCCGAAACGGCTTGTCGCGGCGAACTCGGGGTCGGTGTGCAGCGGGTTGCTGTCGCCGGAGACCTTCGCCCAGGCGTCGATGGTGTCCTGCGTCACGCGCTTGGTCAGAGCCGGGAGCCGGTCGCCGGGCGGCGCGCTCACTTGGGCCATATCGCGGTGACCCTGACAGTGGCGCACTGCCGGCCGGCAGCGTTGCGGGCAGTGGATTCGATGGTGACGAAGCGGCGGCCCTTGCGCTCCCAGCGGCGGGTCACTTCGGCCTGGATGCGGAGGGTGTCGCCAACCGCCACCGGCCGGCTGAAGAGCATGTCCTGACCCGCCAGGATCCCGCCGGGGGGCATCCGGTGGTCCTGCAGGTACGCCTGGCGGCCCCAGATCCCGGCCAGCCCCGGTGGGGCTGTGGGCCGATCCAGGCCGAGCTCGCGGGCGGCCCCGCCGTCGGTGTAGACCGGGTTGTCGTCGCCGGTGGCCGCCACGAACGCCTCCACCAAGTCGGGCGTCAGCTCGTAGCAGAACTCCGGGAACCGCCTGCCGGGGACCAGATCGTCGTAGAGGAGTTCGGGTCGCTCAGCCAACGGATCCTGCCAACTCGTCTCGGAACTGCGGCGCGGCGACAGCGATCAGTGCCTCGGCCCGCTCCCGCAGTCCCAGACCTGCCAGGTCGGCCACCCCTTGCTCTGTCACCACGTAGTGCGTGAAGTGCCGCGGAACGCCGACCGGGGCGCCGGGGTCGAGCCTCGCCACGATTCGGGAGACGTCGCCTCGACGGTTCGTGGACGGCATGGCGATGATGCTCTTCCCTCCCGGCGAGAGCCAGGCGCCCTGGGCGAAGTCGAATCCGCCGCCGACACCGCTCAGCTGGTCGCCGCCGAGGTGCTCGACGTTCGCCTGGCCCATCAAGTCCACCTGCACCGCTGAGTTGACCGACACGAAGCCCTCGAAGCCTGCCATGTGCGCCGGGTCCAAGATGGTGTCGAACGGATGCATCTCGAGGGCGGAATTCTCGTGGGCGTACTCATAGAGGGCCGTGGTGCCCATCAATTCCGCGCAGAGAACCGCAGGCCGACCGTCGCCTGCGGCGCGCAGCTTCCCGGCGGCATCCAGCGCGACGATGGCGTCGACGCCCATCCCGTAGATCCGCAGATCGCGGACATCTGAGGCGCACAAGCTCTGCAGCAGCGCCTCGGGGATCGCTCCGATCCCCACCTGCAGGGTGGTGCCCGACGGTATCAAGGCGGCGAGCCGATCCCCGATGGCCGAAGCGGTCGTCCCGACCGCTGGCTGGGGGTGTTCGCCGAGCGGTTCGTCGACCTCGACGAGCCAGTCGATCTCGCTGGTGTGCAGCGACGCCTCCCCCGAGACCCGCGGCATCGCCGGATTGACCTGGGCGATCACCGTGGGGGCCAGGCGGGCAAGTGTCAACGGGTAGCTAGTCGAGGTGCCGAGGCTGCAGCGGCCGTCGCTGTCGGGCGGTGAGGTGTGGACGACCGCCACATCGAGAGGGAGCCGCCCGGTAGCGAACAGGTGCGACAGCTGCGAGCCGCGGATCGGCAGGAACCGCACCGAGCCGTCGGCCACGGCGGCGCGCACCGGTGGCATCACGTGCCAGGTGGTGTAACGGATCCCGTCGCTGAGGAACGAGTAGTCCGAGAGCAGCAGGCCGCTGTAGACGTCGAGACCGCGGAGCCGCTCCGACTGGCTGGCGATCTCGCGCTCGATGGCGGTTGCCCCACCAGCCCCAGGCGGCAGCACGACAGCCGAGGTCGGCTCGAGAGCTCCGACCGACTCGGAGAGCGTCGCCCACCGACCCATCGGCTGCTCCGCGGCGGACTCGTCCCCGGTGGCTCCCGCCTAGTCGGCTGGGCGGCGCAGGAGTCCGACGTCGCTGGCTCGCTGGCTGCCCATGGGTGACCTCCGTGTGAATCGTGTCGGGAGTGCTGTGCCGGTGCTCGGTCTCGCCGGCACGCGCCGAGGTTGTTGCGGCTGGCGAGTCTAGGTTTCTGCGGAGCGCGGTCGTACTTGGCCCCATGCGAGACTTGGCGCCGCAGCGACTAACGGAGGGGTGCCATGGACAACGCTCGGCAAGTGGCCAGTGAGGCGGCCGCGCAGATTGCGGACCGTCTTGGGGGCGGCTTCGCGGCCACGGTCGTGCTGGGAACCGGCTGGGACGACGCCTTCGCTGAACTGGGCGAGCTGGAAGCGCAGATACCCACCACCGAGCTGGCGGGGTTCCCGGCGACCCGCGTGGAAGGCCACGGCGGCACCGTCGGCGCTGTGGCAGCCGGCGATCGGCGCTTGCTGGTTTACCGCGGCCGGGTACACCTCTACGAGGGCAACAGCGCCGCTGCAGTGAGCCACGGCGTACGCGCTGCTGCCGCGGCGGGCTGCGAGGCGGCTGTGCTGACCAACGCCGCCGGGGGGCTTCGGCCCCACTACCGGGTGGGCGCTGCGGTGCTCATCTCCGACCACCTCAACCTCACCGGGGCATCGCCGGTGGAGGGAACCGAATGGGGGACAGATCGTTTCGTGAACCTCGTGGACAGCTACTCGCCTCGCCTGCGGGCGCTCGCCGCCGAGGTCGCTCCCGGCACCCCCGAAGGGGTCTACGCCGGACTGCGCGGCCCGCACTTCGAGACCCCCGCCGAGATCCAGATGCTGCGCAGCATGGGCGCCGACCTGGTAGGCATGTCCACCGTGCTGGAGGCCATCGCGGCGCGCCACTGCGGCATGGAGACCCTCGGCGTCTCGCTGGTCACAAACCTGGCCGCCGGCATGAGCGACGAGGGTCCCAGCCATCAAGAAGTGCTCGACGCCGGGGCGGCCTCGGGAACAGCAGTGGGCCGACTGCTGCGCGGCGTGATCGACCGCCTCTGAGGTCTCCGGCAGTGCGCGGCGACCGCAAGAGGCCCGCGCCGTTCGCCCCGGTGCCACCTGCCGACCGGGGTGCCGCGCCCTTGGGGTTCCGATGAGCGACGACGGCGGCGTGCGGGCGGCCGCGGGGGCGTGGCTGGCAGCCGACCCCGACCGGGACACTCGCGCCGAGCTGGAGAGCCTGCTCGCGGCGGTCGGCGACTCCGGGGTGGCTGGCGAGTTGCAGCGGCGCTTCGAGGGTCGGCTTCGCTTCGGCACCGCCGGCCTGCGGGCGCCGCTGGGCGCCGGCCCTACGCGAATGAACCGCGTCGTGGTCCGACAGGCCAGCGCCGCGGTGATGGCGACGCTGCCGGCGGGGGCGCGGGTGGTGGTCGGCCACGACGCCCGACGGAACTCGGCGGTGTTCGCGGCCGACGCCGCCGCGTTCGTGGCGGCGGCCGGAGGCCGGGCGCTGGCGCTGGGACAGGTCCCGACGCCGGTGGCGGCGCACGCCGTGGTCGACCGCGGCGCGGAGGCGGGCATCGTCATCACCGCTAGCCATAACCCGCCCGAGGACAACGGCTACAAGCTCTACGACGCCAGCGGCGCGCAGATCGTGCCGCCCGTCGACGCGGCCGTGGAGGCGCACATGGCAGCGGCCCCGCTGCCGCCGCGGGGCACCCCGGCGCCCGCGGGCGGCGGGGAGGTCAGCGAGACCGGCGCCGAGGCGATCGAGCGGTACCTAGCCGACATCGCCGAGCGCCTGGCGGTGCCACCGCCGCCAGGCTCGCCGCTGCGGGTGGTGTACACGCCGCTGCACGGGGTGGGGGCGGCGCCGCTCGGCGCGCTGTTCGAGCGCCTCAACCTGCCCGAGCCTCTCGTGGTCGCCTCGCAGGCCGAGCCCGACGGCGGCTTCCCGACGATCGCCTACCCGAACCCCGAGGAGCCGGGCGCACTGGACGCCGCCTACGAACTGGCCGACCGCAGCGGGGCCGACCTGATCATCGCCAACGACCCAGACGCCGACCGGCTGGCCGTCGCCGTACCCGCAAGCCGCGGCTGGCGGCGCCTGAGCGGCGACGAGCTGGGCGCGCTGCTGGCGGACTTCCTGCTGCGCCGCCGCGCCGCCGCCGGTTCCTCCGAGCCGGTGCTGCTGGCCGCCAGCGTCGTCTCCTCGCAGCTGCTGCGCTCCATCGCCGCCGACGCTGGCGCAGCCCACGCCGAGACGCTCACAGGGTTCAAGTGGATCGCCCGAGCCGCCGACGGTCGCCCCGAGCGGCTGCTGTTCGGCTACGAGGAGGCGTTGGGCTATGCGGTCTGCGACGCGGTGCGGGACAAGGACGGCATCAGCGCCGCCGCTCTGGTCGTGCAGCTGGCCGGCGAGCTGCGGGCTGGCGGGGCCTCGCTGCCGGAGCGCCTCGACGAGCTGCACCGCCGCCACGGGGCACACGTGACCGGCGGGGTCACGCTGCGGATTCCGCCTGCGGCCGCAGCCGCGGTCACCGACGGTCTCCGCGCCAACCCACCGCCGGTGATCGCTGGCCAGCGCGTCGCCGTGACGGTGGACTACTCCGAGCCGGCGGGGCCGCTGCCGGCCACCGACATGCTGGCCTTCGAGCTGGCGGGCGGCGACCGTGTAACCGTGCGCCCCAGTGGCACCGAGCCGAAACTAAAGATCTACGTCGAGGCGGTGGAGCAGGTGAGCGGCGACGACCTAGCGGGATCGCGCCGTCGCGCCCGGCGGCGCCTCGAGAAGGTGGCGGCGGCGATGCGGGTGGCCGCCGAGGCCGGCGCACGATAGTCCGTCCAAAGCCCGCCGAAGCCGCTGGCGTCGCCCGCAGCAGGGTCGGACCGGCCTGCGACCGCTAGCCTCGCCGCCATGGCACCGCAGCGCCGAGACTCGCCGCGCTTCGGGCGCGTCATCTGTGCGATGGTCACCCCGTTCGACGCTGAGGGTGCCCTGGACCTCGACGGCGCCGCCGAGCTGGCCCGCTGGCTGGTGGCCTGCGGCAACGATGGGCTGGTGGTGGCGGGCACCACCGGCGAGTCGCCGACGCTCAGCCACGACGAGCAGATCGACCTGATCGCCGCGGTCACAGACGCCGTCGAGGTGCCTGTCCTGGCCGGGGCGGGCAGCAACGACACCGCCGCGGCCGTCGAGCTCACAGAACGGGCCACCTCGGCCGGCGCCGCTGGCATCCTGTCGGTCGCTCCCTATTACAACCGGCCCCCCCAAGCCGGGCTGTACGACCACTTCCGGGCGGTCTGCGACGCCACGCCTCTGCCCGTGGTTATCTACGACATCCCGGTGCGCACCGGTCGCAAGGTCGATACCGCCACGCTGCTGAGGCTGGCGCAGGACACCGAGAACATGGCCGGCATCAAGGACGCGGCCGGCGACCCCGCCGAGACCGGACGCCTGATCGCCGCCGCCCCGGCGGGATTCGAGGTCTACAGCGGCGACGACGCACTCACCCTGCCGCTGCTGGCGGTCGGAGCGGTCGGCGTGATCGGCGTGGCCACGCACTGGACCGCAGCCGAGCACGTCGAGATGTTCGACGCCTGGGGGCGCGGCGACCTGTCCGCCGCCCGGGCGATCAACGCGGCCCTGGGACCCTCTTTCGACTACGAGACGGGGCTCGCCGCGCCCAACCCCATCCCCACGAAGGCGCTCCTGCGGGTGCTGGGTCGCCCGGCCGGTCGCTGCCGCCCGCCGATGGACGCCGAGCCGCCGGGGCTGGCCGAAGACGCCAAGGCGACCCTGGCCACGACGCGCCTGGGTCGGGAACTCGGCTTTGGCTGAGCAGGTACGGGTCACCTTCCTCGGTGGCCTCGGCGACATCGGCCGCAACTGCGCGGCCATCGAGACCGGCGAAGCCCTGCTGCTGCTGGACTGCGGGCTGATGTTCGCCGGCGAGGACCGTCCCGGCGTCGAGTCGGTCCTGCCCGACCTGTCCTACGTGTTCGAACGGTCCCGGAAGGTCGTGGGCTGCATCGCCACCCACGGCCACGAGGATCACGTCGGGGCGCTCAGCCACCTGCTGGCGCGGGTTCGCTGCGACATCTACGGCACGCCGTTCACCTTGGGCCTGGCGAGGCGGCGGGTTACTGAGTCGGGGTACGTCGACCGCGCCCAGTTCATCCCGGTGGCCGACGGCGAGCGGGTGCGCATCGGGCCCTTCGACTGCGAGTTCGTCCCGGTCACCCACTCGGTGCCCGGCGGCGTCATCACGGCGATCAGCACCCCCCAGGGCGTGCTGCTGCACTCCTGTGACTTCAAGCTGGACTTCTTTCCCGTGGACGGGCGGCGCACCGACCTGGCCCGCATTGGCGCCATCTCCCAGGATCCGGGCGTGCGCCTGCTTTTGGCGGACTCCACCAACGCGGAGCAGCCCGGCAGCTCCCGGTCGGAGAGCGACATCGGTCCGGTGCTGTCGAGGGTCTTCGCCGCCAACTCGGGGCGGCGCGTCGTGGCAGCGTGCTTCGCCAGCCACCTGCATCGCGTGCAGCAGATCATCGTCGCGGCGGCAGCCGACGGACGCTTCGTGGCCACGCTCGGGCTGTCCATGAAGAAGAACGTGTCGCTCGGGCGGGAGTTGGGCCTGCTGCGCGCGCCCGACGGCGCCTTCGTGGACATCTCCGAGACCGCGGGCATCCCGCCGGGGGAGCTGTGCGTCATCTCAACCGGGTCCCAGGCCGAGGAGCGATCGTCGCTGGCGTCGGCGGCCGCCGGCGACAGCCGCTGGATCCAGATCGGCGCCGACGACACCGTCGTGCTGAGCTCCAACCCCATCCCCGGCAACGAGTTCCGGGTCAGCCGCATGATCAACGACCTCATCGAGCGCGGCGCCCGGGTGGTGCATTCCGGTGAGATCGAGATTCACACCTCCGGCCACGGTCGCCAAGACGAGCTGGCGGCGCTGCACCAGGCGGCCTCGCCGGAGTGGTTCGTGCCGGTCCACGGCGAGCTGCGCCACCTGCGGGCTCACGCCGCCTTGGCCCGGCGCCTCGGCATGGCTGAGGAGCGGGTGCTCGTGGCCCGCGACGGTGACCAGCTGGTGCTGACCGACGCCGGCATCGGACTGGCGCACGGCGCCTGCGCCGGCGACCATGTCCTTGTACACGGACCGTTCACCGGGGAGGACCGGGGCGTGCTGGACGAGCGCCTGACCTTGGGCCGCCAAGGGGTCGTGGTGGCGACGGTGGCCGTGGACTTCGGGGCGGGGGAGATGGTCGGCGAGCCGCAGGTCACGAGCCGCGGCTGGCTGGACGAGCCCGACGCCGACCCGCTCGAGGTCGAGATCGAAAAGGAGCTGGCT
>VXNF01000114.1:2990-11085 GCA_009840735.1 Acidimicrobiia bacterium | reverse complement strand
GCTGGACGAGCCCGACGCCGACCCGCTCGAGGTCGAGATCGAAAAGGAGCTGGCTACCGCAGTGGCGAAGCTCCTCGGCGCCGAGCCCCAAGCCGACGCCGCCGAGGTGCGACGCGTGGTGCGCCGCACAGTCGGCACGCTCGTCGCCAACCGCTCCCAGCGCCGCCCCACGATCGTCCCGCTGGTACTGCCGGCCGGCTAGCGGACCTCCGCGGTCAGGGCGCCTCGGGACGGCGCTGGGCGGCGTCGAGGGTCCAGGGGTGGGTGGGGGTGAACGGGTCCTTATCTAGGCGGGCTATGGAGGGCACGTGGTCGGCTAGGGCCAGCATCGGCACGACTCGCCCCGTCCAGTCGGTGGGCTGTGTCAGCATCCAGACCGCCCCGTCGGCAGCGGTGGCGGCGTCGGCCCAGGCGGCGTGGTCGGCTTCGGGCGCGTTCGCCAGGTAGCCCTCGGTGGCCACCTGCACGTCGATGCGGTAGCAGTTGACGGCGATGCTCTCCGGCGCCAGCGCCGCGGCGGTGGTGACGGTGAGATGCTCCAGCGCCGCCTTGGACATCCCGTAGGTCAGCATCGTCGGGAAGTAGCCGGTGGCGGTCACCGAGCCCACGTTGAGGATGCGCCCCCCGCCGGGCGCGTCCGCCAAGTGGGGCCGAGCCAGGCGAGTGGCCAGCAGCGGCGCCCGCACGTTGATTCGCATCAGCACGTCGAAGCGCTTCATCGGGATGTCCAGATCGCCGCCGAAACTCACCGCGGCGTTGTTCACCAGCATGTCCAGTCGTCCGAAGCGTTCGGTGGTGACGGTGATGAGGCGTTCGATGTCGTCGTCGCTGGTCAGGTCGCAGGGCACCGCTAGCCCCACACCGCCGGCCTCGTTCACCGCCTGGGCGGTCTCATCCACCGTGCCGGGCAGCCGCAGGGGGTTGGCCGCGCTGGCACGCGCCGCGCAAACCACGTTGGCGCCCCTGCGTCCCAACTCGGTGGCGATGGCGGCGCCGATGCCGCGGCTCGCCCCGGTAACGATGACGGACCTGCCCGAGAAATCCATGCGCGCACGCTAACCGGCCCGGTGCTCCGGAGCGACCTGCCGGCCGGCCCAGAAGATGCACGCACCGGCGAGCGCCCCGTAGCAGAGATACCCCGACGACAGCGGCGTCACCGACCCCGCGATGAGGTTGTTGGTGATAGACGAGAGCAGGGAGGCGACGACGAGGGAGACGGCGCCGATGACCGCCGAGGCGGTCCCGGCGATCTGGCCCATCGGGGCCATGGCCAGGGAGTTGCAGATGGGAGCGATGACGACGTGGAGAGCGTTCAATCCGGTCAGCACGACGTACCAGAGCCAGAACGATGGGGCGCCGCCTCCGGCCAGGGAGATTGCCACCAGCGCCGACCCGCCGACCGCATGGGCGACGATCGCCGTCCGCAGCACTGTCTGCGCGCCCACTGCGGCGATGGTGCGGGCGCCGCCCAGCGCGGTGATCGCCATGACCGCCGCGCTGGCGCCGAACAGCAGGGCGAACTGCCCGCCGCGGTCGTACACGTCGTCGAGCAGCAACTCGAAACTGGCCAGGAAGGCCGTGAACGCGCTCAACTCGAACGTGAGGGCCAAGCCGTAGCCCAGCGTGACGCGGGTCCCGACGATGGTGCGGAAAGCCCTCCGGAGGCGCTCGAGGTCGAGGGGCAGCCGGTGGGCGGGGTCGAGAGTCTCGTCGAGGCGGACCAGCCAGAGGCCCAACGTCACCGCAGTCACCACGGAGAAGCCGAACACCCACCGCCACGTCCCGCTCAGCAGCAGCAACTCGCCCATAGCCGGCCCGAGGATCGGGGCGATCAGGAACACTGCGATGATCAGCGACATCACGCGTGCCATGCGGTCGCCCACATACCGGTCACGGGTGATCGTCAGAGCCATGACCCGCGGGGAGGAGGCGCCGAAGCCCCAGACGAGGCGGCTCGCCAGCAGGAACCCCAGCGAGGGGGCCAGGGCGGCACCGGCCGCTCCCGCCACGTACAGGGCCAGTCCGGCATACAGCGTCGGCTTGCGGCCGAACCGGTCGGCGAGAGGTCCGAACACGAGTTGGGCCAAGCCCAGGCCCAGCAGGTAGAGGCTCACCGTCCAGGAGAGGGTTGCAGAGTCCGCGGGCAGCCCGAAGGCATCGCGGATCTCGCCGAGTGCGGGCAGCATCACGTCAACGCCCAGTGCGGTGCTGGCGGTGAGTGCGGCCATGAGCGCGATGAACTCGCGCTCGCCCATCCGCTGAATCTTCATTCCATTGTCGGCTATGGGGAAGTGGGGGTGGTGGAATGTCCGACGGCTGCGTCGTCGTCAGCCGGGTGGGCCGGTTCGTCGGTGAGGGGGAAGTGGCAGGCGACGAACCGCCCTGCTGAGACTTCGCTCAGTTCGGGCACCTGCTCGGCGCACCGTTCCGTCGCCCGCGGGCAGCGGGTGCGGAAGCGGCAGCCGGTGGGAGCGTCGAAGGGCGACGGCGGGTCGCCGGTCAGCACGTCACCTGCGACAGCGGGGCCCGCGTCGATTTGGGGGACCGATGCCAGCAGGGCGTCGGTGTAGGGATGGGCTGGTCGGTCGAAGATGGCCTCGGTCGGTCCGATCTCGCAGATCCTCCCGAGGTACATCACGCAGACACGGTCGCTGACGCTCTTCACCACGGCGAGGTCGTGCGCGATGAACAGCATGGTCAGGCCGTAGAGCCCCTTCAGGTCCTCCAAGAGGTTCAGGATCTGGGCCTGAATCGACACGTCGAGGGCCGACACCGGCTCGTCGCAGATCAGCACCTGCGGGTCGAGCATCAGCGCGCGGGCAATGCAGATCCGCTGCGCTTGGCCGCCGGAGAACTCGTGCGGGCGGCGACCGCCGATCTCGTCGAGATCCATGCCGACGCTGTCCAGCACGGCGCGCACCCGGTCGGCCGCGGGGGCTGGCGTGCCGCCGTCGTCTGCGTCGAGGCAGCGATGGTCGGGCCAGATGTCCAAGCCCTCGCGCACGATGTCGGCGACCCGCCGGCGCGGGTTAAGCGAGGCGAGCGGATCCTGGAAGATCATCTGCAGGCTGCTGCGAACCCGCCGCAGCTCTTCGCCCCGTAGCGTCGTGAGGTCGGTTCCGTCGAGGGTGACCGTCCCCGAAGTGGGGCGCGGCAGCTGCAGCACGGCGCGGGCGGTCGAGGACTTCCCGCAGC
Source organism: Acidimicrobiia bacterium (assembly GCA_009840735.1). GTDB lineage: Bacteria > Actinomycetota > Acidimicrobiia > Acidimicrobiales > CATQHL01 > VXNF01. The sequence goes on along the minus strand of VXNF01000114.1, from coordinate 7,890 downwards.
CGGACTCGCCGACCAGTCCCAGAGTCTCGCCGCAGGCCACGTCGAAGCTCACGCCGCTCACGGCGCGCACGGTCCGCCTGCGACCCGCCGAGTGTTCGACATAGAGGTCGGTGACCTGCAGCAGCACCTCGTCGCTGGGCCGCAGCTGGGCGGTGCCGACGCCCGCCATCAGGCGACGTCCGCGCCGGCGGCGGCCCCCGCTGCCAGCGCGAGGCCCGCAGCGGTCCGCCCGGCGGCGCGGTTGGCGGCCAGCGCGGCCTCGCCCACCGTCGTGCCGGCAGGGTAGAAGCAGGCGTGGCGAGCGTCGGCGCCCTCCGAGCCGGACAGCGGGGGGGTCTCGCGGCAACAGCGCGGCTGCGCGTGCGCGCAGCGCGGCGCGAAGGCGCAGCCGGGCCCCAGCGCGGCCAAGTCCGGCGGGCGCCCCTGGATGATCCGCAGCCGCGTGTGGCTGGGCTGGGTGACCTTGGGGATCGACTCGAATAGGGCTTGGGTGTAGGGGTGGCGCATGGCGCTGAACAGCTGGCGGGTCGGCGCCTGCTCCACGACCCGCCCGGCGTACATGACGATGACGTCGTCGGTCCGCCCCGCCACCACGCTCAGGTCATGTGTGATGAGGACCATCGCCATGCGGCGCTGCTGGCGCAGTCGGTCCAGGAGGTCCAGGATCTGCTTCTGCACGGTCACGTCGAGCGCGGTCGTCGGTTCGTCGGCGATCAACAGCTTCGGGTCGCAGGCCAAGGCGACGGCGATCATCACCCGCTGGCGCATCCCGCCCGAGAGTTGGTGGGGGTACTCCGCCAGCCGGCGTTCGGGATCGGCGATGCCGACCTGCTCCAGCAGTTCCCGCGCCCGGCGTCCGGCGGCTGCGCGGGACAGCTTGCGGTGGTAGCGGAGCCCCTCGCCGATCTGACGCCCGACCGGGATGACCGGATTCAGCGACGTCATCGGGTTCTGGAAGACCATGGCGGCTTCCACCCCCCAGACGTGGCGGCTCTCGGCGCGGGACAGGCTGCGCACGTCACGCCCGTCGAGCAGCACGCGCCCGGTGGTCGCCGAGGTGCCCGGCGGCAGCAGGTTCATGATCGAGCGAGCCGTGGCCGACTTGCCCGAGCCGGACTCGCCCACAACGCCCAGCGTGCGGCCGCGGCGCAAGGTGAACGACACCCCGTCCACCGCCTGGAGAGGGCCGCGCTCGGTGGCGAACGACGTGCAGAGGTCCTCGACGACGAGTGTGGGGATCTCGTGCGGGTCGTTCAACAGCGGCGGGGACTCACAGCAGCTCGAGAACGGTCTTGGGTGGCCGGGCGATGATCGCCCGCCCGCCGCGCACCACCACGGGACGCTGCATAAGGCGGGGACGCGCCGCTAGCAGCTCGACAACCTGCGCGGGGGTGGCGGCGTCCTCGTCGGTCAGGCCCAGGTCGCTGAAGAGCTTGTCGCGCCGCACCAGCTCGGACGGTTCGTTGTCGAGGATCGCCAGCAGGGCCTCGAGGCCGGCGCGGTCGAGGGGCTCCTTCAGGTAGTGAACGACGTCGAACTCGACGCCGCGCTCCGCCAACAGGTCGAGGGCGGTGCGGGAGGAGCCTCAACCGGGGTTGTGATAGATGAGCGTGTCGGCCATGGCAGAACCTTAGCTGACCGTCCCCCCGCTCCCGTCCCCGCCTCACCTGCCCGGCGCGCCTGTCCCGACTGCGTCGGCAGCTCACTCCAGTCCCCACGCCGGGGCGATCAGGTCCCAGACCGCCTCGGCCAGCCTGTTGCCGCCCTCAACGGTCAGGTGGACGCCGTCCTCGCGCCGCAGCCGGACGCCGTCGATCTCATCGACGTAGCCGTCGTCGGGGTCGCTGAAGAGCCGCCAAGCGTCGACGTAGCTGACCTGCGGGTGCCGCGCGGCCGCCTCGGCGTACACCGTGTTCAAGCGTTCCAGGCCCCCGGACAGGCGCGGTTCACGCACGGGAGGTTGGCCGACCCAGACGGTCTGGGTGCCCGGCTGGCTGAGCAGGGTCATGATCCGCTCGACCCGTTTGCGGTACAGGTCCAGCCACTCGTTGCCGAACCGGTCGAGGACCTCGCCCTCGTGCTCCACGTTCTGGAAGTCGTTGGCGCCGAAGAGCACCACGATCACGTCGGGCCGGTTCACGGTGAGGGTCCCGGCGAGGTGTTGGGACCAGTCGAAGAAGTCCGGACGCGACAGCCCCGTCGCTGGGCGCGGATCCAGATCGATCTTCACGAGGTCGGCCGGAGTGAGCCGCGCCAGCCCTTCGCCCAGGTCGCGGCTGATGGAGTCGCCGCCCACGTACAGCAGCAGAGGCTCGTCGGCGTCGGGCGTCCGGGGCGCCTCGAACAGAGCCGCCTGGAGGCTCGCTCCGTTGGTTTCGGCGTCCGCGGGCGCTGTCCCGTCGGTCGCCGGGCCAGCTGGGACGAAGCCGGGTGGGCACGCCGTCGGGTCCTCCGTCGGGGAGGGCGCGTCCGCTGGGGAACCCTCCGGCGCTGAGAAATCGGTGCCGTCGCTGCCAGCGGTCGTCGGCGGCGTGTTCGGATCCTCCAGAACGCAGTCCACTCCCTCGATCGGCGTGATGAGCCCGTCGGGCGGCGGCCCCGCTGGCGGATCCCGCTCCGCTTGGTCGCTGGGTGCCTCGGCGGCGCTTCCTGCCGGCTCTTCGGCTGACGGCGCAGGCCCGCTAGGCGGCAGCCCCAGTTCGTCGTCGGGTGCCATCGCCGGTTCGTCGTCGGGTGCGGGCGGCGCTGTCTCGGGCACCGGGGCCGGTTCGGCAGCGGGCGCCTCAGTGACCGGGGGTCGGTCCGGACGCGCCGCCGCCCGGGCGCGGGCGATCAGAGCCTCGACGTCGTAGACCTCCTCCTCGCCGTCGAGGGCATCGGCAAGGCTCTCGGCGGGACGGTTGAGCGAGAGGCCGTGGGCCACGCGGTCGGTGATTTCGGCGGCCCCGAGGGCGATGTCGCGCTGGGTGCCGAAGGGTTGGCGCTCGGCCAGACCAACTAGGGCGGCTGATCCCAGCAGTGCCCCAACCCCCAGCGCCAGGACGGCAGCCACGACGATCTGGCGCGGACGCAGCGGCGGACGGCGGTCGGGCGGTGGGCCGCTGGGCGCCAGCGCCCTGATGGGCGGCCAGGGCGGCGGGTCGCCAGCGCTGGTCGGAGGACGGTCACCGGGATGCTCAGCGGGCATAGCTCAGAACTGGAAGTAGATGAAGGGCGCCACGCCCTCAGGTCCGAACTGTTCGAGCACGACCAGCCAGCAGGCGAAGGCCAACGCCGTCACGAGCACCGGCAGGTGGCTGGCGGCCCGCAGAGCCGGACCGGAGGCGGCCCGTGGCCAGAACTGCGTCGCCAGCGCGGCGGCGATGACGGCCACGGGGACCCAGGTGAGGCGGGTCGATTCGACGCTCCAGGCGTTGAACAGGCGTCCCAGCACGCCGGTGGCCGCGCCCAGCGACTCGGCCCGGAACAGGATCCAGCCGAAGCACACGAAGTGGAAGGTGGCCAGCCGGCCGAAGACCGCGGGCAGGCGTAGTCTCAGGCGTCGCTCGACGAGCAGGCCGAGCCCGTGGAACAGCCCCCACAGCACGAACGGCCAGGCGGCGCCGTGCCAGAGGCCGCCGAGCAGCATCGTGACGAGCAGGTTGCGGTCGCGGCGCCACTCGCCCCCCCGATTGCCGCCGAGGGGAATGTAGAGGTAGTCCCGCAGCCAGCGCGACAGCGAAATGTGCCAGCGCCGCCAGAAGTCTTGGATCGAGTCGGCCCGGTACGGCTGGTTGAAGTTCTCAGGCAGGCGGATGCCCAACAGCAGCGCCACCCCGATGGCGATGTCGGTGTAGCCGCTGAAGTCGGCGTAGATCTGCACGGCGTAGCCGTAGACCCCCAGCAGCACCTCGAGGGAGGAGAACCGCTCCGGGAAGGCGAACACATCGTCCACGAGCGCCTCGGCCAGATAGGTGGCCACCACCATCTTCTTGAACAGGCCCGCGGCGATCAGGACCGCCGCCCGGGTGAAGTCGCTGTGCCGCAGCGTTCTCGGCTGGTGCAGCTGCGGGATCAGCTCGTGGGCCCGCACGATGGGTCCCGCCACCAGCTGCGGGAAGAACGCCAGGTAGACGGCGAAGTCGAGGGGCTTGGCGGGCGCCGTGTCGCCCCGGTACACGTCGAGCACGTAGCTGATGGCCTGGAAGGTGAAGAACGAGATCCCCACCGGCAAGACGATGTTCAGCAGCGGCAGGTCGGCGGTGAGCCCGAGGCGGCCCAGCGCGCTCTCGGCGCTGTCGACGAAGAACCCGGCGTATTTGAAGAAACCCAGTGAGGCCAGGTTCGCCCCCACCACCAGGCTGACGACCGCCCGGCGGCCGCCCGGTCTCTCCAGGCGCGCCAAGGAGGTGGCCGCTGCCTGGTTCACCACGGTCGATGCGGCGATGAGGCCCACGAAGCGGACGTCCCAGTACCCGTAGAAGAAGTAGCTGGCGGCCAGCATGAACAGCCGCCACCAAGCGCGCCGGCCCGGCATGAGCCAGCCGACTGTGAGCACCGCGATGAAGAAGAGTGCGAAGGTGAAGGTGGGGAACAGCATGCAGGGTCGGCTTCGAGGACGGGGAGCGGCGCCGCCGGCGGTTCAGGCCGCCGATGGGCAAAGTACTACCGCCGGTTGCGCGCCCGGGGGACTCGTGGGCGCCCGGCGTCCCCGGACCTCGTGTGCCGGCGCTGTCGATAGGCGGTCAGCGGAAGTGGGGGATGATCTCCGCGGCGATGCTCTGCAGGAGATCCGGCGTCTCCGCCGCGGTCCAGTTGAAGTCGGGGATTACGACTTCGTCGACGCCGGCGGCCTGGTACTCGGCGAGCGTCTCGGTGATCTGGGCCACGGTCCCGACCACGAGGGCGTGCGGGCGGGCGA
>VXNF01000114.1:0-2890 GCA_009840735.1 Acidimicrobiia bacterium | reverse complement strand
AGCGTCTCGGTGATCTGGGCCACGGTCCCGACCACGAGGGCGTGCGGGCGGGCGAGCCCGCGGGCCCGCTCGGAGGGCGCAGCGGCGACGTCCCGGATGTCCACCAGCAGGGCGGCGGAGCGCTGCACCGTCGCGGGGTCGCGCCCGACGGTTTCGCAGGCTCGGTCGAGCACCGCCATCTTCTGGATCAGGCGGTCCGGCCCGCCCCAGGTGTTCCACTCGTCGGCGTAGCGGGCTGCGGTGGGGATGGTGCGACGCTCGCCGGCGCCGCCGATCAGCAACGGCAGGCGGCCGATCGGTTTGGGTGCCAGCGGGGCGCCGTCGAGTTGGTAGTAGCGGCCGGTGAAGTCGGTGCGCTGTTTGGCGAACATGCTGGCGATGATCTGACAGGCCTCCTCGAGGCGGTCGGCGCGCTCGGCGACGGTGCCGTAGCCGATGCCGTAGCGGCGGTGTTCGTTCTCCTGCCAGGCGGCGCCGAGGCCAAGCACGAAGCGACCGCCGGAGAGCCGGTCCACGGTGGCGGCCATCTTGGCGGTGACCGCAGGGTGACGGTAGGTGTTGCCCAGCACCAGATGGCCGAGGCGCACCCGCGGCACCGTGGCCGCGAGGGCGGCCATCAGCACCCAGGCCTCGTTCACGTCGCCGAGCTCGGGCTCGCCGTCGGGGTAGTCCGTCTTCATCGGGTAGCCCTCCGGCGGGGGCATGAAGTGGTCAGGCGCCCAGATGCCGTCCCAGCCGGCCGCCTCGGCGACCGCACAGACGCGGCGCATGTGTTCGAAGGTGTTGGAGGTGTCGAGCCAGAATCCAAAGCGCATGGCCCGCATTATGGCCCACAGCCGGCAGCGGTCGCAGATTGCGGTCGCCGCGCCGGCAAGGTTTCCCGAGCTGTGCGCAGGGCGCGGCGAACAGGCCGCGTCCCGGCTGTCGGTCCGGCGCGGCGGCTCGTTCTCGGCTAGACCGTCACGTATGGCCAACGAATCCCATGAACGCCAGTCGGGCACGCTCGACGCCGATGACCGCGCCGCCGTTGCCGACTTGCTGTACGGCTACGCCTGGCATCTGGACCGCAACGAACCGGAGGAGTTGGGCGAGCTGTTCTGCGAGGACGCCTCTCTGGACTACGGCCCGGAGTTCCCCACCATCTTCGGTCGCACCGCGATCGTCGAGGCGGTGGCGCGGGGCCAGCGGGCGATCTTCAGCGCCTGCTCGCATCACATCTCCAACGTGCGCGTCAGCCCCGACGGCCCCGACCGTGCTACCTGCACGTCTTACGTCTACTCCTGGACGCAGTACCGCAGCGGCGCCCCCGACGGGGACATGTGGGGGCAGTACCACTGTCGCTTCCGGCGCACGCACGAGGGCTGGCGGATCGCCGAGATGGTGCTGCGCGTGGCGGGCATGAAGAACTTCCACCGCGGGTCCATGCACCCCATCGGTCGCCGCCCCTGAGGCCCCTCCGGGGGGAGGAGGCGACCACAGCTATGTTGTGTTGAATTGCAATCAATGTGAACTCGACAAACTGCCGAAGTGTCCGACCAATCTAAGACTCGTCGGATATCAAGCAAATTCCCTGTTGAAACGGCTAATCACTGCCCCTCAAGTCGATCGAGAGACGCGTCACGAGACGAGCTACCACAATCTTGTCGTTGTCGATTTAGTTTCTGCCAAACTCGACAAATGCGCGTTCCGACGGCTACGCTCGGCGGTGATGGACCTTCAACCGGAATCGCCGACGCCTCCGCGCCGCGGCAGGCCGCGCCGGGAGGAGATCTACCGCAGGGTGCGCGTCCAGGTGGGCGAGCTGGAGAACCGCCTCGGCGGCCTGCCCAGTCCGGCGGAGGCGGCTGGCCTGTGGCGCGACATCTGGTACGAGGAGGCTCACCACTCGACCGCCATCGAGGGAAATACCCTGGTGCTCAAGCAGGTCGAGCGGCTGCTGAACGAGGGTAAGGCCGTCGGCAACAAGGAGCTCGCCGAGTACCTCGAGGTCCGCGGGTACGCCAACGCCGCCGAGTGGGTGTACGAGCAGGCCATCACCCCGACAGGTCTGACGACTCCGGGCGCGATCCTCACCCTGTCCGAGGTGCGCCACATCCATCACACCGCCATGGCGCCGGTCTGGGAGGTCGCTCCCCACCCCGATGCTCGGCCCAGCGAGGCGCCCGGGAGCTTCCGAGAACATGACATCCGGCCCTTCCCCGGCGGGATGACGCCGGTCTCCTGGCCGCTCGTCGCCGCGGAGATGACCGGCTGGATCGACCTCGTCAACACGCTGCGCGCCGATGCTCCTGCGCTGTGCGACGATCTCGCCGTCGCTCACTGCCGTTTCGAGCAGATCCACCCGTTTCTCGACGGCAACGGCCGCACTGGACGCCTTGTACTGAACCTCGTCCTTGTTCGTCTCGGCCTGCCTCCCGTCGTCATCTACAAGCGAGACCGGAACCACTATCTGCAGGCGTTGCGATCCGCCGACGCCGGCGAGCCTGGGCGGCTCGGCGAGCTGATCGCCCGAGCCGTGCTCGGGAGCCTTTACCGGTTCGTGCTGCCCGCAGTCGCCGGACCGGCGAGACTCGTGCCCCTGCGCGCCCTCGCTGCGGCGGACCTCTCGGTCGCCGCGTTGCAGGCCGCCGCGCAACGAGGCCGCCTTCAAGCCCACCGCGGCGCCGACGGCCAGTGGCGCAGCTCCCGCATCTGGGTCGACGACTACCGCGCCTCCCGCCGCCGACGCCCCACCGACTGAGCAGCACCGAGCCCGCGCGGCGGAGGTGCCTCCAGCCTCGCCGTTGGGCTGTAGCCTCTGCGGCATCGTTTCTGACCGATCGGCTCGGGCGCCGGAAGCGCCGTTGCCCGAGCCGCCAGGATTCGCCACGCAGCCCATGACAAGACCCGA
>VXNF01000123.1:7768-19094 GCA_009840735.1 Acidimicrobiia bacterium | reverse complement strand
GGCTCGGCGACCCCAACGGTCGCAAGAACACCGATGCCGGGTTCGGTCGGGATAGAACCAAGACCTACGGTCGCGGCGGCGCCGATCCGGGCAACGTCATCGCCGTCAGCCAGAGCTACAACCAACACCACGGCCCGGCAGGGCGCCACACCGCCGTCATGCCCGAGGGCCTTGCGGAGTTCTTCGTGAATGCGGCCTGCCCGCCCGGCGGGGTTGTCGTGGATCCATTCGCAGGATCGGGCACCACGATGGTCGTGGCGCGCCGACACGGACGTCGGGCCGGCGGAATCGAGTTGCTCGACGAATACGTCGCCGTGGCAACTGAACGACTCGCCGGAGGCTACGTCCAGGAGGAGTTGGGGCTACTCCGTGTCGCTTTCTGACTCGGATCGCGCCGCCCTGTCCGGCGCGGGCACAATTCCCGATCCCGTCGTCCGCCGCCGAGCCGTCGCCATCACCCTCAGCAAGTCCGGTACCGACCTGACCGACGCCCGCGATCTCCTGGCCGCAGGCTTCACGGCCGCCACACAGCCCTCGTTCCAATACATCCCCCGGGGCGACTCGATGGCCGGCGAGGAGGAGTTCGACACCGCGTACGCGGAACTGGCCGCATGCACAGGGAACTTCCGCTATGTCAACAGTGAATCGCTGGCCGCGGCGCTGACATCAAGCCCCGCAACTCTGGCGCCGCTGCGAATGATCCTCGGGCTGACCCACAACGAACTGGCGTGGTCAATGAAGCAAGTCCGGCCGGAATCGAAGACGTCCGGCGGAACACTCAAGAACTTCGAACGAAACCCCGCACAGCCCTCCGACGCACGCGCCGAGATGATCGAGACGATCGCCGCCGCGGTGTTGGCGGTCGTCGACAGGAGCATCCTCCAGATCCCCGAGACAGCCCGAAAGCACTTTCACTCGAAGCTGGACAAGCGGGACACCCGCGGCGGGTGGCGAACGGTTGCCGAGGACGCCCGCGGCGTCCCGTACTCGGCCCTCCTATACCAACGATACGTCGGCGGCGTCTGGCGGCAGATCCAGGACGCCTACTCCGAAGTGAAGGGTGACCGACTTCTCGAGCAGCCGATCGCGGATCTCTTCGAGGCGAACGACATCGCGTACCTTCGAGCCGGGGGCGGTGCCAGTGGCGCAAAGGCGACGGCAGAACTCCTCGGCCTGTCCCCCGGGCCCGATTTCGCACTACCGCACAGATCGCCCACGGTGGTCATCGAATCGAAAGTCGCAGAGGACGGGGGAACCGCGCGGGACAAGGCATCACGCATCATCAATCTGGCACGGGCGGCCGAGGAACGTGGTCTACTCGCCTGCGCGGTGATCGACGGGCGCGGTTGGTCGGAACGTGCCAATGCCCTGGCCGATGTCGTCATCGCCACGCAGGGGCGGACCTATTCGCTCGCGACTCTGCACCACCTCCTCGACATCCCGGACATCGACGCGCTCCGGGGCACGGCATCCTGAGGGCCGCTGCGAGGGATCGCCGAAGGTTCTCCCTGCGATGTATCAGGGGTCAGCCGCGGGCGTGGATTGCTCGGCAGTCGGCGAAGATGGCAGCCAGGTGGGCGGCGGCGGATTCCTCGTCCTCGTCGCTGATCCTCGATGGGTCGTCCCGCACGGCGTCGTCGAGGCCCTTGAAGTCGTCGAAGCTGATCTCGGCGCGCACCCGTTCGTAGGCGCAGACGCAGTACCGCTGGGCCACCGGGCTGATGCCGGGGTCGGCCTCGGCGGCCACCTCGCAGCCGCTGACGAAGTTGGCCTCTACGGTGTCGTCGAAGGACGTGGGGTGGCCCTCGTCGAAGCAGGCCGACAGCAGCAGCGCCACGGCGGCGCAGGAGGCCAGCAGGATGAGCCTTGGGCGGCGACGGCTTCGAGGCGAATCACCCATGACCGGCGCAGGCTACCCGGCGAGGCTGCGGGCCCGGTCGAAGACAGCGTCCAGCATCTCCTCAGTGAGCCGGCCCGTGAAGGTGTTCTGCTGGCTCACGTGGTAACAGCACAACAGAGTGGGGGCCCCGGCGGCGCCTCCCTCGGGACGGTCATCCGGCCTCGCGCCGGCGCCAACGCGCGGACCAGCGGGCAGCGGCACCTCCAGGCCGTGGGCGAAGCGCGGCCGGGGCCGCAGGTCCCAGTGCCGCGCCACCGCCCCGCACGCCAGGCCGCCCAGCGCGACCACCACCCGCACCCCCGCCAGCGCCGCCAGTTCGGCCTCGAAGAACCCCCGGCAGGCGGCGAACTCCTCGGCCGTCGGCTTGTTGGCGGGCGGCGCGCACTTCACCGGCGAGGTGACCCAGGCGCCGGTCAGCGCCAACCCGTCGGCGGCGTGAACAGCCTCCGGCTGGTTGGCGAAGCCGGCCCGCCACAGCGCCCGGTAGAGCCACTCGCCGGACCGGTCGCCGGTGAACATGCGCCCGGTGCGGTTGGCCCCGTGGGCGGCGGGCGCCAGCCCCACCACCAGCAGGCGGGCGGCCGGGTCGCCGAATCCCGGCACCGGCCGGCCCCAGTAGTCCTCGCCGGCGAAGGCGGCCCGGCGGGTGCGCGCCACCTCCTCCCGCCAAGCCACCAGCCGCGGGCACGCCCGGCACCCCACCACCTCGCCCTCCAACGCCCCCAGGCGCCGAGCCGCGCCCTCAGTCGTCGCAGGTCCCGGCGCGTCGGATCCGCCGGCGGGTCCTCCGCAGTGGTCCATCAGAGCGCCTCCACCGGGTCGCCGTCGCTGCTGCGGATCCTCACCGCTCAGAAGTCGAACCGGCTCAGTGCGTCGGGGAATCTCCCGAACGGCACCACATCAACCTCGGACCGCGACTGCTGTTGGTCACCGCCGTAGACGACAGTCTGAGCCACAACCCCAGGCACGGTCGCGGCCACGCGGCGCAAAGGCTTGAACCAGTCGGAGGCCACGGTCGCCCCCGACTTGATCTCGACGGCGTGGACGCCCCGCCCCGTCTCCTGGAACAGGTCGCACTCGAGCCCGGCTGATTCCCGGTAGAAGCTGAGCCGGGGCCGCCGCCCGCGGTTGAAGCTGTGCTTCACGGCCTCGGCCACCACCATGTTCTCGAACAGTTGGCCGCGCAGCGGGTGGGTGGTCACCTGGCTCGGATCGTCGATCCCCAGCAGGTGGGCAGCGAGACCGACGTCGTAGAAGTAGATCTTCGGCGAGCGCACCAGCCGCTTACGAATGTTAGCGAGGTGTGGCGGCAGCAGGAAGACGATGTAGCTGCGCTCGAGCACGGTCAACCAGTGCCGAACGGTCGTGTGCGTGACCCCGGCGTCCGCGCCGAGCTGCGAGAAGTTGACGAGTTGGCCGACTCGTCCTGCGCACAGGGCCGAGAGCCGTCGGAACGCCGAGAGGTCGCCGACGCCGCCCATTCGGCGGACATCCCTCTCGACGTAGGTGTCGAAGTAGTCGGCCAGCGCCTGGCGCGGCTCGAGTCCCTGATCGATGATGCGCGGGTAGAAGCCCCGGTAGGCGACTTCGGCGAAGCCGCCCACTCCGCCCGCCCGGCGACTCTCCTCGAACGAGAACGGCAGCAGGCGCAGCTGCGCGATCCGCCCGGCCAGAGACTCGCTGACGGCCTCATTCAGCTTGAAGTTCTCACTGCCGGTGAGCACGTAGAGGCCGTTGGCGCCGCTGGCATCGGCCGCTTCCTTCAGATACGAGAAGAGCGCAGGCGCATGCTGGACTTCGTCGATGACCGCAGGCGTGCCGAGGTCGCGCAGGAACCCCCGCGGGTCCCGCTCGGCTCGCTCGCGGACATCGAGCGCGTCCAGGCTGATGTACCCCACCTCAGCGGCGTCGAACACGGACCGGCACAGCGTCGCCTTGCCGGACTGACGGGGCCCGGTCACCGACACGAACGGGTACTGCCGGAACAGTCGGAGCAGAAGGTCGGCGATCTCCCGACGAATCACACCTGCACCATAGCCGTCCAACCGTGCAATCTGAAAGTGCAAGTTTCAATTTGCAAATCGGCGGGCTGCCTGTACTTGCTGATCGTGCCGGATGAGGTCCCTGAGGTATTCGCTGGCGTTGCCGTACTCGCCGGAGCGGACCCGCTCCGACACGTAGTCGCTCATGGCCTCGGGAAGGGCAAAGCTCATCGTGTTCCGGCTCACGAGGCCAAGTCTCGCTCTGGTTATCAGCTGTTATCAACTGTTATCAACACATGGAGTCGTGACGAGGAGCACCGGACGTCGCCCCCAACCTCGACTCGACATGAGGCCGACCTCCTCGCGGAGCACAGCTAAGTTGAGGGGGCGATGTCTGACGATCGGCGCCCCGTGACGGTTCTGCTGGTGCGCCACGGCGCCACCGCCACGACGGGGACCGTGTTGCCGGGGCGGGCGGCGGGGCTGCGCCTCTCGCCGGCGGGGCAGGCGCAAGCCGAAGCGGCGGCGGCGCGCATCGGGGCTCTGGCGGACGTGCGGGCCGTGTACGCCTCGCCGCTGGAGCGGGCCCAGGAGACCGCCGCCCCCATCGCCCGGGCCACCGGCCGGCGGGTCCGCACCGTCGAAGGGCTGAACGAGTGCGACTTCGGCGACTGGACCGGGCGCAAGCTGGCCGACCTGCGACAGCTCGTCGCCTGGCAGCAGGTGCAGAACGTCCCCAGCGGCTTCCGCTTCCCCGGCGGTGAGTCGTTCGCTGAGATGCAGACCCGCATCTGCGGCACGCTCAGCCAACTCGTCGCCCGCCACCGGGGCGGCGCCGTCGTGGCGGTCTCCCACGCCGACTGCATCAAGGCGGCGGTCGCCCAGGCGGTGGGCACGCCGCTGGACCTGTTCCAACGAATCGTCATCTCCACCTGCTCGGTCACCGTGATCGCCTACAGCAGCCACAGCCCCCTCGTGCTGGCCGTAAACTCCACCGGCGACGACCTGCGCACCCTGCGCCCCAGTTGACCGTCGCACCCCCATCGATCATGGCCCCCTCCTACGAGTTCTCAGAAGTGGACGACTTCGCCTGCGGCACCGTCGGGCCCACAGGCCAGCGCGTCTTCTTCCTGCAAGTCCGCGAGGGCGACATCGAAGCGTCGCTCAAGATGGAGAAGCAACAGGTGGCCGCGCTGGCGCGGTTCTTGGGCGAGATGCTCGGCGACATCGAACGCAAGAGCCGTGTCGTCGCCTCGGCGGGCGACCCGCTGGACGCCGCGCCCGAGGAGGCCCACTTCCGGGAACCCGACAGCCCTGACTGGATCGTCGGCACCATCGGCGCGGCCTACGAGGAGACCAACCGCCGGATCATCCTGTGGATCGAGGAACTGACCGAGAGCGACGAGGAGGGCGACGCCGCCTCAGCGCGCATCGCGCTACGCCCCGGGCAGGTCGCCGGCTTCGTCGAGCAGGCGAAAGCCCTGGTGGCCGCGGGGCGCCCGCCGTGCCCGTACTGCGGGGCGCCCCTCAACAGCAAAGACGGCTTCTGCCCCTGCTGGAACTGACCCGACGGCGCCGTGGGTGAATCCCCCATCCGCGCCAGAGGACCGGTCCCCGACGCCGACGCCGCCGAGTTGCTGCGAGCCGGCTCGCTGGCGGTGCTGGGCCGGTTGCCGTGGAGCTCCAACGCCCCCTTCCTCGTGGACGTGCGCCCCAGCGGCGCCCCCGATGCCGCGCCGGCCCTGCAGGCCGTCTACAAGCCCGCCCGCGGCGAGCGGCCGCTGCGCGACTTCCCGCCCGGACTGCACCGGCGAGAGGTGGCGGCCTATGAGCTGTCGGCTGCGCTCGGCTGGGGCTTGGTGCCGCCCACCGTGCTGCGCGTCGGCCCGCTGGGGGAAGGCTCGCTGCAGCTGTTCGTGCCGGCGGACTTCGAGCAACACTACTTCACGCTGCGGGAACGGCCCGAACTGCAACCCGCCCTGCGCCGCCTTTGCGCCTTCGACGTGGTCGCCAACGCCGCGGACCGCAAGGGCGGGCACGTGCTCCTCGAGGGAGACGACCGCATCTGGGCCATCGACAACGGCCTGTGCTTCCACGCCGCCTTCAAGCTGCGGACCGTGCTGTGGGACTTCGCCGGGGACCCGCTGCCGACCGGGGTGCGCGACGGCCTGACGTCGCTGGCGGGCGGCGGGTTGCCGGCGGCGCTGGCCGACCTGCTGGACTCCTACGAGTGCGCCGCCGTCGTCGCCCGCGCCGAGACGCTGCTGAGCGACGGGCGCTATCCCGCCGACCCTTCGGGCAGGCGCTGGCCCTGGCCGGTGGTGTGATCGGGGACTCGAAGGAACCTGCTCGGCACCCCGGCGGGAACTAGCGTCGCCGGAGGCGGTCCTGTGGCCGGCACCGAGGAGCGTCGCCGTGGCGAACTTGAAGGACAGACTCCGCTACAGCAGCGACGACCTGCGCAGCGATGTCCTCGGGGGAATCACCGCCGGGGTGGTGGGGCTGCCGCTGGCGCTGGCCTTCGGGGAGGGTTCGGGCCTCGGCGCGGTGGCCGGGCTGTATGCGGCGGTGTCCATGGGGCTGTTCGCGGCGCTCTTCGGGGGGACCCAGACGCTGGTGTCGGGGCCGACGGCGCCCATGACCGTGGCGGTGTCGGTGATCGTGGCCACGCAGGTGGAGAGCGTTACCGAGGTGTTCGCCATCGCCGTCATGGCCGGGGTGCTGCAGATCCTGCTCGGGGCGCTGCGGCTCGGTCGGTTCATCGCCTACACGCCGTACTCGGTGATCTCGGGGTTCATGTCGGGGGTCGGCATCATCATCATCTTGAGCCAGACCCTGCCGTTCGGAGGCAGACCCGTGGCCGAGGGCGGGCCGCTGGGAGCGATCCGCGCCTGGCCTGACCTGCTCGGCGACCTCAACATCTGGGCGGTGGTGATCGGGGCGGTGACCCTGGCGGTGAGCATCTTTTGGCCGGTGCGGCTGCGCAGGCACCTGCCGGCGACCTTGGCGGCGCTGATCGCCGGCACGTTGCTGAGCGTGGCCTGGGGCGGCGACACGCCCCTCATCGGCGACGTGCCGCAGGGCTTCCCCGCGGTCGCCCTGCCGGAGTTCTCGGCCGACCTGCTGGGCCGGGCGGTGCAGCCCGCGGTCACCCTGGCGCTGCTGGGTTCGATCAACACGCTGCTCACGTCGCTGATGGCCGACTCGATGACGCGCACCCAGCACAACTCCGACCGCGAGCTGATCGGCCAAGGCGTCGGCAACGTGGCCACGGGCTTCATCGCCGGCATGCCCAGCGCCGGCATCACCGTGCTGACCGGGGCGAACATACGCGCCGGCGCCCGGACCCGAGTCTCCGCAGTGCTCTGCGCCGGGATCCTGCTGGGCGTGCTGATGGGGCTGGGACGGTTCCTGGAGGTGATCCCGCACGCGGCCCTCGCCGCCATCCTGATGCGGATCAGCTGGGACATCATCGACTGGCGCTTCCTGACTCGCATCCGCCAAATCCAGCGGGAGCACCTCGTCGTGATGGGAACGACCCTGGCGCTGACGGTTTTCGTGGACCTGCTGACCGCCGTGGCGGTGGGCCTCGTCGTGGCGGGCATGGTGGGTGCGCGCCGCTTCGAGCTGTTCCAGATGGACCGGGCGGTGTCGGTGCCCCTGCTGGACCAGACATTCCTCTACGCCGACAGCGACCCGCTCGACACCGACGACGAGATAGACATGTTCGCGGCGCGCACCGGCATGGTGGGCCTCAAGGGCACCTTCACGGTGGCCTCCTCCCGGCGGCTCATCAAAGCCCTCAGCCAGGACATCGGCGAGCACGAGGTCGTGATCTTGGACTTCTCCGACACCCAGTACATCGACGACAGCGCCGCCTTAGTCGTGGAGCAGATGATCGACGTGGCCCGCGCCACCGACACCGACTGCATCGTGATGGGACTGCACGGCCCGCCGGCGGTGACGCTGCGGTCGCTCAACGTGCTGCGGCACATCCCCGCCGACTGCATCGTGGCGGACCTCGACGGCGCCCGAGAGGTCGCCAAGCGCCTGCTGGAGGGCTGAGACGTCTCCGGGCGCCTCGCCGCGAGCGCTGCGAGGCGCGGTCGCGGACCGGCGGACAGCGTTCTAGTCGTCGTCGCCGTAGACCTCCTCGGGCACGACCACGAACTCGGGGTAGGCCTCGATGCCTAGCTCGCCCACGTCCTGGCCGATCTCCTCCACCTTGCGCGAGACCCGCAGGCCGATCGTCGCCTCGATGAGCCGCCAGGTGATGTAGGAGGAGCCGAAGGCGAAGCCGCCGATGCACACGATTCCGAGCAGCTGGACACCGAACCTGCCGCCGGAGGCGATGCAGACGGCGAGCGTGCCCCAGACCCCGGCCACGAGGTGGGCAGGGATGGCGCCCACAACGTCGTCCAGCTTGAGCTTCTCGAGCCCCTTCATGGCGGCGGTGCAAAGGGTGCCGCCGACGGCGCCGATGACGAGCGCCCACCAATGGTCGGTCATGTCGGGGCCGGCGGTGATGGAGACCAGCCCGGCTATGGCGCCGTTGAGCCCGGCGATCAGGTCCATGCGGCCCAAGAACCGCCGCGAGACGGCGAGGGCGGCCACGACGCCGGCGGCAGCCGCCAAACTCGTGTTGACGAGCACGATGCTCATCGCCACGGCGTCGGCCGCGCTGCCGACGGCCAACTGGGAGCCGCCGTTGAAGGCGAACCAGCCCATCCAGAGGATAAACACGCCGAGGGTGACGATCAGCACGTTCGACGGCGGCGTGGGCCGGACCGAGCCGTCGGAGCGGAACTTGCCGAGCCTCGGCCCGATGATCATGACGCCCGCCAGCGCCGCCCAGCCACCGGTGCTGTGGACGACAGTGGAGCCGGCGAAGTCTTGGAAGCCCTGCTCGGCCAGCCAGCCGCCGCCCCAGGTCCACGAGCCGACGATCGGGTAGATGAAGGCGGTGAGGATCAGCGTGAAGGCGAAGAAGGACCACATCTTGATGCGCTCGGCGATGGCGCCGGAGACGATGGAAGCGGCAGCCGCCACGAACACCATCTGGAAGAACCAGTCCGACATCACCGAGTAGCCGTTGCCGACGACCGCCTCGAGCGCCCCGGTGTCGCCTCCCAGCAGAGCCACCTCGGCGGCGGACGGGTCGTAGAGGAACGTGAACCGCCCGACGACGCTGCCGACGTCGGTGTACATGATGTTGTAGCCGATGAGGTAGTAGGCGATGCCGGCGATGGAGAAGACGCCGATGTTCTTCAGGCAGATCATCGAGGTGTTCTTGGTGCGCACCGAGCCCGACTCGAGCATGGTGAAGCCCGCCGCCATCCACATCACCAGCACCCCCCAGATGAGGAAGGCGAAGGTGTTGAGGATGAACTGGCTGGATACGTCGATCACAGCGCCCTCCGTCTGCTGAGCGATCGGCTCGATCCGGCGCCGGTCAGCGGGGCCGCGGATCGCCGCGGCAGGTTAGCAGAGAGCCGATAGAGGTCTTGGGCCTCGAATCCCGGTCAGCCGCGGGCTTGCAGGGCTTCGATGAGTCGGGGCAAGACCTGATGAACGTCGCCCACGATGCCTAGATCGGCGACGCCGAAGATGGGCGCCTCGGCGTCCTTGTTGACGGCGACGATGTGGCGGGAGTTCTTCATCCCCACCAGGTGCTGGGTGGCGCCGGAGATGCCACAAGCGATGTAGACGTCGGGCTTGACGACCTTGCCGGTCTGGCCGACCTGCTGAGAATACGGGACCCAGCCCGCATCCACGATGGCGCGGGAAGCGCCGGCGGCGCCGCCCAGAAGCTCGGCCAGCTGCTCGATCATCTCGTACTTGCCAGCCTCGCCGAGGCCCCGGCCGCCCGAGACCACCACAGCCGCCTCGTCCAGCTTGGGCCCCGCGGCCTGCTCGGCATTGCTGCCGATCACGCGGGCCGCACCGCTGGCGCCGCAGTCGACGGCCGGCAGATCCGCAACGGGGGCGGGCGCCCCGCCGACCGCGTCGGCCTGGAACGACTTGGGTCGGATGAGGAAGAGCTGCGGCCCGCCGGCGCCAGCGAAGCGGGTGTGTACGTTCGTGGTGCCTCCGAAGATGGGCTCGATGCCCACGAGGGCGCCGTCGCTCGCCGCCAGTTCGGTGACGTTGGTGATGACGGGGACATCGAGCCGGGCCGAGAGCCGGCCCGCCACGTCGCGCCCGTCGTAGCTCGTGGCCAACAGGATCGCCGCCGGCGGGTCGTCCGCGGCACCTACCGCCGCGGCCAGCGAGGCCCCCAGCAGCGGACCCACCAGCGCCCCGCCCGGCAGCTCGAGGTGCCGCAACAGCGAGGCGCCGTGCTCGCCGACGGTGGCGCTGATGGCGTCGGGGTCGCCGCCCGCGCACACCGCCTCGACGCGCTGGCCGAAGCTTATGGCCGCCGCCAGCAGCTCCAGCGAGATCGAGGCGACACCCCCGGGGGCGGGCTCGACGTGTACCCAGACCGTTCCCAGCATCGCTCAGCCGCCCCTCCTAGAGAACCTTGAGCTCTTCCAGGTAGGCCACGATGCGCTCGTGGCCGCTGCCGTCGTCGTCGATGACCTCGCCGGCCTGCCGGGCCGGCACAGGCGCCACCTCGACGATCTCCTGGCGGGCGCCCGCCCAGCCCACCTCGCCGGCCTCTATGCCTAAGTCGGCGATCCCGAGCCGGTCGGTGGGCTTGTTCTTGGCCGCCATGATCCCCTTGAACGACGGGTAGCGGGGCTCGACGGCGCCGGCGGTCACCGACAGCACCGCCGGCAGCGGGCAGAGCACCTCGTCGTGGCCGTCCTCGGTCTGGCGCTGGACGGTCACCTCGCCGTCGCCGAGGCGGACCGAGCGGGCGAAGGTGACCGACGGCAGGCCGAGCAGCTCGGCGATCTGCGCCGGCACGGTGCCGGTGTAGCCGTCGGTGGACTCGGTCGCCGTCAGAATGAGGTCGGGCTCGGCCCGGCGCATCGCCGCCGCAAGGACTTTCGCCGTGCCGAGGGCGTCGCTGCCGGCGAGCGCCTCGTCGCTTATGAGGATGGCCCGGTCGGCGCCCATCGCCAGGGCGGTTCGCAGCCCGCCGAAAGACTCCTCGGGCGCCATCGAGACCACCACCACCTCGCCGTCGGCGGCCTCGGCCATCTGCAGCGCCATTTCGACGCCGTAGGAGTCGGACTCGTCGAGGATGAGCTTCTCGGCGCGGACGAGGGTCTTCGTGTCCGGGTCGAGCTTGCCTGGGTCCGCCGGATCGGGAATCTGCTTCACACAGACTGCGATTCGCACCGTGTGAGTCTGCAACTCCACCGCCCCGATTACAACGCGCCCCCAGCACCGCCCGGCCTGCCCAGACACACCACGCCTCGATTATCGCCCGCAACCGCCGCAGCGCTAGCGTCGCGGGCCGGGCGCGGGCTCTGGAGAGGAGCCGAACCTGAAG
>VXNF01000123.1:0-7668 GCA_009840735.1 Acidimicrobiia bacterium | reverse complement strand
GCAGCGCTAGCGTCGCGGGCCGGGCGCGGGCTCTGGAGAGGAGCCGAACCTGAAGCTGCTCCTGATCGTCAACCCCTCCGCGTCCTCGGTGTCACCCCGCACCCGGGTCGTCGTGAACCGGATCCTCTCGCGCACCCACGACGTGGCTACGGCGATCACCACGAGGCGCCACCACGCCACCGCCCTGGCCCGCCGGGGCGTCGAGCGGGGCGCCGAGGCGGTGGTCGTGCTCGGCGGGGACGGCACGTTGAACGAGGCTGCCAACGGCCTCGTCGGCACCGACGCGGCACTGGGGGTGCTGCCCGGCGGCTCCACCAACGTCTTCGCCCGCACCCTCGGCTTGCCCGACGAGCCGATCGACGCGGCCGAGGCCCTGCTGGGGGCACTGGACAGCGGGGCCACCGAGCGCGTCGGCCTCGGGGCGGTCAACAACCGCTGCTTCCTGTTCCACGTGGGCCTCGGCTTCGACGCCGCCGTCGTGGAGCGCGTCGAGCGGCGCAGCGACCTGAAGCGCACGCTCAACCACGCCCTTTTCGTGTACGCCACGGTGGCCACCTGGCTGCGCCACATCGACCGAAACGAGCCCTACTTCGCTCTGGAACTCCCCGACGGGCACCGCATCGACGACGGCTACTTCGCTGTCTGCCTCAACACCAACCCCTACACCTACCTCGGCACCCGGCCCCTGAACCTGGCGCCGCGGGCCTCCCTGGGAGCACCGCTGGCCCTGGTGTCGGTGCGCGACTTCACCGGGCCGGGGCTCAGCCGGCTGGTGCTGCAGGCGCTGCGCAGCGAGGGCGGCGTGGCCGCCGGCGGGAATGTGGACTACGCCGAGGGCATCACCCAGCTGGAGGTCGTGGGTCACCGCCCGGTGCCAGTGCAGGTTGACGGCGACTTCGCCGGGCGGTTCATGCGCCTGCGGCTGACCTGGCGTCCCGAGGCGCTGCGGTTGGTGCTGCCCTTCGGCTACTGAGACCGCTGCGGCTGCGGAGGCCCCGCCGGCGGCGGGCTTTCGGCGGCGAGGCGCGTCACGACCTCCCGCACCGTCGGGCAGTCGTCGGTGATGATGGCGTCCACGCCGAGGCGCACCAGCTCCTCGGCGGCCACGGCGTCGTTGACCGTCCAGGCCCACACGCCCACTGAGGCGCGGCGGGCCCGCCGCAACAGCGCCGCGTCGACAGTGGCGTGGTACGGCTGGATGGCCGCGTGGCCCCCGGCGGCGGCCCGGTCAACGCCCTGGAGCACCCGCACGGGATCGAACATCAGCAGGGCCGTAGCGAGGCGTTCGTCCACCTGGCGGATGCGTTCGACGGTGGCGCCGTTGAACGACGAGATCATGACCTCGTCGTAGGGGCGGTAGGCCGAGGTGAGGCCGGCCACGGCCACCGCCACCGTGTTCTCGCGGTCGTAGTCGGCCTCGTCGGGGTCGTTGCGGATCACGACGAGGACGCCCATGCCGTCGCAGGCCTCAAGGGACTCCGCTAGTGAGGGAACCCAGTCGGGCAGCTCGTCGCGGGGGGTGTGGGCGATGAGCCTGCCGTCGGGCAGGTGTGCGTCGTGGTGGGCTACCAGCACCCCCTCGGCGGTGCGCCGCACGTCGAGCTCGACCCAGTCGGCGCCCACTCGGCGCGCCAGCCGGAACGCCTCGACAGTGTTCTGGCGGGCGCTGGCCGAGGCACCGCGGTGCGCCACCACGAGCGTCATCGGCCCGCCCCGGTGACGGCACCCCCGCGGGGTCCCTCGTTGATGCCGCTGTGCGCCACAGCCCTCCCTCCGGCCGATCCCATTCGACGGCTTGTTCCCAAGCTTCCCACAGTCGATCTTGATGTTTCCACAGGCGCTCTGTATCGTTGCCGCCTACTTGCCGGCGCGACCGTCGATGCTCGCGCCGACTGCACCCATCCGCTGAACCGGGAGAACGTGTTGGCACTCACCTTGCCCACCGCTTCGCGGGGTGACGCCGACTGGCGCACGCTGGCCGCCTGTCGCAACACCGACCCCGCGCTGTTCTTCCCGATCGGGACGACGGGTCCGGCCGTGGAGCAGATCCGCAGCGCCAAAGCCGTCTGCGAGGTGTGCCCGGCCCGTGAGCCGTGCCTGGAGTTCGCCATGCGCACGCGCCAGGACTCGGGCGTCTGGGGCGGCATGACCGAGGACGAGCGTCACAGGCTGCGGCGTCTCAGCCGAGTCTGAGCCCCCGCCCGGACGAGCGCCCCCGTCGTTTCGGGCCGGCCGGACCGGGGCAAGCCGAGAGCCCGATCCTGTCGGGCCAGCGAGAGCCCCCGGTCGATCGGGCTCAGCTGATGAGCTTCAGCCCCGGGTTGTAGCGCCGCGTCGGCGCCAGTTCCACGTCGATCTCCTCGGCGATGGCAGCGAAGGCTCGGCCCGCTTCGCCGTCGGGGTCCAGCGCAGCCACCGGCCGGCCCGAGTCGCCGCCTGCCCGCAGATCCACCACGAAGGGCACCTGGCCCAGCAGCGGCGCCTCGAGGCGGCGAGCCAGCTCGGCGCCACCGCCGGCGCCGAACAGCTCGTAGCGCTTGCCGTCGTCGCCGGTGAACCAGGACATGTTCTCGATGACGCCCTTGACCGTGAGCTGCACCCGGCGGGCCATGAAGCCGGCCCGCTGCGCCACGCTGACCGCCGCCGGCTGCGGCGTGGTGACGATGTAAACCTCGCTGCGCGGCAGGTACTGCGACAGCGAGATGGAGATGTCGCCGGTGCCCGGCGGGAGATCCACCAAGAGATAGTCGGGGTCGTCCCACCACACGTCGGTGAGAAACTGCTCCAGCGCCTTGTGCAGCATGGGGCCCCGCCAGATCACCGGCTGATCCTCGGCGGCGAAAAACCCCATCGAGATGCAGCGCACCCCGTGGGCTTCCGGCGGCACGAGCATCTCGTCGATAACCACCGGTCGGCGGTCGATGCCCAGCATCCGGGGGATCGAGAACCCCCACACGTCGGCGTCCACCACCGCCACGCGCCGCCCACGCGCCGCAAGGGCGACCGCCAGGTTGGCCGTGACGGAGGACTTGCCGACGCCTCCCTTGCCCGAGGCCACCAAAAGCGAGCGCGTGCGACAAGCCGGGTCGGCGAACGGGATGGCGCGCCCTTCGGCGTGGCCGTGGGCGGGACCTGCGCCGGCCGTGGCGGCAGGATCGCCGATGAGACGCTGGCGCAGCGCGGTCCGCTGGGCGTCGCTCATCACACCCAACTCGACGCGCACGTCGCGCACGCCGGGCAGGGCGCTCACCGCCGCTGAGACCCGGTTCGTGATCTCCGAGCGCATCGGGCAGCCCTCGACGGTCAGGGCGACCTCCACATCCACGACTCCCCGCAACGAGACGCGCACACCCGAGACCATGTCCAGATCGACGATGCTGCGGTGCAGCTCCGGGTCGTCAACCCCCTCGAGGGCCTCGAGGACCTGCTCGTTCGTGGGCACCTTGGTGGCGGGCACCGGGAACCTCCAACGTCGCCGCCGGCGCCGTCGACACCGGTCACCGCAGGCTACCGCCGCACCCGCCACCGGCGCGCGGTCGCAACGGAGATGCACTAGACTTATGTCGAGCGGAGGAAAGTATAGGAAATGGGAATAACTGAAATACAAGATGCAATCCTCGTCCTTTCCGAAGTCGAGTACGCGGAGTTGCGGGACTGGTTCGGCGAGCGGGACTGGGAGCGCTGGGACGATCAGATTGAGGCCGACTCGGACGCGGGCAGGCTGGATTCGCTGATCGCGGAAGCTCACGAGGCCAGAACGCTCGGCCGTCTAGAAGCGCTATAGGTGCATCGAGCCACTCCCCAGTTTTGGCGGCACCTCGCCGAGTTGCCCGAGCCCGCGCAGCGAACCGCGAGACGGAACTTCCTGCTCCTTGCTGAGAACCCCGGGCACCCGTCTTTGCGGTTCAAGAAGGTCGGGAAGTTCTGGTCGGCCAGGGTGGGGCGCGACCACCGAGCCTTGGCGATCCGAGACGGCGACGATCTCATCTGGGTCTGGGTCGGCTCTCACGATGACTACGATCGCCGCATCGATTCGTGAGGAAGCGCAGCAGCCGTATGCTGCAAGGCCGGATCTGTCTTGGAGACCTGCTGAGTGACTCTTTATCTCATCCGGCACGCGGATGCCGGCTCGCGTGACCCGTACTCGTCTTCGGACCACCTGCGCGGTCTCAGCGAGGACGGGATGCGCCAGGCCGCCCGCATCGCTGACCGCCTCGGCGACAGCGGCGTCTCGCGGATCATCTCGAGTCCCTACCCGCGCTGCGTCCAGACCGTGGCGCCGCTTGCGGAGCGTTTGGGGCTCTCAGTGGAGTTCCACAGGGCGCTAGCGGAGGGCGCCTTCGGACCTGACGCTGCAGAGCTCCTTTGGGAACTGGCCGATGTCGAGGCGGTGCTGTGCAGCCACGGCGACGTGATCCCCGACGTGATCGATCTGCTTGTGGACACCGGAACGGTCATCGATGGCCGGTGCGGCAGCGCCAAGGGCTCGATCTGGACGATCACAAGCGACGGCGAGTCCCTGCTGACCGCCAGCTACGCCAAGACGCCGCGCAAGCCCGACAGCGCGCTTCGCTGACCCAGGCGAACCGGCGAGTCGCGGTCGGGCCTGCGCCGGGCCTCAGCGGCTCGTCGCGGCGGCGGCCCGGACCTGCTCGGCGAGGCGTGCGCCTTCGCTGAGCAGCCGGGCGGGCGCCGGCAGCGCAGCCAGGTGGTCCAGGTCGGCCAGGGCGTCGCCGAAGAGGCCGAGGCGGGCCAGGGCCAAGCCCCGCCAGAAGCGGGCCTCGGGGTCGTCGGGGGCCAGCTCGACGGCCCGGTCCAGGGCGCGCATGCCCTCGGCCAGCAAGTCCTCGAAGGCGGCGAAGTCCGGCGAGGTCAGCAGCGCGCCGCGGCCCACCAGCGCCGCCACGTTGGCCGGGTCGGCCTCCACGGCGCGGCCGAAGAGCCGGGCGGCCAGCACTGGTTGGCCGCGGTCGGCTAGCAGGTGGGCCGCAGTCGCCATGTGCGCCGAGGTGGCGTCAGCCAGCAGCGACTCGACGGCGGCGGCGTCCCCTGTGGCTTCGGCGGCGGCGAGGCGGCCCGCCAGGACGCGCTCGCGCAGTTCGGCGTCGGCGACCAGCTCCAGCATGAGCGGCGGAGGGTCGACGGCGTCGAAGACCGCCAGATGGGCCGCGGCCTCCTCGAAGCGGTCGGTGCGCAGCGCCACCACCGCCCCGAACACTCGGGCGGGCGGGTAGCGGGCGTCGGCGGCCACCGCCGTGGCAATGCGCTCGCCGGCTGAGTCCAGGTCGCCGCGCTGGAAGTCGATCCACCCCCAGTAAGCGTGCGCCTCGGCGTTCGAGGGCTGGGTGTCGACGACCGCGGCGTAGATCTGCTCGGCCTCCTCGAAGCGCCCGGCGGCCAAATGCTCTTGAGCCTCAAAGAGCATGCCGCGGGTGCTCTGGCGGATGTCGCCGGTGGCGGTGTCCAACGACGAGCGACTGCCCAGCGCCGAGGCCAAGCCGATCCCGAGCCCGCCGCCGACCATAGCCACGACCACCAGAACGGCCACCGGCCTGCGCCACTGCCGACGGCGACGGACCGGGCCGGGCCCACGACCGCCGCCGCGGTGGATGCGCCCCGGAGCATCGCCCCGGCCGCCGCCCGCCGCGCCATCTCCCCCACTGGCCCGATTGCCATCTCCCCCGCCAGCCGATCCGCCGACTCCGCCGCGGCGGCGAACCGCGTCCGCTCGCTCGGCGTAGGTGGCAGTCAGTTGCCGGTAGTCGTCCTCGCTGATGTCACCCGCCGCCCGCTCAGCGTCGAGGTCGGCCAGCGACCGTTCCAAGAAGTCCAGCTCCTCAGCCTCGGGCCCCAGCGCTCGGCGTTCGTCACGGCTCACCGTGCCAGTCTCGCCGCGTCCCCTGCGCTTCCATCTCTGGGGCAGAAGCCAACGGCCTTCAGCCTGACAGGGGTGTCACTCCGGCGAGGGCGCCTTGTCGGTTGGTTGTCGTTGCCAGAGAACGCTGATCGGTGCTGCCCAGATGCGGTCGCTCACCTCACTGCGGACGTTGCTGACGTAGCGACCAGTGGTGAGCACGAGCCCGAGCTTGAATCGGTCTCCAAGCTGTTGCGCCAGCCATTCGAGGTGCTTGATGTCCGCCGGTCTGTGTCGGTTGGCCGACTTGACTTCAACCGCAACGACGCCCCCGTCGTCAGTCTCGATGACTGCGTCGATCTCGTGGGTGCCCTTGTGGGTGCGCAGATGGCTCAAGGCGTCCTTCATGTCGAGAGCCTCGAGCTCAGCGAGGATCTGACTGAGGGCGAACGTCTCGATGACCCTGCCGTAGAGTTCGCCGTTCAGCTTCAACCGAGGCAGCGGCACGTTCAGCGCTGCGATCAGCAAACCGGAGTCGCTGAACAGCAATTTGGGTGACTTGGCCAGGTAGCGAATGGCGTCGCTGGCGAACGCGGGCAGTTCGACTGTCAGATCCAAGTCAAGGAGAATGTGCCGATATTCGCGGTGCGTCACCGGGTTCACCTGCGCCGCGTTGCGGAGGCTGCCGTCCTCAGGAGATCGCGTGGCGTGATGGGCGGATGCGGTGAGGTACCGGCTGAAGTGGGAGACCGAGCGCCTCGATCCGAACAGTGGCAGGTCTCGTCGCAGAAGCACCCTCAAGTAGTCGCGGCACCATGCCTGCGCATGGGCTTCGGAGTCGCCGGCTGCGGCTTCGGGAAAACCGCCGACCGCGGCCAGATCGAGATACTCGAAGATGTCGGGGGTGTGGTCCGGACGTCCCGCCGGTGGCGTGCCGGACAGCAGGTCGGCCACGGTGGAGGCCTCTGACGGAGGGGCGACCCGCAACTTCCGCTCGCGCACCGTCATCGGATTGAGGCGCACGACCGCCGCGCGGCCGGTGAGCGCCTGGAACTCCGAACGGCTCTGCGGGTCGGGCGAACCGGTGAGAATGAACCGGCCCGGTCTGCGATCCCGGTCGACGGTGCGCTTGATGGCCCGCACCACCTCAGGGGCCAGCTGCCACTCGTCCACGAGGAGCGGCTCTTGGAACTGCCCTAG
Source organism: Acidimicrobiia bacterium (assembly GCA_009840735.1). GTDB lineage: Bacteria > Actinomycetota > Acidimicrobiia > Acidimicrobiales > CATQHL01 > VXNF01. Next base: position 614 of record VXNF01000123.1, on the reverse strand, counting down.
CGCGGCCTCGGGGTTGTCCTGGAACACCGTGAGCGTGGCCGTGTCGTCGAAGAACGCCGCCGACCTGGCCACCTGCTGGGCCGTGGTGGTCTTGCCGACGCCGCGGGCACCGGTCACCAGCACAACGGGGTGGGTCGCAAGCGCCCGTGCCAGCTGGGCGTCAACGAGGCGCGGAATGTACTCCACGGACCTAGCGTAGCAGTCTGAAGCGTGTTATCTTAGCAGCGTGAAGATAGTTATCGTAGCAGTGCTGAGGCTACGAACGTAGCAGAAGTTGGCAGTTGGGCCCGGACTTGACTGCCAGGCCTCGGGCCTCGCACGTCGGGAGCTTCTGGGGGAGTTCAGCGCCAGCGCCGGAAGGCGAGGCCCAGGCCGGCCGCGGCGGTGAGGCCGACTATGGCCGGGACGATCCACACGAGGCTGCCGATGCCCCGCGCCGGCGGGGTCAGCAGGATCGCGTCGCCGTACAGGGCGGCGTAGGCGGCGCTGATCTGCTCGTCGCTCTGGCCGGCGTCGACGCGGCGGGCGATGTCGGCGCGGATCTCCCGGGCGACCGACACGTTGGACTCCGCCACCGACTCGCCGGCGCACTGCGGGCAGCGCAGGCTGCGGGC
>VXNF01000091.1 GCA_009840735.1 Acidimicrobiia bacterium | reverse complement strand
CCCCCCCGCCCCCCCCCCGCCCCCCCCCCCCCCCCCCCCGCCCCCTCTCCCCCCCCCCCCGGGGGGGGGGCCCCCGCGCGCGCCCCCCCGCCCCCCCCCCCCCCCGCGGCGGGCGCGCCCCGGTCCATGACCGGGGCGGTGTGTTGACCCATGCGTTGTTGATGCTCGCCGGCGGCGGGGGGGGCGTGCAGCGACATTGAGTATCTGCGCGCGCAGCGGGAGTTGTTCGGCGATGCGGCTTCGGACTCGACGCTGTACCGCGCGATCCGAGGCCTCGGCGCGGGCGGCGGCGAGGCGCTGTCGGCGTCGACGGTCGCGGTGCGTGAGCGTTTGTGGGCCGGCGCCGAGCGCGCCGAGCCGCTGGTGGTCGACATCGACTCGACCCCGGTGGAGGTCCATTCGGAGAACAAGCAGGGCGCCGCGCCGGACGACAAGGGCGGCTACGGGTTTCGCCCGATGGTCTGTTCCGCCGCCGGCGGGGAGCCTCTGTGGGTCAAGCAGCGGCCCGGCAACGCCGCCGCGAACAGCATCTCGGATCATCTCGAGGTGCTCGACGCCGCGGTGGCGGTGCTGCCCCGGGCCGACGCCGCGGGGCGCCGCGGGGGCGGCGGCGGGGACTTGGTGCGGCGCCCGCTGGTGGCGCGCGCCGACGCTGCGGGACGCTCGACGCGGATCGCCCGGGGCTGTCGGGACCGCAACGTCGGCTATTGCGTCTCGGCGCGCGCCGCGGCAGGCGTCCGAGCCGCCGTCGGGGCCGCCTCGTCGGACCCGGACCGGCGGCAAGACGCCGAGCGGGGCGCCGGGCGGCGGCGCAGCCGCGCGCAGGCAGCGGACCTCACCGGCACGGCGGACCTGTCGGGGCGGCCCGAAGGCACACGGCTGGTGGCGCGCCGCGAGCCGCTGCGCCCCGGAGCCCAGCGCAGCCTTTTCGACAGCGACCACCGGCGCTACTGGGGGTTCTGCACCGACCAGAGCGGAGAACCGGCGCGACCGGACCGCCTGATGCGCTCACACGCCGACGCCGCGGACGCGGTCCGGCGGCTCAAGGGCAGCGGCCTCGCGCGCATGCCGTTCACCGACTGGGACGCCAACGCCGCATGGGCCGCGCTCTGCATGATCGGCCTCGCGCTCGTTAAAGAACGTGAACCCCCCAGGGTTTTGCCGACGCCCCTGAACTCCGAAAGCGAGAACGGAGCCATCCCAGCAGAGAAAAGAGCAGTTACGTCGCCTTCACCCACCCCCACGAACAACCAGGGCCAGGGGCTAGATAGATTAGTTATCTATTGATTTGATCGATTACTTTGCTAATATCGTCTGTGTGATTTACGCAACTCCACCCCTGCGAGACATCGACTCAAGCGTCTTGGGCATGATCGGCACGCTACGCGAGGAGTTGCGCTTCTACCTGCGCGAACCGCGCCGCTGGACGGGTTCGCTACGCCGTACCGCCTTTGCCCGGGCAGCCCGAGGATCGCTGTCCATCGAGGGCTACCACACGAGCGTCGAGAGCGCCGCCGCAATCATCGACGGAGAGGAGCCCGCCGACGTACGTACCGAGACCCGGCGGGCGATCGCTGGCTACCGCGAGGCCATGACCTGTGTCCTGCAGATCGCTCCTACCGCACCCGACATCAACGCCTCGCTCCTGCTGTCGCTGCACTTCATGATGATGCAATACGACTTCACCAAGCATCCCGGTCGCTGGCGACCGGGGGCCGTGTGGGTGAGCAGCAGCGACGGCGACGTCGTGTACGAGGCACCGGATCGCGAACTCGTGGAGCCGTTGGTGACCGAGACGCTCTCACAGATCACCGACAGCGAAGCGCCGATATCGGTGACTGCGGCCATGGCACATCTGAACCTCACGCTTATCCATCCGTTCAGCGACGGCAACGGGCGCATGGCCCGCTGCCTCCAGACGCTCGTGCTCGCCTCCGCCGGCGAAGTCTCGCCAGAGTTCGTAAGCATCGAGGAGTATCTCGGCGCCAACACCCCCGCCTACTACGCAGTGCTCACCGAGGTCGCCCGCGGCGCCTGGTCGCCGCAGAACAGCGCCCTGCCTTGGATCGAGTTCAGCCTCACGGCCCACTACCGCCAGGCACGCACTGTTCTGCGGCGCATCCGGGAACTCGAGGCGCTTTGGGATGCATGCGAGCAAATCGCCCAGCACCACAGGCTGGCGCCCCGCACAGTGGGCGCTCTCGTCGATGCAGCCCGCGGCTGGCGCCTGCGCCGGTCGCTGTATGTGACCACCACAAAGGCGACGGCAGGCGAGACCATCAGCGACGCGGTAGCAACCAGCGACTTGGCGGCGATGGTACGAGCCGGGTTGCTGAATCCTGTCGGAGAGAAGCGAGGGCGCTTCTACTCACCTACCGAGGAATTGACAAACCCATGGCAGAGCATCCGCGGCCGACGACCGCCCCCGGACGCCGACGATCCCTACGAGATCGCGCGAGCCGGCGTCGCTGCCGAGCCGCGATTACCCGGTCTGGGCTGAACCTAGCTGGCTGGCACTCCCAACAACCATCTGGCAGACACGCCTTGGGAGTTGCGCGCGTCTTGCCGCTGGGTCCACGCCCGCGCTGTGGCGGAACTCGGGAACCGGCCATCTCCAGAACCACCGAGGAAGGATGACTGCACCGTCACGGTCAACCTCGATCGCGAGATGCTCCTCAAGTTTGCGCCACGCGAGGCCGAGCGACTTGGGGTCCATGTCCTCTGCGAACTCGATCTCGCCCCGGTCAACGGAATCGCAGAGTTCAACGGCGCGGGCGCCGAGGTCAGTCAGCCGATCCCACTTGGGTCGGGCATCACCATCGTCGAGGAGCAACTGGATCGCGCGGAAACAGAGATCGGCGAAACCGAGCTGAGAGTCACTGACCTGGAGAACCCGGCGTTCGGCGGTGCTGAGCCGCCGAGCTTCGCAGATCAACGCTGACCCGATGGTCCGAGTTTCACGATCCTGGCAACTCGCCGGAATGCCTACCGCGTCCGAACTTGCAGGATTGTCATTTGAACCCACGGGCCGACGATACCGGCTTGCTGAGGCCGCGCACACGGAGTCCGTCGAGCAATTCCCGGCAGAGCGCGTCGGCGAAGTGCTCGCCGGCGCGACCAGATTGCGCGGGGGCGTCCGGCGGGATCAACGTTGGTGCCAACCCAGAGGGCCACCGGCTCATTGGGATCCGATGAGATGCTGGCACAGTCGCTCCGCCAGCATGCGGTCGGAGAGCGAGGCCACGTGGTGTTAGCGCGGGCCGATTCCTGCCAGTGCTTACGAACGCGCAGCGCTCTGAACTAGGAGTTTGTGTTGACTCCGATTCTCCCCGGCGCTTCGAGTGCACCGTCGATCTGACCCCGGAGACGACTTGGGCTACTACTGACGTGGCTAGCCGCCGTTGAGTTCCAGCAACTCGCGGAGAACGTCTTCGTCGGAGATGTCTGCCGGCCAGCCGTATGCGGCGGCGACGGCCTCGTCGAGGGCTTGGTGTGCATTGGCGAGCCATTGCGGGCGGGTGTTGTAGAGGTTCGTCAGGGTGCGTTTCTTGAGTTCGTTCGCTGCGTGCTCATCGCGAGGAACGGGCCGCTTCGGATAGCCGGGAACCGGCTCGTCGACCCACTCGACCCATTCGGGCGGGTTGAGCCAGCGGTCACGCAGCTCGACGAGGCGTCGGGCTGCCTTGGCTATGGCTGTCGCACGCGGGTTGGACGCGTGCTCGGTCGCCGGCACGGTTGGCGTCAGGCCGGTCGGGAATGGGAACGTCGCGAAGGTGGATGTGGGCGTGTAGCGCGGCCGGTCCTCCAGACTCGTCCCGCGCCGTAGCGACCAGACTTCGTGGAACCGGCTGTGCAGGATTCCGAATGTCGTGTCGTCGTCACGGGCAATGACGATCAGTTGATGGTCGGGGCAAATGCCCGCATCGAGCCAAACGAACAGGCGATGCTTGGCCACCGTCGGTGTGGCGACGTACCGAGAAAGGCGGCTCAGCGCTTCCCGCATCTGCGGCCGCGGCTCAGCGTGGCGCCACCAATACTCGCGGTAGGCCTCGCGCCGATTCGTCTGACGCATCGGATTGACGTGCTCGGTCGCCCAACGGAACGGTTCCTCGTACAGCGCCGCCTCTCCGACCGGCATCGTCGGCCCGAAGTCGATGATCCACTTGCCAGCCGGGCGCCGAGTCACGTCCATGCCGTTGACCCACGGCTTCAGCACGTCGGCGTTCGTCCGGCCGTTGGGGTTCGCGGGCAGGCAGAGCCACTGGCGCGCCAGGTCGCCTGGGACGTCGAATGGTCCTCCCTTCGTGTCGCCCATGAACGCCACGCCGTCGTTCTCGGCAAGGCGGCGAGCGTTCGTCAGGTCAACGCCGACGCCGTCTCGCCGCGCCGTCAGGTCGGTGAAGATCTCCTCGACCGACGCGCCGTCGAGCCGCGTGCCCCCCAGCGCCTCGTCGCCGGCGCCGGCGAAGCAGACCAGCGACACCCGCACGGCCGCGCCGTCGATCACCCACGGCTCATTGCTCCACGCCTCGAAGATGCGGCGGTCTCGCGTCGCTGCCGCCAGCGCGCGCCGGTTGGCGCCGCCTCGGATGGAGTTGGTGGCGACGAGACCGGCCCGAGCCGCCTTGCCCGATGCGATCTGCTGACCCGCTTTGTGGAACCAGTAGCAGACGAGGTCCGCCTCGGCGGGCACGCGGCCCTCGTAGGCGGCGAACACCTGCGCCACGTAGTCCTCGCCCAGGTTGTCGATCAGGAGCTTGCCGCCCAGGAACGGCGGGTTGCCGATCACGACGTCGGCTTGCGGCCAGTCGGGCTCGGCACCCTCCGGGGTGAGGACCGCGTCGCGGCACTCGATGGTGTCGAGCGGCTTCAAGATGGGGTTGCGCGACTCCGCAAATCCGTGACGCCGCATCCACTGGATCTCGCCGATCCAGACCGACACGCGCGCCAGTTCGGCGGCGTAGGGGTTTATCTCGATGCCCTTCACGTTGGCCGGGCCGATCGCCGGGAACGTCCGCGGGAAGCCGAACGCCTCCGCCTCGAACTGCACCTGGTGCTCCAGGTCCTTGAGCGCCTGCAGGGCCAGGTACAGGAAGTTGCCCGAACCGCACGCCGGGTCGAGCACCGTGAAGGCGCGCAGCCGGTCCAGGAACGCTCGATAGCGCAATTCGGCCTCATTCCGGCGCTTCTTGCGGGTTGCCGGCGCCTTGGCGGCGTCCGCGCGCTCCAAGTCGGCAGCGATCTGTGCCTTCTCCGCAGCCCATTCCGTGAGCCACGGGCGGATCACCACCGGCTCGACGAGCAGCATGATCTTGTCGCGGTCCGTGTAGTGCGCCCCGAGTTGGGAGCGCTTGCCGGGATCGAGGCCGCGCTCGAACAGTGTGCCGAGGACCGATGGGTCGATCTCGGACCAGTCCAAGGCCGCCGCCTTCGATACCGCAGCTATGTCCGACTCCTCCAGCGGCAGAGCGTCGTCGTCAGCGAACAGCCCGCCGTTGAACCAGGGCACCGGTTCGAAACCGACCTCGCCACCGTGGGCCATCACTTCGAACAGAGTCCCGGCCAGGCCCGCGAAGCGATCCGGCTTGGGCCGAGATCGGATGAGCACCCGCGAGAACATCTCCTCGGGCAGCAGCCCGACATCGTCGGCGAACATGCAGAACACCAGCCGATTCACGAAGAGCGCGACCCGCTGCGGATCGTGGCCCCGTTCCCGCAACGCTCCGGCGAGTTCCGCGAACGACGCCGCGGCGCGCTCGGTCAACGACTGGCGGGTGTCTCCTGGCCGCAGCCTGTCTGGATCCGAGAACGCCCACTTCAGCAGGTTGCGGTTCGCCGCATCGGCCAGGTCGTCGAGGACGAACTCGTGGGTCTCGCTGACGCTGTTCGTCCAGTTGGTGCGGATCCGGAACCGTCTCAGATCGCAGACGATCAGCAGTGGCGGGTTCTCCAGCGCCAGCGAATACTGCCGAAGCTGGTTGAACGCCGCGTCGAGGCTCTCGCCCGGACTCTTGTACTCCCAGGCGAAGTGATGGCGCTTCCAGACATCGGCCCACCCGGGGCTGCCGCTGTCCTTCAGAGCGCCCCGCTCGAAGCAATACGTAACACCGGTCGGATCGGCTTCGGCCGGCGTTGGCTCACCCAACACCCGGCAGAGATCGAGGAAATGCTCCTGAGCCGCGGAACGCTCCTTCAGAACCGACGAGCGCCACTTGGCGATGAACTCATGAGGCTCCACCGACGTCCCTTATCTGACGACCGGCACCTTTTGGGCCGCGCGCGTCAACGCTCTTCGTATTGGACGACAGTTCGGCGGCAATCTCCGCGCACAGCTCAGCACGTCAGCGGCTCCTGAGTCTCCGGCGCACGACCAGCGCGCCAGACGGTTAAGCTTGACAGTAATCGGGCGAACTCCATCGGTGGTTGCGACTGATCGGCCATGATGGCCGGTCGATAGCAACCGCAACCGACCGATGGACCTGTCCAGCATGGCACAGAGGATCAGCATCGAGGAGCGCGTCCGGATCGAGGAGATGCGCGCCGCGGGCTTGAGCGTGGAGGAGACGGCGCGCCGGCTCGGCCGGCACCGCTCGACGGTGCACCGGAAGCTGCGCCGTTGCGCGGCCGCGGGAGGCTACGGGGCGGCGCCGGCTGGCGCGGAGAGGCGGGCGCGGCACCCGGGGCCTGCCCCCGGGCTCCCGCCGGCAGCTGCCGAGGCGCTGCCGGCGGCGCAAGCCAAGGAGCTCCGCGGCGCGAAAGCCCAGCCCGCTGGGCGCCTACAGGCCCCTAGCCGACCGAGCGGCGAGGCGAACGCCTCCACCTCGACCTCCACGCTGGAAGTGCCCATATATGGCTATGTGACGTGCCAATAAACGGGCATTCGCAGTCGCGCCGGAGTAGAGTTTGGGCATCGACGCCTACCGGAGTTGCAGGTCCTGCGCCCCATGAGTTCCGGGTTGAGCCCGCCGGGATACCTGCCACGCGTGGTGGACCGAGAGATGCGCGCCGCCTTGGCGGCATCGCCGGCGGTGCTGATCGAGGGGCCGCGGGCCTGCGGCAAGACTTGGACCGCCCGGCAGTTCGCAGCCAGCGAGCAACTGCTCGACGCCACCGTGAGCGCTCGGCTGGCCGCCAACGTGGACTCCGCGGCGCTGCTCGACGGCGCGTCGCCGCGCTTGTTGGACGAATGGCAGTTGGCCCCCGACATCTGGAACCCGATGCGGCGGGCCTGTGACGACCGTGCCCTGCCCGGTCAGTTCATCCTCACCGGCTCCGCCGATCCTCCTGACGACATAACCCGCCACTCCGGGGCTGGGCGGGTGCTGCGCGTGCGGATGCGGCCCATGAGCCTGTTCGAGTCGGGCGAATCCGACGGCAGCGTGTCGCTGACAGGCCTGTTCGCGCCCGGGCGACGGTCCGCCGCCGACTCCGGGCACCGTCTCGGCGACGTTATGGCAATGGCCTGCCGAGGGGGCTGGCCGAACCTGGTGCGCACCAGAGCCAGCGGGGAGACCGCGCTGCGGGTACTGCGGGGTTACCTCAACGAGATCAGCCGGACCGACGTCTCACGCGTCGACGGCGTGGCCCGCAATCCCGAAGGCGTGCGGCGCCTACTGAGATCGCTCGCCCGCAACACGGCGACCGAGGCGAGCTTCGCCACCCTCGCCGCCGACACTGCCGATGCCAGCTCGGAGGCAGGCGCCGTTCACCGCCGCACCGTTGCCTCCTACATCGCCGCCCTTGAGCGCCTGTTCGTCGTCGAGGACCTGCCGGCGTGGAAACCGCGGATCACCTCCCGCGCCCCGCTGCGCGGCACCCCCAAGCGCCACCTCGCCGACCCGTCCCTCGCTGCCGCCGCGCTGGGCGCCACCAGCGACGCTGTCGTGGCCGACCTGAAGTTCGCGGGCCTGCTCTTCGAATCGCTCGTCGTGCGCGACCTTCGCATACACGGCCAAGCCAGCGGCTGCGAACTCTCCCACTACCGCGACGGCGACGGCCTCGAGGTCGACGCCATCGTGCGACATCCCGACGGCCGCTGGATCGCCGTAGAGGTCAAACTCGGCGGCGAGGCGGCCATCGAACAGGCAGTCCGCAACCTCCATCGCCTCCGCTGCCGCATCGACGCCGACCACGCCGGCGCGCCGGCGCGCCTCGTCGTCATCACCGCCGGCGGCCACGGCTACGAACATCCCGGCGGCGTCACCGTCGTCCCCATCACCAACCTCGGCACCTGACCACTACTCGGCCCGAGCCCGCCGAGTAGAGCCTCACGATCACCCCGCCAGGCGTGGAGGTGCAGCTGCCTGGCAGCCTCCTCCTCCATCGGTGGTTGCGACTGATCGGCCATGATGGCCGATCGGACCAACCGCAACCGACCGATGGAGTTCGCCCCCGCAATCGATAACTGGGCCATCAAATTGCTCGGCCATCGAGCCGTTCGGCACCGAGACGCGGCAAATCGCTTGTGTCGGCACAGCGGCGCTGCGGCTAGATCGTGGCGGTGGCGAGGTCTGAGGCCACGATGAGTTCGCCTGCGAACCCGCCTGAGCGCACTTCAGTGGCCAGTTCGTCCTCGTCCTCGGCGTTTCGCGGCGCCGGCATGAGGTGGGTGAGCACGAGCTGCTGCACGCCGGCGCGGGCGGCCAGTGCGCCCACCGTGGGCGCCTCGGCGTGATAGCCGGCGAGCCGCTCGACGCGGCGCGGCGGTAGGCCCGCCTCGAGGAGGCGCCGGCTGCTCAGCACCTCGTGGACAAGGACGGCGGCACCGGCCGCCAGGTTCTCGACGGCGTCGCAGGCGCGGGTGTCGCCCGAGACGACCACGGTGCCGTCGGGTGTCGTGAAGCGGTAAGCCACCGCCGGGTGGATCTCGCCGTGGTCCACGAGCACCGACTCGATGAGCACGTCGCCCACGGTGGCCACGGTCACCGGCGTCGGGGCGGGCTCGAACGGGTGGACGGCGGGTTCGGGCCGGTCCGGGAAGTCGGCGAGGGCGATGCGCGCCGCGATGTCCGGCCCCAGGTTGTCCAGCAGCGTTTCGAGGTAGCCGACAGCGGGGCCGTCGGGGCAGTGGATCGGCAGCGGGGAGCAAGGCCGCGCCCCGTTGCGTATCCAGCGAGTCAGCACCAGTTCGGGGATGCCCATCAGGTGGTCGCTGTGGTGGTGGGTGATGACCAGCGCGGCTAGCTGGGTGATGTCGACGCCGGCCTCGGTGAGGCGGAACAGCGTCGCCGGTCCCGCGTCTGCCTGGATGAGCGTGTCGTCACAGCGCAGCAAGGCCCCGGCCCCGGCGCGCCCGGGCGAGAGCATCGGAATCCCGCTGCCGGTGATCGTGATCGAAGTCGCCACGGCCGTGACACTACGCAGCGGCGGCACTGCCCGGCCAGGCTCGGACGGAGTGTCGGTCAGTGAAGCCGCGAGGCGATCCGACAATCGGCGGCGTCGGTGGCAGGTCGGGCTAGATCGGCTTGGCGATCCGCCGCTACTTCCCGTCGAGAAGCGTCATGAACCGCTGGTAGCGCGCCTCGCATGGGCCGACCCATCGGGGATCGGGCTCGACGATCCGCGCCGTTGCGGCCCAGCGCGCCCCGTCGGCCAAGTCGGTCTCCAGCCCGGCCACGAGGCGGGCGGCGAAGGCGGCGCCCAAAGCGGCGCTCTCGGGGACCGCACCGACGTATACCGGCAGGTCGCAGCAGTCGGCCAGGGCCTGCGTCCATGGCCCCACAACGGTGCCGCCGCCGGTCGCCACGATGCGCCGGGGGGTAGTCCCGGCTGCTTCGATGTGGCGGCGCACGACGAAGCCTGCGGCATCCAAGGCCGCCCGATGGAGATGCGCCCGGCGGTGCGTGGCCTCCAAGCCCAGCAGCGAGGCCGAGCGGGCGCGGCCGGCGACCGGCGTGCGCTCCGGATGGACCGACGGGATCCACACCGGCAGGTCGCCGGGATCCAGCGCCGCCAGCGCGGCGTCGAATTCCTCGCCCGGCGGCGGGTCGCCCAGCATGGCTCGCACCCGGTCCCAGAACAGCCCGCCGGCGTTGCTCGGACCGCCGACACAGAACCGGTCGGCCACGACGTGCGGGATCGTCCACAAGCCGTCGACGTCCAGCCAGGAATCGGTCACGACCCAGCAGAGCAACGTGCTGCCGAGCGTGACGATCACGTCGCCTGCCTCGCCGGCGCCCGCCACGGCCAACTCGGCCAGCCCGTCGGGGATGCCGGCGCCCAGCGGCACGCCGCCCGCCTCGCCAGGCACCGCGACGCTCCCTACGCCGAGTGCGTCGCCAGCCACAAGACCGGCAGGCTGCCAGCCGGCCACTAGCTGGGGCAGCTGCTCGGGGGCGACGCCTAGCTGCGCGCAGCGCTCGGCGTCCCAGCCGTCGGCGCCCAGCAGCGGGACGGCCGCCATGGCTGTGGCGGTGTCGAGCGCGGCACGGCCGGCTAGGGCGAAGTTGGCGACGGTCTGCGCCGGCCAGAACCCGGCTGCGTCGGGGTGCCGTCCCGCCAAGTAGCGCAGAAACCCCACGAACTCCTCGTTGCCGACCGGCGGCAGACCGCTGACGGCCTCGCCGCGGGCGTCGCCGTACAGCAGACCGGCGCCGAGCGGCACGCCGTCGGCGCCCACCGACGCAAGCGTCGGCAGCATCGCCGCCACGCACGCCGACTGCGGCACCCCGGCGCGGCACACGTCGGCCCAAGCGGCCAGCGGCCCGCGGCGCCAAGCGACGTCCGCGTCGTGCTCGATGAGGCCCGGGGCGGGGAAATGCAACCCGTGGGGGCGACGGCTGCGGGCCAGGATCGAGCCCGAGTCGTCCACTGCCACAGCCTTGGTGGCCGTGGTGCCGACGTCGATCCCGATCGTGACCGGCGACCGGTTGCCGCTCACCGCCGCGCCGGCGCCAACGGGGTACCCGCGGCTCGGTGGTGTTGCTCGCCGAGGCGGGCGCCGATCGGCACGGCGGTGTCGTCAGGGTGCTCGTCGGGCTCGACGGGGCGGGGGGCACCGGCGCGGCGGTCGGCACCGGCGGGGTCAGCTTGGGGCAGACCGTCGATGTAGGTGACCGTGCGGGTCGCGACCGCGGGGATCCGCGGACCTGGCGTGACGAGTCCGGTGAGGTTCAGCGGATCCGTGGCGGAGACCTCCACCCGTTCGCCGTTGCGCTCGCGGCGCCGCACCCGGCGGATCTCGTCGACCGCGGCTGGCAGAGCGAACTGCTCGCCAGTGAAGCCGGTGACGAAGCGGCCCCCGCGGACGACGCCGCGAGCCTCGAGGCGGCGCAGCGCCCAGAGAATGTCTCGCCAAGGCACCGCCAGCGTCTCCATAACCCGCAGGTCACCGAACACGACTCCCCAGCGAGCCAAGAGCTGCTCGGCTGCCGCCTCGGCCAGCTCGTCAGGATCGAAGCGGTCCTCGAGCGCGGCGAGCAGCGACCAGCGACCCACCGGTCCGGTCAGGCCGTGCGCTCCGCGGCGCAGCCCTCGGCGCGGGGCGATGCGGCCGCCGGGCGCACCTCGGCGCGGCCCCCCGAGCAGGGAGCGCAGCGCCCCGAAGCTGTCGGCGGTGAGCAGGCCACGGGCCACACCGTCGGTCAGCCCCGACTCGACATCGGTCGCCAGCCGCCCGCAGTCGGCGGCCAGTTCGCTGGCGAACCGGGGGCCGTGGCGTTCGAGGGACTCGACGATCTCCGCGAGGGCGCCTGCCGCCGGAGCCGCGGGTGCCTCGGATCCGCGGGCGGCTGCGGCCAGCCAGTCGAAGTCGCCGCGCAGCCCGAGCGTCACCGGGGTGGCGCGAGAAGCGCCGCTGCCGGGGCGTCCCCCCTCGCCGCGCCGCAGCCCCAGGCGACCCCACGCCAGCTCGCCGGACAGGCACATGTCGTCCAGCCAGACGGGCAGGTAGCCGTCGACGCGGCGTGCGAGGAGTTGCCGCTCCCAGGCACCGGCCGCGGCCTCGAATCCCTGCAGCTGCTCGATGGCGGCCACGAGCCCGGCGCGGCCCCGCAGCTGCGTGCCAGGCGCCACATGCTGCCAGCGGAACAGGAAGCGCATGAAGTCCTGCGCGGTCACAGGCTGGATGTCACGGCGGCGCCGGCGCTGCGAGTAGACGTGGATCCGCGCCAGCAGGCGGCGGCTGCACCACTCGGGTTCGGCTCCCCCCGCCGAGCAGGGCCCTGGAGGGCGGAACTGACCCGCCAGGGCGAACCCTTCCCCTTGCAGCGCGGCCAGGGCAGTTCGGACACGCCCGAGTCCCAGCGACGTGGCGGCGGCCAACTCCTCGGCGGTCACCGGCCCCATGACCTCGAGGTGGCCGCGGATCGCCTCGATCGCCACATCTGCCGGGTCGCCGACCTCCGTCGGCTCGTCGGTGCCGTTGCTCTCTGGCTCCTCGGCGCCCAGGAGGGCGGCAACCGCGGGGCGCAGCTCGGTCGTACACCAGTGGCCGCCGACGGTGCCCGCCCGCCCGGACTCGGCGAGGCGTCGGTGGATGTCCTCCCAGTCCGAGCGGGGCCGGCAGAGCACCAGCTGGGCGAGCAGGTCGTGCAGCTCGTCTGGGTCGCGCACCTCCGGCGCCACCTCGGCGCACGTCCGGGCGATGGCGTCGGGGTGCAGCGCGCCGATCTCGCTGAGGTCCACTGGCAGACCCCGCGGCAGGCGCACGGCCCGGGTTCGCCGCTCCTCCAGCGGTGCCTCGTCGAGGAAGGTGAAGGGCCGTCCGTTCAAGATCTCGTGCGCCAGCGGCGACGGCTCGGGGGTGTCGCGGAACTCGACGGCCACCTCGCCGGAGCGCATCGCCTCCAGCAGCGCCACGAGACCGTCAATGTCGGTGGCCTCGTGCAGCGCGTCGTGCAGCGTCTGACGCACCAGCAGATGATCGGGGATCGGGATCGGCCCGGCGAGATTCTCCCCGCAGGCGGCCAGGCCGGGGAACACCGCCGCCATCACGTCGTCGGCCTCCATCCGCTGGATCGGCGGCGGGTTGCGCTTGCCGCCCTTGAAGCGCAGCACCACCAGCGCCCGGTTCAGGTTCCAGCGCCAGCGCACCCCGAACAGCGGCGAGACCACGATCGCCTGTGTGAGCACGTCGGTCACCGTGGCCGGGTCGAGCATCCGCGGCACGTCGCTGAGGGGGAAGCTGTGCTGAGGCCCCAGCGACAGCACGACGGCGTCGTCGTTGGCGGCGGCTTGCAGCTCGAAGTCGAAGGTGCGACAGAAGCGCTTGCGCAGCGCCAGGCCCAACCCGCGGTTCAGCCGGCCGCCGTGGGGGCAGTGGATGACGAGCTGCATGCCGCCGGTCTCGTCGAAGAACCGTTCGATCACCAGGCGGCGCTGGATGGGCAGCGAACCGAGGGATGCCCGCGCCGCCGCCAGGTACGACATGACCGCCTCGGCGGACGCGGCGTCGAGGCCGCAGCGCTCAGCCACGGCCTCCCGGGCGCCGTCGGGGTCGCCGGCTTCGAGGAACTCTTCGGCCAGCTTCCGCAGCTCGCTCACCTCGCTGCTCAGTTCGGCGGTCCGCGACGGGGCCTCGCCCAGCCAGAACGGCACCGTCGGCGGCGCGCCCTGCGCATCAACCACCCGCACCACGCCCGATTCGACACGACGGATGCGCCAGGAGTGCGAGCCCAGCAGGAACACGTCACCGGCCATCGACTCGATGGCCCAGTCCTCATTCACGGTGCCCAGGAAGGTGTCGTCGGGGTCGAGCAGCACTCGGTAGTCGGCCACGTCGGGAATGGCGCCGCCGGAGGTCAGCGCAGCGAGGCGGGCGCCGCGCCGCCCCGCCGCCTCACCCGTCGCCGTGTCCAGGTGTACGTAGTTGCCGCGCCGCCCACGCCCGGTGACCACACCGACGTTGGTGAACCGCAGAGTCTCCTCGAAGTCCTCCCGCGACAGCTCCGCGTAGGGCGCGGCCCGGCGCACCAGCCCGAACAGGTCATCGACCCCCCAACGCTCGGCGGCGCACTCGGCGGTGATCTGCTGGGCCAGGATGTCCATGGGCGCTGTCGGCGGCAGCACGGCGTCGAGGCGGCCGGCCCGCACCCCCGCTAGCAGCGCGGCGCACTCGATCAGCTGGTCGCGGGTGGTGGGGAACAGCCGGCCCTTCGGCACCGCCCCCACCGAGTGGCCCGAGCGGCCGACCCGCTGCAGGAACACGGCCATGCTGCGGGGGCTGCCGATCTGACAGGCCAAGTCCACCGGGCCGATGTCGATGCCCAGCTCCAGGGAGGCGGTGGCCACTAGGGCGCGCAGGTCGCCGGCCCGCAAGCGGGTCTCCACCCGCAGGCGGCGCTCCTTGGACAGCGATCCGTGGTGGGAGGCCACGGCGCCGTCGCCGAGACGCTCGCCCAGCAGGTGGGCGATGCGCTCGGCCTCCCGGCGGGTGTTGACGAACACGAGCGTCGTGCGGTGCGCTTCGATCAGCTCGGCGATGCGGTCGAGGATCTCCGCGGTCTGCTCGGCGGGCGCCACGGCCTCCAGCTCGCTGGGCGGCAGCTCCAGGGCCAGGTCCAACTCCCGGCGGTGGCCCACATCGACGACCAACGGCGCGGGGCGATCGGGCGGAGCGTCGCCGGCGCCCCCCAGCAGCCGCTGGATGACCCTGATCGGGCGCTGCGTGGCCGACAGCCCGATGCGCAGCGGACGCTGCTCGCAGATGTGCTCCAGCCGCTCCAGGCTGAGCGCCAGGTGCGCCCCCCGCTTGTCTCGGGCCACCGCGTGGATCTCGTCCACGATCACCCAGCGAGCGCGGCGCAGCATCTCCCGGCTGCGAGCCGCGGTCAGCAGCAGATACAGCGACTCCGGCGTGGTGATCACGAAGTTCGGCGGGTTGCGCAGCATCGACGCCCGCCCCGAGGCCGTGGTGTCGCCCGAGCGCACGGCCACCCGCAGCGGCGGGGGATCGAAACCCAGGTCGCGGCCGATCCGCTCGATCTCCGCGAGCGGTCCGGTGAGGTTCTCGGCGATGTCGGTGGCCAGCGCCTTCAGCGGCGAGACGTAGACCACCTGCGCCTCGCCAGCCACCTGCTCGCCCCGCTCGTGAGCCCGCCAGAGGGAGTCGATGGCAACCAAGAATGCCGAGAGGGTCTTTCCTGAACCGGTGGGCGCGCTCACCAGCGTGTCGGCCCCGGCCCGGATCGCAGGCCACGCGCCCTCCTGGGCGGCGGTCGGTCCGCCGGCGAAGCGCTCATCGAACCAGGCCCGCACAGCCGGATGGAAGCCGTCCAGCACGCCTGCCGAAGCGGCGGCGCGGTCAAGCGTGTCGCTGTTGACGTCGCTCACGTCGGACCCGCAACTCCTCGGAAGATAGCTTGAGAACGTCTGTTCTGAAGAGGTTAGCGCGCTGCTCTCTCGCAGCGCGGAGATTAGGCGCGCCTCCCGCGCGAGGTGCCCGACCCCCGAGGCGGGCGCTGGTAGGTTGCGCGGCGATGAGTGGGGACCGCTCAGGGGCGCCGCTGTTGGAGGTTCGTGGCCTAAGCGTGCGCTACGGCCCCGCGCTGAGCGTCTTGGATGGCGTGGACATGGCGGTGCCGGCGGGCGCGATCGTGGCGCTCCTGGGGCCCAACGGCGCCGGCAAGACGACGCTGCTGCGGGCGCTCACGGGCCTGCTGCCGTTCCATCACGGGCGGGTGACCGGCGGCGAGGTGGTCTTCGATGGCTCCTCGGTGGGACGCGCCAGTGCGACCGAGTTGGTGCGGCGGGGGATGGCGCAGGTCATGGAGGGCCGGCGGATATTCGCCGAGCTGACCGTGGAGGAGAACCTACGCGCCGGCGCCATCACGGTCCGAGACCGCCGACGAGTCGCCGAACGGACCGGGGAGATGCTCGACACGTTCCCGCAGCTGGCACCGCGGCGCGGCGATCAGGCGGGCTACCTGTCCGGCGGCGAACAGCAGATGCTGGCCATCGGGCGGGCGCTCATGAGCTCCCCTCGGCTGCTGCTGCTGGACGAGCCGTCGCTGGGCCTGGCGCCGCGCATCGTGGAGCAGATAGCCGAGCGGATCGCCGCGGTGGGCGCCGCCGGCACGACTGTCCTGCTGGTGGAGCAGAACGCCGCCATGGCGCTGTCGATCGCCGAGTTCGCCTACGTGTTGCAGGCCGGGCGGGTGGCAATGGGCGGGACCGCCGCCGTGCTGCGCCGCGACGCCGACGTGCAGAAGCTCTACCTGGGCAATGGCTGAGGCGAGCGCCGAACCGGCCCCGGCCCCCCGCGAGGCGCCGCTGCTGACCGTCGACGGCGTGAGCCTGGCTTTCGGGGGCCTCACGGCGCTCGACGACGTCTCCTTCAGCGTGCGCCCCGGCGAGCTCGTGGCGCTGATCGGCCCCAACGGCGCCGGCAAGACCTCACTGTTCAACAGCATCAGTGGCGTGTACCGACCGCAGCGGGGCGCGCTGGTCTTCGAGGGGACCGACCTGGTCGGAATGCGCCCGTCCCAAATCGCGGCGGCAGGCGTGGCGCGCACATTCCAGAACCTGGCGCTGTTTGAGAACCTCGACGTGATCGACAACCTCATGCTCGGCCGCCACACGCTGATGCGCACCGGCCTGCTGGCTGGCGCCGTGTGGCTGGGCCGGGCGCGCCGGGAGGAGATCCGGCATCGGCGGCGCTGCGCCGAACTGGTGGACTTCCTGGGCCTCGGCGGCTACGTCGGGCGCCCGGCGGGCCTGCTGCCCTACGGCGTGCAGAAGCGCGTCGAGATGGGGCGCGCACTCGCCGCTGAGCCGCGTCTGCTGATGCTCGACGAGCCGGTGGCAGGAATGACCCGCGGCGAACGTGACGAGGCCGCCGAGCTGCTGAAGGGCATTCGGGCCGAGATGGGACTCACCATGCTGCTCGTGGAGCACCACATGCACCTGGTGCTGCAAGCGGCAGACCGTGTGGTGGCAATGAACTTCGGCGCCGTCATCGCCTCCGGCGCCCCCGAGGCGGTGGCGAACCATCCCGCGGTCATCGAGGCCTACCTGGGCGCCGGCGGGAACGCCAGCGACGGCGCCGGCGGGAACGGCGCGGCGCGCTGATGGACAAGTTCCTGCAGCTGTTGCTCTCCGGGGTCGCGCTCGGCGGCATCTACGCCTTGGTGGCGCTGGGGTTCGTGGTGATCTACAAGTCCAGCGGCGCCTTCAACTTCGCGCAGGGGGGTTTCGTCACCCTCGGCACCTATCTCGTCTACCAGTTCGGAACCGATTGGGGGCTGCCGTTCTGGCTGGCTCTGGTGTTGGTGATGCTCTCCATGGCAGCCGTGGGAATGTTCTTGGAACGGCTGGCGATTCGACCCCTGGTCGGCAAGCCCACCTTCACGGTCGTGCTGATCACACTCGGCCTCCTGCTGATCATCGAGCAGGTGGTTCGGGCGGTCTGGACGATGCCGGGGCTCGTGCTCAGCGTCCCGTGGGGCAACGGGCGCAGCCGGCTCGGCGAGGTCACGCTGCGCCACGCCGACCTGTGGACCATGGTCGCCGCGGCGGTGCTGCTGGCGGCGTTCTTCGTGTTCTTCCGCTATTCCCGCACCGGCCTGGGGATGCGCGCCACGGCTTTGGACCAGGAGGCGGCCGCGGCGCAGGGCGTCTCGGTCGGGCGGTCGTTCGCGGTGTCGTGGGCTGTGGCCGCGGCGGTGGCGCCGGTGGCCGGCGTCATGCTGGTCAGCCGGGGCGGCGGGGCGCTCTCGCCCGCCATCGGCTTCGTCGCCCTGGCCGCCTTCCCGGCGATGATCCTCGGCGGGCTTGACTCCGCCGGCGGCGCTGTGCTCGGCGGCGTCCTGATCGGGCTGGCCGAAGTCATGTCCCAGGGCTACCTGGACGTGTCCTGGCTGGGGTCGAACGTCGAGGTCGTCGTCCCCTATGTGGTGATGGTGGCGGTGCTGCTGTGGCGTCCCGAAGGACTGTTGGGCACCCGTCGGGTGGAGCGGGTATGAGCGGGCGGATGCTGCGTCGCTTGCTGCCGTCGGTCGACCCGACGCGCCCGGCGCGCCCGGCCGGGGCCTCGGTCAACCCGCTGCTGCCATCGCCCGGTGCCAAGGTCATGGCCGCGTTGGGTGCGGCGGGCGTCGTCGTCTGCCCTCTGGTGCTGGACGATCCGTTCTGGATCACGGTGCTGGGCAACGCCGGCACTTTCGCGGTGGCCGCGCTGGGGCTCAGCCTGCTCACCGGCTTCTGCGGCCAGGTGTCGTTGGGCCACGCTGCGTTCTTGACGGTCGGCGGCTACTTGGCGGCCTTCTTCGGCGCCGGCTGGGGGGGGCCGCTGCCGGCCTGGCTGGCCCTAGCGGCCGCCACCGGGGCTGTTATCGGGGCGCTGGTGGGTCCGTTCGCGCTGCGATTCAAGGGCAACTATCTGGTGGTGGTCACGCTGGCGCTCATCTTCGTGGTGACCCATGTGACCCGCAACTGGGAGGGCTTCACGGGAGGCTTCGACGGAATCTCCACCAACAAGGCGCCGCTTGCTCTCGGCGGCTTGGACTTCGGCTACATGAGCGCCTTCGGCCAGCGGCTCGACCGCCAGCAGGGGCTGTTCTATCTGTCGTGGATCCTGGTCGGCCTCAGCGCCCTCGTGGTGCGCAACCTGGTCCGCAGCCGCCCCGGACGGGCCATGCAGGCCATCCGGGACCACGACCTGGCCGCTGAGGTGATCGGGGTCAGCAACGCCCGCTACAAGATCGCCGCCTTCGCCATCTCGGCCGCCATGGCTTCGGTGGCCGGCGCCGTCTACGCAGTGGGTCTGCGCTTCATCACCCCCAACGAGCCGCTGGCGGAGCTGTTCCTGTCGATCCGCTTCGTCGCCATCATCATCGTCGGCGGCTTGGGAACCGTGTACGGGGCCGTGGTGGGCGCCTTGCTGCTGGGGCCGCTGCCGGAGTTGGTGAAAGAGTTCGTGAGCATCCTGGACGTGACCGTGCCGGGCCTGGGTCGCCCGCTGGTGTCCGACGTCGTGGCGGCCGAGCCGATCTTCAGCACCGCGGCGTTCAGCGAAGTGCTGTTCGGCCTGCTGCTGTTGGTGGCCCTGCTGTTCCAGCCTCAGGGCATCGCCGGGCTCCTGCGGTCGCTGCGGGCGGGGCGTTTGCTGCGGGCCGGGCGGTCGGGCCGTCATTCAGGCGCTGGATAGGATGAGCGCAAGTCCTTGGAGGATCGTTGAGGAGGTGGGCATGATGCAGGCTCGCAGGGCACGCAGGCTCGACTCGAGGGGGCGTTCAGCCTCGAGGTCCCGCTGGGCGGCGCTGGTCGCGGCAGTCGCCCTGCTGGCGGCCGCCTGCGGCGGTGATGACGCCACGACCGCGGCGCCACAGCCTGAGCCACCGCCCGCCCCTGCCGCTGACGA
>VXNF01000059.1 GCA_009840735.1 Acidimicrobiia bacterium | reverse complement strand
GCGGCGTCGTCGTAGCCGAACCCCACGAAGGCGATCCCGTTCTCCGCAGCCACCTCCGGGATCGCCGAGGAGGACAGGTCGTAGGTCAGGACGTCTGCGCCGCTGTTGACGAGCGATTGCGCAGCCTGGCGCTCCAAAGTGGGATCGAACCAGCTGTTCGTTCCGACTACCTCCACGACGATGTCGGGGTTGACGCTCTGGGCGCCGAGCACGAAGGCGTTCAGCGGCTTGACGACGTACGGGGTCTCGAAGGCGTAGACGTAACCGATCTTGCCGGCTTCCGACAGCGACGCCGCAAGGACACCGTCGGCGTAGCGCGCCTGCTCAGTCGCCGGGCAGTACTGCGCCATGTTCTCCAGCACGGTGGCATCGCAGGACTGCAGAAACACCGTGTCCGGATAGTCCGGCGCCACCTTGGCGATGTCGGCGTCGAAGGTGGCGATGCTGATGACCACGTCGTAGCCGTCGGCGGCTAAGTCCTCGATGGTCCGCTGGGCGACCTGGCCGACGGCGATGTTCTCAACGACATCCACGGTGATCCCGTCGACGTGGTCCTCGAGGTGTTGGCGCCCCAAGTCCATCGAGCCGTACCAACCTCCGAGCAGGGCCTCGCCGTCGCTGATCATGGCGATGCGGAGTTCCTGGGATGCCGCGACCGTCGTCGTGGGCGCCGCCGGGGGCGGTTCCGGCGTTGGCGAAGGCTCTGGCCCCGCGGTCGTTGTAGGGGCCTCCGGAGGCGCCGGGGCCGCGGTGGTCGCCGGGGCCGGCGCCGGTGCTGGTGCAGCGGCACCCTCGTCGCCGCTTCCGCAACTCGCCGCCAGCAGGGCGAGCGCCGCCATCAGCGCGACCAGCAGATGGTGCCGCGGGTAGTGGTGTGTTCGTAGTCTCATGGTTCCCCTCCGACTCCTGCCCGTGTGTGGGCAATAAGTGGTACCTAATTCTTGTGTTCTAGCACACTGCACGAGCGCGCGCTATGGCATCTCCTGTCGCGGAGTTAGCAGGTAAGCGGCGCAACGGTTGTCGTCTGAGAGCCCATCCGTCCTTAACGGGAATCAGTCAGGCTTATGAGGCGCGGATGGCGATGTTCCGATGACTGACGTTGTGCTCGGCTCGGGGAGCCAGGTCCGCAGAGCCCTCGCCGCGCCTCGGCCCGGGCGGGGGGTTGTGAGCCGAACCGCCCGCCGCTAGCTTGCGCGCGGTTCCACAAGCTGCCTCGCCCACCGCGCGCGGCAGACGGGCGAAGAGGCGAGCGCGAAGAGGCGAGCATGGACCAGCGTGATCTTCCCAAGCATGGCGCGCGCGTGAAGCTGCACGGTGCCGGCGACGCCCTCTCCGCCGCCTTCGAGATGATCGCCACCCCCGCCCTGTTCGCCTTCTTCGGCCTCCTGCTCGACAGGGGCGTCGGGACGACGCCGCTGTTCACCCTGCTGTTCATGTCGGTCGTGCTGGCCTATGTCACCTGGAAGGTCTTCAAGCGCTACGAGCAGCGGATGCAGACGTTCGAGAGCGAGCTTCCCCGACGGCGCGGCGCCGATGCTTGAGCCGGTGCCTGACAGCGACCCGGCCCCCGGCGCCGCCGCAGCGGAGGCCCCCGAGCGGCGTGTGGCGGGCGACATCGCTCGCCGAGGCCTGCTCGTCGGTCCGCCGCTGGCGCTGGCCTGCGGTCTGGCGTGGGGCACCGACGGCTTGTGGTCGGCCCTGCTGGCGCTCGGGTTGGTGCTCTTGAACTTCCTCGCCGGCGCGGCTGTCATCGGTCTGTGTACCCGCTTCTCGCCTGCGGCGCTGATGGCCGGCGTCCTCGGCGGTTACGTGCTGCGCCTCGGCATCATCACCGCCGTGGTCGTGCCGATCCGCCACGCCGGATGGTTCGACGCCGTGCCGTTCGCCATCGTGCTGCTCGTGCTGCACATCGGTCTGCTGATCTGGGAGCTGCGCCACGTGGCCGCCTCGCTGGCACACCCCGGCCTGAACCCCGGCAGTGGCCTGTTCCGCACCGGCGCCCCGCGGCGCGGCCGTCGCAGCCTCGGCGGTGATGCGGGCGGCGGCAAGACCCCGATCACGGAGGTGACGGCGCGATCATGAGCGTCTTCGCCTTGGAGTTCCCTCCGGTCACCCAACTCTTCGAGTGGCCGGACATCGCCTTCACCGACACCGCGCTGGCCCTCAACAAGACCTCGCTGATCTACCTGGTGTCGATGCTCCTCACGGTGGCCACCTTCGGCCTCGCCGCCCGCAAGCGGGCGCTGGTGCCCAGCGGGGTCCAGCACGTCGCCGAGGGCGGCGTCAACTTCGTCGAGCAGAACATCGTGATGCAGACCATCGGACCCGAGGGCCGGCGGTTCATGCCCTTCCTGACCACGCTGTTCTTCTTCATCTTCTACGTCAACATCTTCGAGGTCATCCCGTTCATCCAGTTCCCGGGCAACTCCCGCATGGCGGTCCCGCTGCTGCTGGCGCTGGTGGTCTGGGTGATCTACAACTATGTCGGCGTTCGCAGCCAGGGCCTCGGCGGCTACCTCAAGAACTCGCTGTTTCCGCCGGGCGTGCCCAAGCTGCTCTACGTCATCGTGGCACCCATCGAGCTGTTCTCCACGTTCCTGATCCGCCCGCTCAGCCTGGCGATCCGGCTCTGGGCGAACATGATGGCCGGGCACCTCCTGCTCGTCACCTTCGCCGTGCTGTCGGCGGCGCTCTGGGGCTTCGGCTACGTGCCGGGCCTGCTGCCATTCTTCATGCTGGTGCTGCTGACCGCCTTCGAGATCTTCGTGAGCGCCCTGCAGGCGTTCATCTTCACGATCCTCACCGCCGTCTACATCGGCGGCTCCCTGCACCCCGAGCACTAGCCCCTGCAGGCCATCCGACCGCCAACCGCACTAGATCGCAAGAACCGCATCCCACCAAGAGGAGAAGAAACGTGAACCTCCTTGCTGCCATCGGCATCCTTGCCCAGACCGAAGCCGGCGAGTTCCTCGAAGGGCTCAAGGCCATCGGCGCCGGACTCGGCTACGGCCTCGCGGCCATCGGCCCCGGCGTCGGCATCGGCCTCGTGGTCGGCAACGCCGTCACCGCGATGGCCCGCCAGCCCGAGTCGGCCGGCATGGTGCGAACCACCATGTTCTTGGGGATCGCCTTCACCGAGGCCCTCGCCCTCATCGGTTTCGTCGTCTTCATCCTGCTGCTTCCCTAGCCGGCGAGGAGAGCCGAGGAGAGGTGCCATGAGATCACCCAACCCCCCGCGCCGAGGCCTGCTCGCCCGGTCGCGGCGCTACGTCCTCGCCGGGGCGACCGTGCTGGCCGCCGGGCTTTGGTTCGGGGCCTCCCCGGTCGCCGCCGCGGGCGAGTCGGTCGGGACCTGCGTCTTGGAGAAGTACAACGAACACACCTACGGCGGCCAGACCGGCAGCTACGCGGTGAAAGCGGCCAAAGCCGACAAGGAGTTCGGCAGCACCGCCGCCGAGGAGAACATCGTGGAGCTCGAGGGCAAGCTGGAGGGCTGCCTGGAGTCGCCGAACCCGATTCTGCCCGAGACCACCGAGATCATCTGGGGCGGCATCGCCTTCGCGGTGCTACTGGGGTTGATGCAGTGGAAGCTCTTCCCCGCCGTCAAGCGCAGCATGGACCGGCGCGCCGAGAAGATCCGCGGTGACCTCGACGCGGCCGAGACAGCGCGCACCGAGGCGCTCGAGGTGAAGGCGAGTTATGAGGCCGAACTGGCCGACGCCCGGGCCGAGGCCAGCCGCATCATCGACGCGGCGCGCGCCGACGCCGAGGGCGTGCGGGCCGATCTCATCGCCCGCGCCGAAGCCGAGGCCGCCGAGCTGCGGCAACGCTCGGACCTCGACGTGGAGGCGGCCAAGCGGCAGGCGCTCAGCGACCTGCAGAGCGAGGTCTCAGCGATCGTCATCGGCGCCGCCGAGACGGTCATCGGGCGGAACCTCGACCACGACACGCAGGTGCAGCTCATCGAGAGCTACATCGACGACGTCGGGTCGCGGAACTAGCCGGCTGGCGGCGGCGAGGACAGGCGGGAAGGGCGTCGAGATGTCCGCCGACAGGATAGGCAGCTACGCGGAGGCGCTCGTCGCCGTGGTGGCGGCCGAGGGCGACTTGGTCGCCGCGGAGGACGAGCTGTTCGCCGTGGCGCAGGCCCTAGCGGGCGCCGACGAGCTGCGCGAAGTGCTGGCCGATCGGCGGATCCCCGCGGCTCGCCGGCAGCAGATCGTGGAGGACCTGCTCGGGGGTCAAGCAGCGGAGACCACCGTGGCGCTCGTGTCGATGGTCGTCGGCGCGGGCCGCGGCGGCGACCTGGTGCGGATCATCGAAGCCGCCGTCGAGCGCAGCGCAGGCCTGCGCAAGGTCGCCGTGGCGGAGGTCCGCTCGGCCGTCGCCCTCAGCGAGCATCAACAGCGGCGCTTGGCCGAGGCGCTGCAGCGGGCCACCGGCAAGGACGTCACGGTCAAAGCGGTCGTGGATCCGGCTGTGATGGGCGGCGTCGTCACGCGCATCGGCGACGAGGTCATCGACGGCAGCGTCCGCACCCGCATCAACCAGCTGCGAGAAGCGTTCTAGAGGCGCAGGGTTCTGAGACAGAGGGTTCTAAGGGACACCAAGTTCTCGGAGACACAGGGTTTTAGGAGAAATATGGCAACCTTCACACTCGACACCGCTGACATCAGCGCCGCAATCCGTCGGAACCTCGAAGGCTTCTCCCCCGAGATCAGCCAGACCCAGGTGGGTCGAATCGTCGAGGTGGGCGACGGCATCGCCCGCATCAGCGGACTGCCCGGCGCGGCCGTCAACGAGATGCTCGAGTTCGAGGACGGGACCGTCGGTCTGGCGCTGAACCTGGACGAGGACACCGTGGGCGCCGTGGTGCTCGGCGAGGTGGACGACATCGAGGAAGGCCAGGCCGTGCGGGCCACCGGCGACATCCTCGCCATCCCCGTGGGCGACGCCCTGTTGGGCAGGGTCGTCAACGCGCTCGGCGAGCCGGTGGACGGCAAGGGCCCCGTCGCCGCCGCCCAGACCCGCCGCATGGAGGTCCAGGCCCCCGGCATCACCGGGCGCAAGCCGGTGCATGAGCCGATGCAGACTGGCATCAAGGCCATCGACTCGCTGATCCCCATCGGGCGCGGCCAGCGCGAGCTCATCATCGGCGACCGCAAGACGGGCAAGACCACCATCGCGGTGGACACCATCTTGAACCAGCGGGGCCAGGACGTTCGCTGCATCTACGTCGCCATCGGCCAGAAGGCCTCCACGGTCGCCCAGACGGTGGCCACCTTCGCCGCCCACGGCGCCATGGACTACACGGTGGTCGTGGTGGCGCCCGCCTCGGACCCGGCGCCGTTCAAGTACTTGGCGCCCTACGCCGGCTGCGCCTTGGGCCAGCACTGGATGGAGGCAGGCGGCCACGCCCTCGTGGTCTACGACGACCTCTCCAAGCAGGCCGAGGCCTACCGCCAGATGGCGCTGCTGCTGCGCCGCCCGCCGGGCCGCGAGGCCTACCCCGGCGACGTGTTCTACCTGCACAGCCGCCTGCTGGAGCGCGCCGCCAAGCTGAGCGACGACCGCGGGGCCGGTTCGCTCACGGCGCTGCCGATCATCGAGACCAAGGCCGGCGACGTGTCGGCCTACATCCCCACCAACGTCATCTCCATCACCGACGGCCAGATCTACCTGCAGGACGATCTCTTCAAGTCGGGCATCCGCCCGGCGGTGGACGTGGGCATCTCGGTCTCGCGGGTGGGCTCAGCGGCGCAGGTCAAAGCCATGAAGACCGCCGTGGGCACGCTGAAGGCCGACTTGCAGCAGTTCCGCGAGCTGGAGGCTTTCGCCGCCTTCGGGTCCGACCTTGACGCCGTGTCGCAGGCCCAGCTGGAGCGCGGCTACCGGCTGACCGAGCTGCTGAAGCAGGGGATCAATAGCCCTATGGCCGTCGAGGAGCAGGTTCTCTCCATCTTCGCCGGCACCAGCGGGCGTCTCGACGCGGTCCCCACCGACGACGTGCCGCGCTTTGAGGCCGGGCTCTTGGAGTACGCCCGCACGCGCCACGCCGACCTGCTGCGCACCATCGCTGAGACGGGCGGCGCCGATCCGGCGGCCATCGAGGCCGTGGTGGCGGCGTTCTCCGAGCAGTTCGAGGCGAGCGTCGCTGCGGCCGGCGCCGAACCGGAGGCCGCCGAGCAGGCCGACGCCTCGAGCAGCATGGTCGACTCGGACCGCACGCTGCCCGAGGAGGAGATCGACCGCCCCGAACGCGAAGAACCCTCATAGGCGAGTCGGGTCATGCCGGGCGGCGAGGAACGGATCCTCCGGCGACGGATCTCTTCGGTCCAGTCCACGAAGAAGATCACGCGGGCGATGGAGCTCATCGCCGCCACGCGGGTCGTCAAGGCGCAGCAGCGCGCCCACGCCGCCCGCCCCTACGCCAACCGCATCACCAGCGTGATCGAGGATCTGGCCGCCGCCGGGGCCGCCACCGAGCACGCCTTGCTGCGCCAGAGCGAGGAGATCCGCCGGGTGGGCTACGTCGTGATCACCTCCGACCGCGGCCTCGCCGGGCCCTACAACTCCTCGGTGATCCGCGCCGCCGAGCGGGAGATCATGGCCGGCACTCGCGACGGCCGCGACTACTCGCTGATCCTCGTCGGGCGGAAGGGCCGAGACTACTTCCGGTTCCGCAACTACCGGATCGACGCCTCTTTCGAGGGAATGAGCGACACCCCCCGCTACGCCGATGCCCGGCGGCTGTCGGAGGAGGTCTCCGGGCGCTTCATCTCCGGGGATGTGGATCAGGTCATCCTGGTGTACATGGAGTTCGTGTCGCTGGGCTCGCAGAAGGTGGCGGTGCGCCGCTTCCTGCCGCTGGCCACCATCGCCGAGATCGCCGAGCTGGGCGGCGGCAGTGCCGAGGCGCGGGCCGCTTTCGAGTTTGAGCCGTCTCCTTCGGGGGTGCTGGAGGTGCTGTTGCCGCGCTACGTGGAGAGCCGGCTCTTCTCGGCGCTGCTCGACGCCGCGGCCTCTGAGCACGCCAACCGCCAGCGGGCCATGAAGGCGGCCACCGACAACGCCGAAGAGCTGATCGTGAAGCTGACCCGCATGATGAACCGCGCCCGCCAGGACGCCATCACAACTGAGATCATGGAGATCGTGGGCGGTGCCGAAGCCCTGCGCAGCGCCGGCTAGGCGCCGCGGGCGCCCGAGACCACCGCCACAGCAAGAAGTTGACGAGGAGAGACAGATGAGCAACAGCACTCCCGACGGCCGGGTCGTGGCCATCGCCGGCCCGGTGATCGACGCCGAGTTCCCCCCCGACGCCCTGCCGGAGATCAACTCGGCGGTGTCCTTCGACGTGACCGTGGACGGCCAGACGGTGACGGTGCTGGCCGAGGTGGCCCAGCAGATCGGCGAGGGCCGGGTGCGAGCCATCGCCCTGCGCCCCACCGACGGCCTGACCCGCGGCACGCCGGTGCGCAACCTGGATCGGGGCATCACGGTGCCGGTGGGCGACGTGACGCTCGGCCACGTGTGGAACGTGCTGGGCGACTGCCTCGACGCCGACCGCGACAGCCTCGATGTGACCGAGGAGTGGGAGATCCACCGCCCGGCGCCGCCGTTCGACGAGCTGGAGCCCACCACGCAGATGTTCGAGACCGGCATCAAGGTCATCGACCTGCTGACCCCCTACAAGCAGGGCGGCAAGATCGGCCTGTTCGGCGGGGCGGGCGTCGGCAAGACGGTGCTCATCACCGAGATGATCCGGCGGGTGGCCGAGCAGCACGGCGGCGTGTCGGTGTTCGCCGGCGTGGGTGAGCGCACCCGCGAGGGCACCGACCTGTTCTTGGAGATGGGCGAGTCGGGCGTGCTGGAGAAGGCGGCGCTGGTGTTCGGCCAGATGGACGAGCCGCCGGGCGTGCGCCTGCGCGTCGGCCTCGCCGGCGTGACGATGGCCGAGTACTTCCGAGACGTGCAGAACCAGGACGTGCTGCTGTTCATCGACAACATCTTCCGGTTCGTGCAGGCCGGCTCGGAGGTGTCCACGCTGCTGGGCCGGATGCCCTCGGCGGTGGGCTACCAGCCCACGCTGGCCGACGAGATGGGCGAGCTGCAGGAGCGGATCACCACCACGAGGGGCCGCTCGATCACGTCGCTGCAGGCGGTGTACGTGCCCGCCGACGACTACACCGACCCGGCGCCGTTCACGTCGTTCACCCACTTCGACGGCACTACTGAGCTGTCCCGCGACATCGCCGCCCTCGGCATCTACCCGGCGGTGGACCCCCTGGCCTCCACCTCCACGATCCTCACCCCCGAGGTGGTCGGCGACCGGCACTACCGGGTCGCCCGGCGGGTGCAGGAGATCCTGCAGCGCTACAAGGAGCTGCAGGACATCATCGCCATCTTGGGCCTCGACGAGCTGTCCGAGGAAGACAAGGTGACCGTGTCCCGGGCGCGCAAGGTGCAGCGCTTCCTGTCCCAGCCCATGTTCGTGGCCGAAGTGTTCACCGGTATGGCGGGTGTCTTCACGGCCACTTCCGACACGGTGGAGAGCTTCGACGCGCTGGTATCCGGCGACCTCGACGACCTGCCCGAACAGGCCTTCTTCATGGTCGGCGGCGCCGAGGACGCCCAGCGCAAGGCCGCTGAGCTGCAGGCGCAGGCGGCGTAGCGTGGCCCTGCAAGTCGAGCTGGTGTCGCCCGAGGAGGTCGTGCTACGGACCTCCGCCTCGATGGTGCTGGTGCGCACCAGCGATGGCGACATCGCCTTCCAGCCGGGTCACGTGCCGTTCGTCGGCGTGCTTCTGCCCGAGCGGGTCCGGATCTACAGCGACGACGGCGACAGCCAACTCATCGCCGTTCACAGCGGTTTCGTGGAGGTCGCCGGCGACAAGGTAGCGATCCTGTCCGACGTGGCCGAACTGGCCGGCGACATCGACGCCGAGCGCGCCGCGGCTGCCGCCGAGCGGGCCCGGGCTGCGCTGGCCGCCGATCCCGACGACGCCGAGGCCGCAGCGGCTCTCAAGCGGGCCGAGATCCGCTTGGCCGTGGCCGCGGGCACGGCGATCTAGCTGTCCGTCTGCGGCGTCGCGGGCGGGCCGTCTCGGTGCCGCGACCGCGTAGCCTGCTTGAGATTCCCCGACGGCTGAGGGGGCCGGCTTTCCCGCCGAGGAGACCATTCGATGAAGCGAGTCAGGTGGGAGCGGGCGCTTGTGACGGGGGCCTCGGCGGGCATAGGCAAGGCCATGGTCGGCGAGTTGGCCCGCCAGGGGACCGCGCTGGTGCTCGTGGCGCGCAACGCCGACCGCCTCGCGCGGATCGCCGGGTCGCTGGATGTCCCCGCGGAGGTGCTGACCGCCGATCTCACCGACCCGGCGCAGCGTGCGACCGTGGCTAGCCGCTGCGCCGCCGCCTCCGAGCCGATCGACCTGCTCGTCAACAACGCCGGCATCTGGAGCTTCGGCCCTCTCGCCGGCCCCTCCGGCGAGGTCGCCGAGGAGATGGTGGCGCTGAATGTGGCCGCGGTGGTGGCGCTCAGCCGGGCCGCCGCCGGCCAGATGGTGGACAACCGTCGGGGGACCATCCTCAACGTCTCTTCCATCGCCGGGTCGCAGCCGCTGCCCTATGAGGCTGTCTACGCGGCCTCCAAGGCGTTCGTCACCTGCTTCGGTCAGGGCCTCCACGAGGAGCTGCGCGACACCGGCGTGACGGTCACGACCGTGGCGCCGGGCCTGACTCGCAGCGAGCTGCATGCCCGCGCCGGCCAGCAGCGCCAGATCAGCCGCGCCCCCGGCTGGTTGTGGATGGAGGCCGAGCAGGTCGCCCACCTAGCGCTGCGGGCCGCTTCGCGCCGGCGCATCGTCTACACGCCGGGCCTCGGCTACCGCATCGCCGCCAGCCTGGCCGAGGTGATGCCCCGCACCGTGAACCGCCGCATGGCCGCCATGATCAACAGAGGCCGAGCCCACCTGACGTGACGGTCTCAGCGTTCCTCGCCAGCACCCCCAGGCCTGGCGGAAGCTCGGCGAGTCGGTCGTAACTGTTGGTCCAATATGGGCCGATGATGGTACGCTTGGGACCAATGTTGCGAGTCGGCTTGGAGCGAATCGAAGCGTTGGAGTTGCTCGGCATGGTCACCGCGCATCTCAACGTCGCCGAAGCTTCGGGCGAGTTGTCACCGCGTATCGCGACGCTCCTGGCGATTCGCGACAAGCTGGTTGCGGGTCTGCGGGAGGAGCAATGAGCTACAGCGACGCTGACGTGGCCGCCGCGAACGCCGCGCTTGACAAATACCGCAGCGGCCTCGACGACGAGATCGGTGCCGCGCTTGCCGTGATCGGCTTGAGCGCGGAGCGCGCCGACAAGGAGATCGCCATCCGCGACGACATGATTCGCACCGCGCACCGCGTCGGCGCCTCGTTGCGGCAGATCGCCGAGGCGGCCGGTCTGGGCCGAAAGACAGTCACCGCAATCGTCGAGGCCGATCCGCACCGAGCGTGACGCCGGCCCAGCGCGGTTGCTCTCCGAGGCGGCTGTCACACCCTCAGGCAATGGTGTGGACATGAATGCGGTGGAGCTTGGTCCGAGCAGCGAGCGGGTCGGCACGGCGAACTCTTGCTTGATGCGGTGGCCTCTATTGCGGCACGATCTGGCACTCGGCACTCAACTCAGGTAAGAGATAGCTGGCACGCTCAGCACGAGTTGGGGAGGCGAGGTTCGCCGAGCGAATCGAAGGCTCATCGCATTTACATTCGTCACGGTCAAGCGAAAGGAACATCATGAGCACCATCACACTGCCCGATCTCGTATCGGGTTGCGCGGACGACTCGTTCGATACGGGCATCCGCATCGATTCGGAGTTAGAGCCGATCGGCGGTCGGGGGGCGTCGGTCAAGCCCGCTGTCTATGAAGGCGGTGCCTATCAGCAGGACAAGCGTTGGGCTGACCCGGCCGACGAGGAGCCGACCGAGGTCATCGTCGTCGACAACGTTCCTTCACAGGCGAACCGGCTGGAGGAGGCGATCCGCCATCATCGCGCCGAGTTGGGTGCGCCGGAGTTGATTCTCGATCTGAGCGGGATCCCGCAGCTGCCGGTGCACTTGCCGCGATCCATCTCAAGTTGGCACTTCCCGCACCGCGTCGCCGACGCCTACCTCCGCGACTCGCAGATTGACGGCGAAGACTTCGAGAAGACGGAGTTGGGCCGGAGTCTGCTGGACGCCACACCGTGGTCGGCCGCACCCCTGATCGCGTGGTTCCCCGGTGCGGCGCTCTACGGATTCTGGCAGTCACACCTCGGCAGCAAGCGAGCGCAGACCAAGCACGCCCGCGCCTGGGTGTCGGAGATCGTCGGTTGGCGTCCGGCCAAGTCGGACACGAAGGTGAAGGGCCTCAAAGGCGATCCGCTCAACCTCAACACCGACGAGGTTGTGACGTCGAACGCGGCGGACCGCTTCGGCTGGGACATCGGCAAGGTGAAGCTCGAGGGTGCCAAGACCGACAAGCTTTCCGAGATGGGGCACGGTCAGGTGCCGTTCATGCGCGATGACGATGCTGCCGCCGCGGCCGTGTCATTCGGGCGCATCACCCAGAGGGCGACGGTGTCGTTCGCACAGCTGCGCAGGCTCGGCCTCGGCTCCGGATACTCCTCTGCTGCTGATGCGGCCGCCCGGGCGCTCTTGGTCGCGCTGGGCCTTCACGCGCATGTGCTGGCTTTCGGCCGCGGTTTCGCCCTGCGATCCGGCGCCGACCTTCGTGCTGTTGACACGACGGTGACGTGGCTGGGGGCCGAGGGCGACGAGCAGCGTTCGCTCGGTGGTGCCAGCGAGACAGCCGAACTCCTCCGGGCTGCCCGCGAGCGTGCCGCGTTGTCGGGGGTTCCGCTGGATGCCTGGGGCAGCGAGCCCGTGCGGCTGACGCCCAAGGAGAGCCTCTGCAGAGCGATCGCGGCGACGTGGCCGGAGTTCGACGAATGACTCTGGTGATCGACGTCGAGTTTCTGCACGGGACGTTTCGAGCCGACCCGGACGGCTTGGCGCACACCGGTCGGATGACGCGGGGTGAGTGGCCCCCGTCACCGGCGAGGGTGTTCGCTGCGCTTATCGCGGCTGACGGAACGGGCGATCGATGTCGTGTCACCGACGGGTCCGAACTCGAGCTACTCGAAAGGCTCGACCCGCCGGTGATCCACGCAGACCCCCTGCCGGTGCTCGACGACGAACTGCATCAGGTCCTGCAGACTAGGTACGTAGTGAAGCAGGACAGGACGGCGGCAAAGGCAACACATCAGGAGTACGTCGGCCGCACCGGGGTAGCAGTTCACCCCGGTGTCCGGGTCTGCCCGAGGACACCGTTTGTGCGTTACGTCTATTCGGCTGAGTTGCCCCCCGAATCGGTGGAAGCGATCCGCCGGCGCGCCGCCCGGGTCGGCTACCTGGGTACGGCTGATTCACCTGTCCGAGTACGGGTCGCAAACGAGGTTCCCGAGGGTGAAATCGGCGGCGAGTTCACTCCAGATCCGCACGGCGATCTGGCGATCGCCGTTCCGCGAGAAGGTCACCTGCAGGTCTGGGATGCGATGCACGACGCTTGGCTCAGGCATGGGGTCGCGGTGGGCCGAGCGCAGTTCCCGGCGTTGCGCAACCATGTTGCCTATCGCTCCCCGAGCGGCCCGGTCAATGACTCCGAACGTGGCCACGTCGTGGCTTGGCTCTGCCTCCGATCAGAGCGAACCGGGCGCCGCGCTTGGATTTCCGGGCGACGGATGGCTGCGGTAACGTCGCTGTTCAAGAAGGCACTGCTCGTTCGTTATCAGCAGATGTTCGGTGACCCACCGGCGGTGCTGCACGGTCACGAGGATCGAGGCAGGGGATATGAGTTGGCCCGATTTCTGGCGCTGCCGGATGTCGGATACCGACACTCGCGGGGACGCATCCACGGACTCGCGCTCTGGATGCCGCCGGCGGACTCACCCGAGACGTCGCATTGTGCCCGGGAGGCGGCTAGGTCCATTTCCCGGCTTGTCGGGCCGGGAGTCGATATCGCGGTTGTTCCCTGGGGCGGCGAGGAGCGGCCCGTGGCTGCGAATCCGAAGCGCTGGAGGGCGTCCTCACGAGCGTGGGCCACCGCGTTCCCAGCGATTCACGAACGACACGGGCCACTGACGCTCAACGAGCTGGCACGCTGGTGCGCCCACGCGGGGCTGCCGGAACCGGTGAAGTTCCGCGCCGACCGGCACCCCCTGGTCGATGGGGCGGTCGACCTGTCACCGGTTGAGGTCCATCGTCCGGGCCGACCCCGGCGGCCCTACTCCCACGTCGAGGTCGTCTTTGCGGAGCCCGTCGCTGGCCCGGTAGTGATCGGCGCGGGACGCCAACGCGGCTTCGGGCTGTGCGTTCCGGTGCGCGACCGCTCGGAGGAGCCGGAGGAGGCGGTTGACGATGGGTGATTGCGTGACGAGTGATCCGCCGATTCCTCCCGCGCCGACGTTCGAAGACTTCTACTCGGCCGTCAACGACCGGCCGCCGTTCCCTTGGCAAGAGCGGCTTGCAAGGCAGGTTGCCGCCGGCGAGAGCTGGCCGGAGGAGATCGGATTGCCGACTGGGCTGGGCAAGACGGCGTGTCTCGACGTGGCAGTCTGGTGGCTGGCCTCTCAGGCGCATCTCCCGGCGGAAGACCGGACCGCCCCGACCCGAATCTGGTGGGTCGTGAACCGCAGGCTCTTGGTGGATTCCACCGGGGAGCACGCCGAGCGGATCAGCGGCCTGCTGTCAGATGCCGCCGGCGATGCCAGCGCAGGGGGTGCCCAACCCGAGGCGATCCGGGCAGTGGCGCTGAGGCTGCGCTCGTTGGCGGTTGATGCCGACAGCGATCCGCTCGAGGTGATCCGTCTCCGCGGTGGGGTTGCGTGGCGCCGGCCGACAGATCCGTCGCAGCCGGCAGTGATCCTGTCAACGATTCCGATGTACGGGTCGCGGCTCTTGTTCCGGGGCTACGGGTCGTCACGGTCGATGCGGCCGATTGACGCGGCGCTCGCTGGTATCGACAGCCTCGTGCTCGTCGACGAGGCTCACTTGGCGCGCCATCTGATGAAGTTGTTCCCCGCCTTGGACGAATGCGCTCCGGCACGGCGCAATATCCTCAACGAGGCCCGGTCGACGCCGCGCGTTGTTTCCCTCACCGCGACGGGCGGCCCGAGAGGCCGACGCTTCGATCTTGACGCCGCGGACGAGTCCAACCCCGAGATTATTCGACGCCTTGACGCGCCCAAGCCAACCGAGATTTGGGCGCACGACAAACCCGACCAGGTGCGCCCGCTGGTGGAGGCGACGACGTCGCTGCTCGAGTCGGCCGCCGGGCCGTCAAGTTGCGTCGTGTTCGTCAACTCTCCCGAAACGGCGCGGGCGGTCAAGACTCGCCTGCTCAAGGAGAAGCGGAGCGGGTTGACCGGCGACGATGTCGTAGTGCTCACAGGCCGAACCCGTGAGCGGGAGGCTGCAGCCGCGCGCAAGCGGATCCTCAACGCGATGCGGGCCAGCTCGGCGAATCCACCCCGGTCCCGCCACTTGGTGGTTGTGGCGACGCAGACGCTGGAGGTTGGTGCTGACATCGATGCCGAGTTGATGGTGACCGAGGCCTGCGGCGTTCGGGCGCTGATTCAACGCCTCGGGCGCCTCAACCGACTGGGTAGCTACCCGCAAGCGCGTGCGATATACGTGCATTGCCCGCCCCGAGGGTCAGACAACCTCTGGCCGGTCTACGGACGCGAGCCGGCAGTGGTCCTCGAACGCCTCCAACGCGCTGCCGGGGAGGGGGGCGTCGTCAATCTCGCGCCACGTGGGATAGCGGAGGTGCTCGGCGATCCAGAGGACGATCCGGGGCGAGCACCGGAGATCCTCCCCGCCCTGCTGTGGGAGTGGATCAAGACGACGACTCCGCCACCGGGCGAGGCTCCGGTCGATCCCTACTTCTCGGGCATCGCCCGCCCCGAGCGATCCGTTTCGGTCATGTGGCGGGCCTATGTGCCCGAGGCGGGCGCGTACCTCTGGCCCCGACCGCGCGAGGAGGAGATTCTTGATGTCGGCATCGGGACTTTCCGGGATGCGTTCGACGGATCCAAGGTTCTGTCCCGGCTCGGCCCGGACGGCGTGACGGTCGAGGATGTCAACGTTTCCGCCGTGCGACCGGGTGATCGCATCGTCCTGCCAAGCGATTGGGGCCTTCTCGACATGGACGGCTGGAACCCTGACCATACCGGAGTTGTCGCCGATCTCTCGGTTCTGAGACGTGGCCTTCCGCTGGACGCACGGGCGCTCCGGCGGC
This sequence comes from Acidimicrobiia bacterium, assembly GCA_009840735.1. Classification (GTDB taxonomy): domain Bacteria; phylum Actinomycetota; class Acidimicrobiia; order Acidimicrobiales; family CATQHL01; genus VXNF01. The sequence continues at coordinate 3,979 of VXNF01000059.1, read as the reverse complement.
TATGCGACGATCCGGCCGACGGGGGTAAGCGCTTGCCGACGGAGCGCCTCGGACGCCTGCTCGCGCTGGTCATCGGCGACGCTGGCGACGGCGAAGAGGCCGACGATGCTGCGTGCCGCGAAGCTCTTGAGAGTCTCCTGGAGATGCTGGTGGAATACCCACCGTCGTCATTTGACGAGGCGGACTATAGGGACGCCGGGTTGGCTGGCTGGCACCAATTCATCTCCGGGTTGGCGCGAGACCTCCCGCCCGACGGTCCGCGCCGCGAGGTTCCACACCTGGCGCTGCAGAGGACGTCCGACCCCTCGGTCGTGGAGGAATTGGACGAGATGTCGCTCACCGAGGCGGCGACCGCACTCGATGTCCATGGTGTCGAGGTGGGCGCTCGAGCGGCGCGACTGGCATCCGCTCTCGGAGCGTCGGACGATCTCTGCGCCATCATGCATCGCGCGGGCTCCTTCCACGATGTCGGTAAGGCCGACGGTCGCTTCCAGCGTTGGCTCGATCCTCGAGGCGAGGCAACGCGCCTCGTCGCCAAATCGGCAATGCCGAAGAGCCGGTGGTCGGCCGCGAGGGCCGCGTCGGGCTGGCCCGCTGGGGGCCGCCATGAGGAACTCTCGGGCCGACTCGTGGCTGAGTGGCTCACGACAGGTGGAACCGATCTGACCGATGACGAGGCAGATCTCCTCATGCATCTTGTCGTCAGTCACCACGGTAGGGGGAGACCACTCGTCCTGCCTGTGACCGACGGCAGCCCAGGGCTTGTTTCTCACGAACTCGACGGAGTAGAGGTCTCCTGCTCAGCCGATCTGGCGACGGTCGACTGGTCGCAGCCGTCCCGGTTCAGGCGGCTCAACGATCTGCACGGCCCTTGGGGCCTCGCCTTGCTCGAGGCGATCGTGCGCCAGGCCGACCACTGTGTCTCGGCGGGTGCCCGGGTGAAGCACATGGAGGTCTACTGATGGCTGAGTTTGTGTGCCGAGGGTTGCCTGGCAGTTGGTTGAACGCGTGGCTGGCGGCGGTGGGCTCAACGGTGCTGGATGACCGTCTACGGCTGCACTGGACGACCGAATCGAGCCCCGTCGCCGTTCTCAGCACCGACGGCCCCGGCGACCCGATCGAAATTCTCTCGGACGCATGGCCAACCCGCGAACGAATCGACGCAATGCCGATCGCTTGCGATCATGACGACCTGGCAGCTATGAAGCGTACGGTGCTCATTGACGTGTTCGTGGAGAGAGCGCGTGCCTTTCGTCGCCACCCCGATGCTTGGACACTCTCATCAACCGTGACTGATCTCGGGGTCTACGATGGCGGCGAAATTGTTCATGCCCCCCTCGATCCGCCTGGGCCAGGGACCATCAAGTGGCTGCATCACCGCCTGATCAAAGTGCATGGGGAGGTGGACAAGCCTGATGAGGACTTGCGCGACTCGTTCAGCGGCAGTGGGAAGCGGGTCAAGAGCAATGGTTTGGGATTCGATCTCACGCGCCTTACCACGCCGGCCGACGTGTCGGAGAAGTTGGCCGATCCAGTGATCGAGGTGTTGGCGTTCTTCGGGCTCGCACTGCTGCCAGTTCGCAGCACAGGAGTCGACATGACTCGTCCAGGGGTTCGCACCCGACCCGAGCGCCGCCAACGCGGCTGGCGAAGCGCGCGCTCTCGTGGCCTTTGGTTTGAGCGGCCCGCGTGGGAGCAAACTCTCGACTCGGCGGGCATCGACGCGCTGCTTGACGCTTGGCATGAATCACGAGCAACGCGCGCGAAGCTCCCAGATGGCGAGCGCTCGATGCTAGGTGTTCATGCCGCCTGGCGAACGATCGGCTATCAGACGCGAGGCTCGGCTGACAATACAGTCGGATATGGATCGGAGCGCATTTGAGCCCTGAGCCCATTGTCCCGATCTCGGCGATCGAGCACTACGCCTATTGCCCGCGCCAGTGCGCCCTCATCCACTGCGACGGAGTTTGGTCCGACAACCGTCACACGGTCCGGGGGCGGCGTGCCCATCGCAGGGTCGACAGCGGGGAGCATCGTCACGAGCGAGGCCGCCTCGTGCTTCGTTCGATCCCACTCTGGTCCGAGACGCTGGGGTTGTCGGGACGAGCCGACGCAGTCGAAGTTGCTGACGGCAGGGTCTGGCCCGTTGAGTACAAGGCGGGCGTCCGCCATGGAATGGCCGCGGACCTCCAAGTCTGCGCTCAGGCGTTGTGCCTTGAGGAGATGCTCGAAATCACGATCGATGACGGGTTCGTCTGGTACGGCGGAACGAGACGGCGAGAGCGCGTCCAGTTATCCGATGAGTTGCGCCTCGAGGTGGTCGCCTCTGTGCAGGCGATCCGCACACAACTAACATCCGCCCGCCTGCCGGAAGCGCCCAACGATAGCAGGTGCGGCGAGTGTCAGCTTCTGCATCACTGCCTTCCCGCGTTGACGAGCGACGCTTCCACGGTTGATGCGTACGTGTTCACCGAGGTTCTCGAATGCGGTATCTGAGCACAGTCTATGTGCGAGAGCATCGGGCCAAGGTCAGTTTCCGTCGCGGGTCTTTGCTTGTCTCGGATCCTGACGGCAAGAAGCGGATCCCGCTGGAGGCGATTGATGGCGTGATCCTTATTGGCGCTGCGCAGATCACGACCGATGCGTTGGGAGCGTGCGTCGAACGCAACGTACGAGTTGCGTCATTGAAGAGGAACGGAGCGATCCGCTTCGTAGTCGGTGGCCCGACCGGGGGGAACGTTCACCTTCGTTCCGCGCTCTACGCCGCTGTGAGCAACCCGCGACACTCACTGGAATTGTCGCGCTCGGTCGTCGCGGGGAAGTTGCAGAACAGCCGCCGGGTGATCAATCGATGGGCTCGAGATGAGCACAGCGCGTCGGGCTCTGATCAGCTGAGTACGCGTGCCGACCAGATTGGCTCTCGGGTTGCGCGCCTGTCAGGTTCTCCGACGGCTGACCATATCCGTGGGATCGAGGGCGACGCGGCCCGAATCTACTTCGGAGCACTGAAAGATGTCGTGGCCAAGAGCCACTTGAAATTTGCTGCTAGAACTCGACGGCCGCCTCGTGACCATGTCAACGCGATGCTCGGATACTGCTACGGCCTGCTCGTGACCGAACTCATCGGAGCACTGGATGCTGTCGGACTCGACAATCAGATGGGTTTCTTCCACCGTCCTCGATCCGGACGCCCTTCACTGGCGCTAGATCTGGCAGAAGAGCTCCGCCCGTTGGTCGACCGCTTTGTGGTCACGTTAGTGCGGCGACGTCAAGTGGGCCCGGAGAGCTTCGTCGGTACTCCTGGCGGAGCCGTGTACCTACATGACGACAGTCGAACAGATCTTATTAAATTGTGGGAGGCGCACAAGGATGCGGACATCTACCATCCAGTGGTGGGGCAATCAGTCCCGCGCTGGGCCCTGCCGTCGATTCAGGCCACCTTGTTGGCTCGGCACCTGCGCGGGGACCTGCCCGTGTACCCGCCGTTTCTCACGTCGCACTGATGGACATCCTCGTCGCTTACGACATTGCCGACACGGACGGGCCAGGAGCCCGGCGATTGCGACAGGTCGCCGACGTGTGCGAGAAGTACGGCGAGCGGGTGCAGTTTTCGGTCTTCGAATGCCGAGTCTCGCCGGAGGGGCTGGGTCGGCTGGTCGGAGAATTGCAGGACGCGATCAACCCGCAAGACGACAGCGTCGTCATCTATCGTTTCTCAGGCCAGATCCAGACGGCTCGAACCACGTTGGGACGACGTAGGCCCCACGAACTGGGCGAGCCGTGGATCCTGTAAAGTTGCGAACGTCGGGTGATCCTTGGAAACCGAACGCCTTGGACAGGAACCGTGTTGCTTTTCCATGCTTCTGGTGCAACCGCGCGTGTTGACCAAGTGGCGCATTGCCCCGAGAATAGACATGGGGCAGAGTCGCGGGGGGGGGGGGGGGGGGGGGGGGGGGGGGGGGGGGGGGGGGGGGGCGGG
>VXNF01000061.1 GCA_009840735.1 Acidimicrobiia bacterium | reverse complement strand
ACCCCCTCTTTTTTTTTCCCCTCCCCCCCTGTCCCCTGCCATTGTTTTTTGACTGGTGGCCGGGCAGATGTGTATACCCCCCCGCCCACCGCCGGCCGCGCCGGTCCTGGGATTCGGCCCCCACCCGCCCGCCGACGCCGCACATGAAGCCTGCGCGGGCTCGCCGGCTGACCCTTCGCTGAGACGACGGGCACCGCAGGGCGACCAGTGGGCCGTCGAGGGCTCCGACGCGGCGCCAGCCGCGGAGGAACCCGCCGACCTTGCCTTCATACCGGACGGGTTGTTGGCGCACGGCGACGTGCTGGCCGGCGACGGCTGGACCTTGGAGTGCCTGCACACGCCCGGCCATATCTCCAACCACCTGTGCTTCGCCCTGCCCGAGGAGCGGGCCGTCTTCACCGGCGATCATGTGATGGGGTGGTCCTCGACGATCATCCCGCCGCCCGACGGCAACCTCGGCGACTACCTGCGAAGCCTGGAACTGCTGATCGCCCGCGGCGGCCGCGACCGCGTGTACTGGCCCACTCACGGCCCGGCGATCACGGCCCCGAACCGCTACGCCCGGGCGCTGCTGGCACACCGCCACCGCCGCACCGATCAGATCCTCGCCTGCCTCGGCGAAGGCCCCGCCACGCTCCCCGAGCTCGTGGCCCGCATGTACACCGCCACACCCCGCGCCCTCCGCCCCGCCGCGGCCCTCTCGGTGCTGGCCCACCTCATCCACCTCACCGAACAAGGCAAGCTCACCCCCGCCCCAGCGACGGACATGCGTGGCGCCGAGTACGCCCTGACCTGACCACCTCGTGGTCTGAGCGACCGGTCCGGCGCGCTTGCTGTTAGGAGGGTTCGTGGAGGCCGCCGGCGGTTGGCACTAGTGGCGCTGCGCGGCGCCAGGCGTTGAAGCTCAGCACGCCGTCGAGGTCGCGGGCGGCGGGGCGGAACTCGCCGCCGGTCGTGTAGGCCACCGGGATGAGGGCGTACTGGCGCACCTCGGCGTAGGGGATGCCGAGCAGCTCGGCTGCTTCCTCCTCCCACATCAGGTGAATCGTCGTCCAGCAGGTGCCCAGGCCGCGCGCCCGGGCGGCCAACATGAAGCTCCAGGCGGCCTGAATGACCGACCCGGCGCCTTCGATCACATGGCGAGGATCCTCCGAGCGGCCAGCGGCACAAGGAATGAGCATCGCCGGGACGCGGTGCATGTTCTTCACCAGGTGAATCCCCGAGTCGATGACGCGGCGCTGCTGCGATCCCCAGGCCGGGTCACGCTCCGCCCGCGCCCGCGACGACTCGACGAACCTGCCCCGGTTCAGTGCCGCGCCGCGCCGGTAGATGGCCGCCAACGCCTCGATCTTGGGGCGCTCGGTCACGAACACGAAGTGCCAACTCTGACCGTTGGAGGAGGTAGGCGCCTGCACGGCGAACCGGGCGCACTCCCGAAGCAGCGATTCCGGCACCGGGCGCTCGAAGTCCAAGCGTCGTCGCACCGCCCGGGTAGTGAGCAGCATCTCATCGGCGCTGAGGCCGAGTGTGGCAGTCATGCCCGCAGCGTAGGTCGGTGGCGTGTGGGCTTCAGGAGTTGGCCGTGGCTGTCTCTAGGACATCAGCGAAGCGCTCCAGCGCCGCGGCCCGGCGGGTGGGCACGTGCTCGGTCGGCCAACCTTCGACCGCTTCGTAGCCGCGCAGCACATGGCGGCTGATCGTGACTTTGTGTACCTCGTCGGCGCCGTCGACCAGCCGGGAGGCACGGGCGTGGCGGTACATGCTCTCCAGCGGCAGGTCGGCGCTGAAACCCAGCGCCCCGTGGACCTGGATGGCCCGGTCGATGGCGTTGTACAGCATCCGGGTGCCGTACACCTTGATCATGGCGATCTGGGTGCGGCTGGCCGAAGCGCCGTGGCGGTCCATGTGCCAGGCGGCGTGCATGCACAGCAGCTTCGTGGCCTCGATCTCCATCTTGGTCTCGGCGATCATGTCCTGGATCATCTGCTTGTCGGCCAGCAGCGAGCCGTGGGCGGTGCGCGACAGCGCCCGTTCGCACATCATGTCGAACGCCCGGCGGGCCTGGCCGATCCAGCGCATGGCGTGGTGGATGCGCCCTGGCCCCAGCCGCTTCTGGGCCAGCACGAACCCGTCGCCCGGCTCGCCGACGATGTTGCTGGCCGGCACCCGCACGTCGTCGTAGACGATCTCGGCGTGGCCCCCGGGGCGGGGCGGCCCGGAGATGTGCGGCTCCGCCATGTTGGGGATGTCCCGCAGGATCCGCACGCCCGGCGTGTCGGCCGGCACCACGATCATCGAGCAGCCCTCGTAGGGATGCACGTCGGGGTCGGTGACCACCATGACGATCAGGAAGTCGGCCACCGAGCCGTTGGTGGTGAACCACTTGTGTCCACAGATCACGTACTCGTCGCCGTCGAGGGTTGCCCGAGTGCGGATCAGGCGAGGGTCCGAGCCGGCCACGTCAGGCTCGGTCATCGAGAAGGCGCTGCGCATCTCCCCCGCCAGCAGCGGCGTCAGCCAGCGGCGGCGCAGTTCTGCACTGGCGCCGATGGCCAGCAGTTCGGCGTTGCCCGAGTCGGGGGCGTTGTTGCCGAAGATCATCGGCGCGAACTCACAGCGCCCCAGGATCTCGTGCATCAGCGCCAGGCGCACCTGCCCCCAGCCCTGCCCGCCGAGGTCGGGGCCCAGGTGGCAAGCCCACAGTCCTTGCCGGCGCACCTGCTCCTTCAGCGGGTCGGTGAGGGTCCCCCACTGCTCGGGCGTGCAGTCACCGGCGATCGCCTCCAGCGGCAGGATCTCGGCGTCGAGGAATTCCCGCATCCAGTCCAGCTTCGGCTCGAAGTCTTCATCGGTCGCGAAATCCCAGGCCATGTGTCCCTCCAGGCAAGCCGGCGCAATCAGGCTAGGAGCCCACCGACCGCTTCCGCGGACCGGCCCCATGAGCGGGCCGCCGGGCTCGCTGGCGTGGCGGGGCCGTGATCGTCGCAGGCGGGCCGGCCGGCGGGCGCGCGGCTTAGGCTCAAGGGTCATGCTGAGACTCGACCAGGACAGCGTCGTCGCCGCTTTGGCGGAGGAGTGGAAGGTCATCGGCGAACTGTGCGCGGGGCTCGACGAGGCCGACTGGGCGGCGCCCACCGACTGCCCACGCTGGAGCGTGCAGGACAACCTCAGCCACATCATCGGCACCGAGCGGATGCTGCTGGGCGAACCGGCGCCGGCCACCGCCGTGGGCGAGGCGCCCCACGTCCGCAACGAGATCGGGCGAATCAACGAGATGTGGGTCGCCGAGCGCCGCCGGCGGGCGCCCGCCGCCGTGCTGGAGGAGTTCAGGCAGGTGACCGCCGCCCGCCTGACGGCGCTCACCGCCATGACCGGGGCCGACTTCGACGCCGAGTCCTGGACGCCGGCCGGCACCGACAGCTACGGACGGTTCATGCGCATCCGGGTTTTGGACTGCTGGATGCACGAGCAGGACATCCGCGGCGCCGTCGGGCTGCCGGGGCACACAGGCGGTTCGGTGGTGGAGACGGTCCTCGACGAGTTCACCTGCGCGGTGGGCTTCGCTGTCGCCAAGCTGGGCCAGCCGCCCGAAGGGGCGCGGGTGCTGATCAGCTTGACCGGCCCCGCAGCCCGCGACTGGCACGTGCAGGTCCGCGCAGGCCGCGGCGGGTTGGTGGCGGGCTTCGACGGCGGCGAGCAGCCGACGATCACCATCCGGACCGACGCGCACACCTACACGCGCCTAGCGGGCGGTCGGATCGCCGGCGACGCCGCGCTACGCGCCAGCCTCGTCAGACTGGAAGGCGACGTGGAGGCAGCCGAACGGATTCTCGCCGGCCTCGGCTACATGCCCTGATCGGCCTCCGCCGGGCTGCGTCGATTCCAGCCTCGGCCAGCGGGGCGAGGCGCTAGTTGCCGCCGAGCAGGGCGGCGAAGCGGCGCCGCCACTCCACCGACGGCTTGTCGGACTGCACGCTGACGGTCCCGGCGAGATCGAGCGGCAGCACGCCGTCGAGGCGCTCCAGCATCGCCTTGTCCTCAGCGCCGATGGCCAGGTCGAAGCGGAGCACCTCGTCGGAGGGCACCGAGAAGTCGTCGTTGCGCCACACCACGAAGATGAAGTACGAGGTCACGTCGTCGATGGGCGTGGACAGCAGCAACAGGATGTGCTCAAGCCCGGTCTCATAGGCGATGGTGCTCCGGCAGGCGAACGGCATGGCGAACCCGGTGGTCATCTGTCGGGACATCACGCCGCCCAGCTTCCCGGAGGTGGCAGAGGCGATGTCGGGGTTGCTGACCGTCACGTCGTAGCCGTAGCCGAAGAAGCTCTCGTCGAGTTGTTCCAGCTCAAGCTTGGGCACCACTTCCTCGGTGGCGCCGCCGATGGTGGCGGCGTGCACGAACGGGAAGTGGGTGATGTCCAGGAAGTTGTCGACCATGCGGGTGGCCGAGGTGCGCCAGACCTGCACGTCTGGGTTCAGGCGGCGGAACGACGGGTCGTCCTCCTGGGGGACCTTCGGGATGTCCTGGCGCGGCACACCGGGGCAGATCCACACCAGCCCGTAGCGCTCCTGCACTCCCACCGGGTCCAAGTGCGCGCGGGGCGGGATCGGCACGCCCGGCTGCGCTGAGGGCACGAGCACGCAGCGCCCCCCGGTGCCGAACTGCCAGCCGTGGTAACAGCACCGCAGACGCCCGTCGAGAACCGTCCCCGCCGACAGAGGTGCCTCGCGGTGCGGGCAGCGGTCCGCAGAGGCGGTCACGGCGCCGTCGGGGTCCCGCCAGAGCACATAGGGCCGACCGAGCAGCCGTACAGCCAGCGGTCCAGGCGCCACGTCGCCGGTGCGGGCGACCGCATACCAGGCGTCCGCCAGGACCGGATTCTCCGAGAAGACATGCGTCGTGCCCATGGCGCCTCGATGGTCGGCGGTCACTGTCCACCAAAACCCTACGCCACCAGCGGCAAGAGGCGACGGGACGCCCGATCCGACCCGCCGGCCAACTCACCGATCCTGCCCTCCTCACCGGACCGTGGGCCCGGTCGCACTGCTAGCTTGGCAGCGGCGCGGCCGCGCCGCTGAGCAAGACGATCCGGAAGGTGATTCCATGGGCTATCCGAACGCGTTGATCTTCGTCGACTTCCCGAGCACCGACCCCGAGGCTTCGGCCCGGTTCTACGAGCAGGTCTTCGGCTGGGAGGTCGAGGGGCGTCCCGCGGGTGTGTTCCACCGCATCGTGCCGGGCAACGAGTTCCTGAAGGACGGTGAGCCCTCGGGGGTCGGCAACCTGCACATGGGCATCCACAACGTGGCCAACGCCCGGCCGCACCCGAACCCCGACGGCGCGGAGCCGCGCACGCTGCGCACCGAGGGACGCTGCCAGCGGATGTGGATCCTCGTCAGCCCCGACGACAGCGCGGAGCGCATCCTCGACACCGCTCTCAGCCTCGGCGCCACCGAACTGTGGCGCAACCACTACTGGGCGGAGTTCAACGGCTTCAACTGCGCCTTCGAGGACCCGTGGGGCAACACGTTCATCCTCTGGACCCAGGGCGGCGACGACCCGCAGATTCCCGAGGGCTGGACCGACGAGTAGACGCCCGCCGCCCGGGACCCGCGCCCCGACCGTACGAAAGCGAGGGAGGACAACCGATGAGTGAAGAGCAGTCCGGATTCGCCCGCGGCGCCGCCGAGACCCGCGCCGCCACCGGGATGACCGGGACCATGGACGCGGCGACTCGCCCGGACGTCTACTCGGACCATCCCACGACGGCACGCTGGACCCACGTGGCACTGCCGTGCGCCGACATCGACGCCTCCATCGACTTCTATACGACTTTCACACCGATGGAGCTTCTGGACAAGCGCACCGACGCCCTGGGCCACGGCGCCTGGCTGGGCCATTCCGACGCCGCCGAGCGACCATTCATCCTGGTGCTGATCGAGTTCTTCGCCAGCAGCGGCCAGGAGGGGCTCGGACTGCTGAAGCCGTTCGCCCACCTCGGCATCGAACTGCCCACCCTCGAGGCGGTCGACGAGATCGCCGCCCGCGGCGAGGCAGCGGGGTGCCTCAACATGGCGCCGACAGAGATGCCGCCGCCCGTCGGCTACATCTGCGCCCTCAACGATCCCGACGGCAACGTCATCGAATACTCCTACGACCAGGGCGTCTACTCAACGGCCAAGACCGTCTGGGGCAGCGGCGACTGAAGCGACCGGCGGTCGGTGACCGTTGTGCGGGGCCCGCTGCCGGCGGGCGGTCAGAAGAGCAGGTCGAGCAGTTCGTTGACCAGGTCGGTGTCGAAACGCACGGCGCCGAGGATTCGGCGGCCGGTGTTGTCGAGCAGCCAGAAGCTGGACCAGGCGGGCGCCGGGAAGTGGTAGTAGTTGGTCGGCGCCGCGGAGTCGCCCAGCAGCATCGTGAAGCTGATGCCGTAGGTCTCGACGAAAGCCTGGTTCGCCGCCAAGTCGCCCGTCGAGCCGATGCCGACGACCCGGAGCCGGTGGGAATTCTCTCGAGCGAACTGCTCGACGGCCGCAGCGTGGGCCTGGCAGGTGCCTCAATAGGGGCTCCACAGCCAGAACAGCAGCGGCGTCCGACCGGTCACGACCGAGCGGATGTTGACCGTCTCGCCGCTGTGTACGTCGGTCATGTCGAAGTCCAGCAGGTCCTCGGAGGCCTGCACCACGCCCAGGGTGCCGTCGGTGGGGCCGGCGGCGAGGGTCACCGTGACCGGCGAGCTGTTCAGCCAGCGGCCCACCGTCGCGTCCGCGGGGAAGAACCGCTGCGCCGGGAGCAGCCGCTCGCCCCAGGTCTCGCCGGGAAGGCGCTTCTGCAGGGCGAACTCGATGCGGTCGTCCGCCAACCGCTGCACCACCACCCGCACCTCGCCGGCCACATAGGCGGCGGGGGTTCCGGCGGCGGCTGTGATCGTCAGCGCCGAACCGGCCAACCAGGCGCCCGCCTCGGCGCCCGGCGGCAAGAAGCGGCGCGGCGGCTCGGCCGACTCGCTCCAAGTGTCGCCGTCCTCGCGGAACTGCACCACGAACTCGACTTGACCGTCCGCGTGGGCCCGCGCCAGCACCCGCGCCTCCAGCACTTGGCCAGCCGGCTGCCCAGTCGCCTGCTGGGCGCCAGCGGCCGAAGGCAACCCTGCGACAACCAGCGAGGCCAGCAGGCCCACCAGGACGGCCCGGCAGAGTCTCCCCCGCAGTGAGCGACCCCTCACGCCGCATCCGCCAGACAGTCCACCTCCACTCAAGCGTAGGGAGCGGGCCCGCGAGGCGCGCGGCAATCCGCGCCGCCCGCCCGAGGCGCATCGGCTCGACAGCGCGTGGTAGAGTTCGTGGCGAACAGGAGCGGCGGTTTGGTGGCCGAGTCCTGGCTATCCGCCGCCCCTGTTCTACGCCGGGCGCCACCCCGGCGCCCGGGCAACGTCACCCGGACCATGTGTCTGGCCGCGTCGCCTTGGCGTCGGCAATCGATTCCGGGGGCCGCGAAGACGATTCGATGTCCCCGGAAATCGGTCACGACGGGTGGGCCGGCGCCGCTAGACCGTTGGGTACTTGGCCTTGTCTGGTAGGCCGGAGCGGGCGCAGATGGCCTCGCCGGCGGCCGTGTAGCTCGCATACAGCGGGCACAGCCAGCCGAAGACGTTCTCGGCGAAGTCGATGTCGTCGGGCACATAACCGCGGGTCAGGGGTTCGCCGGTGATGTGGATGTGGCTGTTGACCAACCCCGGGGTCGCCACGAATCGATCCCCGCCCGCCTCCGCCGCCGGCTCGTACCGGGCACGTAGGTCCGCCTCGGGGCCCACGGCGGCGATCTCGTTGCCGCGCACCGCTACAGCCCCCCGGCGGATGATGTCCCGCCGCGGGTTCATGGTGACGACGTGGCCGGCGCGGATCAGCAGGTCGACCGGCTCGTGGCGGCTGGCCCGGGCGCCGGCGCCGGCATCGGCTGATGGCATGACTCCCCCCTCGGGCGTGCCGGGTCCTAGCCGGGGCGCCGCGCCGTCCCGAAGCGACAGCGCGCCGGAGGCCACCTCACCAGCCGGCCCGGCTGCCGTCGGCGACCTGGAGTTCGGACTCGACAGGGTTCCGGCTGGCCCGCACCCGCGGCGGCGGCGCGTCGCGCAAGCCCATGAACGATCCGGCGTGGCGAATGATGGTCTCGCCGAGCCGCCCAGTCATGGTTCGGCGGGTCTCGGCGAACGCCGCCGGCTCAAGACGCTCGCCGAGGTCGGCGGCCGCCCGGAGGGCGTCGGCGGTGACGTTCAGTGCCCGCGCCGAGTCCAAGAACCCCACCTCGACCGCCTCGGTGGGCGAGTACATCTGCGCGGTGTTGAGCGCCAAGGCGAGGTGGCGGCGCGAGAGCCTTTGGCGCGCCAAGCCGACCACCAGCTCGGGCACGGGGATGCCGATGGACACCTCGTTGAAGCCGATCCGGAAGTCGCCCTCGGCGCAGAAGCGCAGATCGGAGCACAGCAGGAACACCGCGCCGAGCGCCACGGCGTGGCCCGTGCAGGCCGCCACGACGGGCCGCGGGAACTCGGCGAGCCGCAGGCAAACGTCGGTCGCCTTATGGACGAGGACCATGGCCGGGTCGCCGCCTGCGCCGAGGACGCTCACGTCGAGCCCGCCGGAGAACACGCCCGGGCGTCCGGCGAGCACCACGGCGGAGGCGTCCGCCTCGGCGGCGTCCAGCGCCCTCCAGAGGCCGTCGATCACGTCGCTCGTGACCACGTTGGCCTTGCCGTCGTCGAGGGTGATGAGCGCCACCGAGTCGTGGAACCGGACATTGACGGCAGAACGCGACACGGGGACCTTTCGATGCGACCTCAACGGCACCCGGCACGAGGCACCGGACACCCGCCGGCATACTACAGAGCAGACCGCGACAACTCAACTCTGCGCCGCGCTCCGCGGGCAACGCGCCGGCCCCTCGGCTCACCGGGAGGCCAAGCCTTCCGTGGCCACCAAGAAGTGCGATAGCCACAAATTATTCGAGCACATCTATCGTGGTGTTGCAAATGTCGCCGTGCTGTGTCAGACTGTCGCCGTGGAAGCGATCATCGCATCCCTGATCGGATTCAGCGGCTTGCTCATCGGGCTCAGCATCGCCTGGCTGCGCGCCGACATCGCCCGGCAGTTCGACAAGATCGACGAACAATTCGACCGGATCGACGAACGATTCGACCGGATCGACGAACGATTCGACAGGTTGATCGACAAGATGGACGAGCGGTTCGCCAGGATTGACGAACGGTTCGACGAGGTGCTTGCGGTCATCGCCGGCCAGGGCGAGCGGATCGCCCGCTTGGAAGGTCGAGACCTGGCCGCTACCGCCGCAGCCGCGGAGACCGCCGCCTAGCTACCGAGAGGCGCCTTAGCGGTTGACGGGGCGGGTGGCGACGCGGACCTCTTGCACCAGGATGGCGACGGGTTCGGTCTCGGTGTAGTTGCCGGCCCGGCTCGAGCCGCAGCTGCGCTGGCGGAGGTCGGAGGTGGGGCACCTGTTGTGCGCTCCGGCGGCGGCAGTGTACAGCCACTCGAAATTCCGGGACCCGGTCACGCCGCCGTCGGCGGGGACGGTCGGCAGCAAGGCGAGCAGGTCCGGGGTCAGGCCGGCCTGCTCAGCCGTGAGGCCGTGCTGGTTCAGCAAGTCCCTCACCGTCGGCGTGTTAGCTGGTTCGGCCAGGAACTTCACGAGATCCTTCGTGTAATTCCAGTCGGGGTTGATCCACTGCCTGCTGGTGCTGGACTGCTTCATGACCCAGGCACCCGCGGCGATCGCCTTGAAATAGCCCGGTCGCCGCGGCAGCCAACGGCACCACACTTCCGCGCCGACGTTGCAGTCAATCTCCTCTTCGAGGCCCACGCTGCGCTGCTCACGCTCGTCGTTGCGCTCAGCGTTGGTGGTGAGGTCGTCCCAAAACGTCAGGCCGCGCGCCTCGGTGTTGCGCCTCTTGTCCTCGACGGCCAGGGCGTCCCACCAGTCGAGGGTTTGCTCGCCGAACAGCGCCCGGATCTCCGCGTGCGCCTCGGGAACGTCGGGCCACAGCTCGGTGACCCGCGCCTTGAATCGCGGCAACTCGTCGACCAGGCAGGTGCCGCTGCCGCCCATGAACTGACTCACGCGCGTGAACGAATCCGCGGAGTCGATGCGGGGCCAGACCCGCACCAGCGGGTCGCCCTGAGCATCGTCGGCGAAACGCAGGAACGAAAATGAGGCGACGCGGAGGCGCGCTGGTTGGCTGAAGCCCAATCTGATCACCGTCGCGACGTCGGTTGGGATGTCGCTGACTCGCAGCACCACCGGAGCGTTGACGACCGCCAATCCGGAGCCGTGGGTGCCCTCCCAGGTCAAGTAGCCGCGAGGCGCGCCGAGACAGACCGGCGTGTTCCGGCAATCGGCATGGTCGGCAAGGTCGGCGCCGTTACGGACCGGCGCGCAGCGGATGTGGTCGATGTTGAAGCTCTCCCGCACGCGGTGCAGGGTCTCGTACTTGCTGGCCTGGCTCGTGTACAGGGTCGCCGGCGCCGCGCGCAGGGCGTCGGGGCAACTCGGCGGGAGCGGCTGGAAAGGCAGGAAAACGCAGGGCTGGCAGCCCGCCGCGTTGATTTCCTGAACGGTCTTGGTGTCCTCGAGGTAGGCCGCCTGCAGGCCTCGGCAGCGGACGGTGCGCGCAATGGCGGTGCAGCCGCCGGTGTCACTGGCTCGCTTGAGGCAGCGGCCGGTCGACGGCGCGCAGTCCGCGGGGGGCGGGGCGGCGCCGTGGCAGGCCGCCGTCAAGTACGCCGCGTTGAACTCGCACCAGTAGGCGCCGGCGGTGCCAGCGAGGGTGTTCGGAGTCATGGCCAGGGCGCCGCCCATCTCGAAGCGGGTACACAGCGTTGCGTCGGGGTCGCGGACGTAGTCGTTGCCGACGTAGTCGGCGCAGTCCCGCGCCACGAAAGTGGGCGCGCCTTCGCCGCACGCCGGGTGGCTGCCCGTGTGGGCGTCCGGCAGCCGGTAGCAGGAGTTGAACTCGTTGCGGGGGGCGAAGCCGGGCGCGCAGGTCCAGGTCCGCCGGGAGATCGCCCGGCACTTCGTCGATCTGACCCGATGCGCCTCCGAGCCGGCTGCGCAGGCCGCGGGCGTGACCAAGCGGCACATGTGCAGGATGATCGAGGGGTCGTCGGGGGACACTTCCATTTCGTGGGTCATGCGGATGAAGCCCGTGGCTCGCGTACAGGCGTCGTAGGCCGCCGCGTCGTCCTTCTCGAAGAGCCGCACCTCGCAGAAGCCGGGGTAGCGGTGGATCTCCGCGCCGTGGAGATCCAGCGCCGCCAGCTCGGGCGGGCTGGGGAAAGCGACCGACGGCGTGAGGGCGCCGCCGACGTCTGGGGGGCTCGCTGGGCAGGCATCGATCTCCAGGCGGCAGTCGGCGCCGTCGGCGCTGGGGCGCCAGCCCGACGGGCAGGGCGACGGCGAGCCCGACTCGATCACCGCCTGCGCCGCTGCGGGACTGTCGCCGGCGAGGGGCGACAGCGGTTCGGGCACTGCCCCCGGATCCAGCGGCACCAAGACGCCCGCAACGGCCAGGGCGGCGCCGAGCAGCGCCCGAGACAGGCCAGGGCGGGTCATGACGGCCAGTCCCGTGGGCATTCGTCGGGGCCGTCCGGCGGCGGCGACTCGCAGAGCTCTCCGACGGTGACGGTGCGCCCGACGCTGGCCCACAGCCGGCCCTCGGCGGCCCACTGGCGGGCCTGGCGGTCCCATTCCTGCGCCCAGGCGTCGAGGCCTCCGCAGTCCCCCGCCGGTTCGCCGGCCACGCCGGAAACCCGGTAGGACACGTCGCTGACGGCGTCCTCCAAGCCGACCGACAGCGACAGCAGGTAAGTCGCCAGCCGAACCGGAGCATCAAGCCCGCCTTCAGCCGGCCCGGCGCCTCGATCGGCGCTGGCCGCCGCGGTGACTGGCACGTCGCTCACCGCAACTTCGGTCGAATCGGCTTCGGGGCGGCCGGGGGAAATGCAGGCCACGGCGAGGGCCGCTGTCGGGCTGGCGGCGGTGACCGTCACCGCGGCGGGATAGGACGGGTCTTCAAGGGCGCGGCTGCCGGTGGCCAGATGGTCGGCCAGCAGGGCCAAGGCGTCGTCGCGCACTGCGCCCACTGTGGCGACCGCCACGCACAGCTGCGCCGACGCGTCGGGATCGGCCAAGGCCCGCGACAGCACGAACTCATAGCGCATCACCGACAGCGCGGCGGCGGCCAGCGGGTCGCCCAGCACCGCCGGGTCGGCGGTGGAGGTCGGCTGGGCCACGGCGTCGAGAGCCCAGTCGGTCCCGCACACTTCCGGCGGGAACGCCCAGTCCAGCTCGGGCGACCACACGGGCAGATGAGCGGCGCGGAGCCTGCCCAGGGCGCTAATGGGCGCCGCCGTCGGGTCGAGCGGCGGGGCCGGGGCAGGCGCCGAGACCACCTCCACCACCGGACCGCCACGGGCCGAGCGCTCCGCGCCAGCCGGCGCTGGCACCTCCGCGGCGGGGAGCGCGCCGGCCGGCTCGTCGCCGCAGCCCGCTAACAGGGCCACCGCCGCCAGCGCCGCGCACCCCAAGCGAACCGCCGCGCCCACGAGAGCCGGTCGCAACGGCCGGGCCGAGCACCGAAACACGGGGCGGCGCAGCGACAGGCCTGCGGCCGGCGGGGCGGCACCGCGCGGGCCGCGCCGAAGCGGCACGGTCCTCTGCGACGGGCGGACCGGCTAGCAGCAATCAGCGGGCGGCTTCAGCGGCGCCGAAGCGCACCGCGGCACCCATGGCGTCGAAGCGGCGCAGAACCTCGTCTTGCATCTCCCGCACCGCAGGGTCGCCCGGTCGGCGCGGGCGGGGCAGGTCGACGGGCATGTCGTCATAGGCCACACCGCCGGGGCGCAGCATGACGATGCGGTCGGCCAGCTCCACCGCCTCGGTCACGTCGTGGGTGACGAACAGGGCGGTCTTGCGGGTCTGCAGCCAGATGCGCTGCAGGTAGTCGCGCAGCGAGCGCCCGGTGAGGGCGTCGAGGTGGCTGAACGGCTCGTCGAGCAGCAGCACGTCGGGGTTCACGAGGAACGCCCGGGCGATGCCGACGCGCTGCTGCATCCCGGCGGAGAGCTGCGCGGGGTACAGGTCGGCCACCTCGCTGAGCCCCACCATCTGCAGGTAGAACTCGGCTTCGCGCCGCGAGCGGTCCGATTTGCGGTCCTGCACGTAGAGCATGTTGTCCACGACGGTGCGCCACGGCAGCAGGCGGGGCTCCTGGAACACGTAGCCGATCTGGGCGGGCACGCCTTCCTGCAGGGCGCGGGCCGCGCCGGAGGTGGGCCGCTCCACGCCGGCGACGATGTTCAGCAGCGTGGTCTTGCCGCTGCCGGAGGGACCGACGATGGCCACGAAGACGTTGCCGGTGACCGACATGTTCACGCCGCCGAGGGCTTGCACCTGCGTGGGGTTGTTGGAGGTCGGCGGGTAAACCTTGGTGAGGTTCTCTATCAGTACGGTCGCCATCTCATCCTCTCGGGGCTTGGAGGGTCGGTGTCAAAGTCGGCCAGCAGGCGCAGCGGCGCAGGCCACAACCGGCGCTCACAGCTCTTCCTCGAAGGTGAGGGTGGGGCGCTGGTTCCATTCGAAGGCCCGTCGCTCCAGCGGGTTCAGCAGCACCCGGTCCACGACGGTGATGAGCAGCACGAACAGAAAGATCCACGCCACGAAGCCGGGGTAGCGCAGCGCGTCGTACCAGAACCGGGCACGCCAGCCGACCCCGGAGGTGGCGCCGAACCATTCCACGATCAGGAGGCTGTTCCAGCCGGTCATGAAGGCGAGGCGCAGGCCGGTGAAGCCGCTCGGCAGCGTGCCGCCCAGCAGCAGGTGGTACAGCCGTCGCCCCAGCGGCACGCCGAAGGAGCGGCTCATCTGGACCAGGCCCTGGTCGATGTCCCGCACGCCGGCGCTGAGGTTGATCGCCATGAACGGCACGGCGGTGAGGACCACCGCCAGGATCGGCCCCCAGGCGGACAGGCCGAACCACAGCGCGGCCAGGAACGCCCACACCACCGCCGGCAGCGCCAGCAGCACCAGCACGGTGTCGTTGAACAGGCCCCGCGCCCAGCGGGAGGCGCCCATGATGAGGCCCACCACGGCCCCGACGGGGACGCCGATGGCCAGGCCGATGCCGTAGCGCTGCAGGCTGAGCGACAGCGGTTCCCAGAACTCGCCGGTGAGCTGGCCGCCGTGGGAGCCGCCGGTCATCTCGGTGATCATGAACCGAACGATCTCGTCGATGCCGGGCACCCGCGTGTTGGTCCACGTGACCCACTGCCAGATAAACACCAGCAGGCCGACGGCCAGCAGTCGGATGAACCAGGCGCGCCGCAGCAGCCCCCGCAGCGTCAGCGGCCCGGCGGCGGCACCGGCGGCACGAGCGGCGGCGGGGCGCGCCTCGTCGGTGCGGAGGCCGGCGAGCCCCTCGTAAGCGCGGATGTCGCTCATGGCGCGTCTCCCATGCTCGGGGAGCGCCAGCGGGAGAACCGGCGTTCGATCTGACGGAAGAACAGGTTCTCGACGATCAGCATGATCGCCACGAACAGCACAGCCCAGGCGAGCATCCCGCGGATGTCGTAGCTCTCGAAGCTGCGGCGGATCTGGAAGCCGATGCCGTCGGCCGAGGCGAACACTTCGGTCAGCAGCTCCATGCGCCACGCCACGGCGAAAGCCAGGCGGGCGCCGCCGAGGATCGACAGCAGCGAGGAGGGCAGGAGGATCCCGCGGATGATCTGGGCGCGAGTGCGCCCGAAGGCCTCGCTCATGACGATCAGGCGACGGTCCACGCCGGTGAGCCCGCGGGCGAGGTTCATGGTGATGTACGGCGTCGCCACGATCATGGCGTTGAGCACGGGGCCCAGCGGCGAGATGCCCAGCACGATCAGCGACAGGATGGCGAAGCTCACCGTCGGCACGCTCACGATGAACAGCAGCACGCTGTTCAGCAGGCGCCGCCACCATTGGCTGTAGGCGATCACGAGGCCTAGGCCGATGCTCAGCGCCAGCGCCAGCAGGAACCCCGCCGCCACCCGCAGGATGCTGGCTTGGAGGTTCGAGGCGAAGTTGCGCTGGCTCAGCACGTCCCACGCTTCGGTCGCCACGATGTGGGGCTGGGGAAGCTGCTGGGTGGTGAAGACGAACCGGGCCAGCACGTACCACACGGCGATGACGACCGCCCAGCCGACGAGCACGCTGAGGCGCAGGCCCCAGCGCCGCCAGAGGCCCCGGCGCAGTTCCCGAACCGACAGCTCCGAGACGCTCTGGGGGGTGAGGGTCGGCGCTGAGGTCACGGCGTGCCTTCCGTTCCGTCGCCGGGAGCGTCCACGGCCGGCGTGCGGACCACCTCGATCTGCGGTTCGGTGGCGTCGGCGGGCACGAGGCCCAGGTCTCGCAGCCGCCGGAAGGCGAAGCCGTGCGTCGCCGCCTCCGACTCGTTGATGTAGACCGACGGCACGACCCAGTTGTGGTCCGCCGCGTACTCCGACAGCCAGGCGATCTCGGCTTCGCTCTCCACCGAGAAGTGGTGCGGGTAGTCGGCCACGATCTGCGTGAGGTTCGCCCGCCAGCCGGCTAGGCCTTCCTCCCAGAGCGACAGCAGGACCTCCACGGCCTGCGGGTTGGCGTCATACCAGGCCTTGTCGGCCACGAGGGCATCGGCGATGGTGCCGGACTCGTTGCCGAACCTGTCGCCGCCGAAGATGACCGCCGAGTAGAGCTCCGCCGCCGAAGCGCCGCCGTACAGCGCCCGCATCCGCCCGGAGGCCAGGAACGGCACGCTGAAGTCGGGCGTGCAGATGCAGGCGTCCACGTCGCCGCGCATGACGAGGTCGGCGACGCTGGCAGGCTCGACGGTCACGAGGTCGAAGTCGCCGCCGCCGGCGCGGAAGTCCAAGCCGTAGAGAACGTCGGCGGTTAGGCCCCACAGCAGCGTCGAGCCCAGCGAGCCCGCCACGGCGATGCGCTGCTCGACGAGGTCTTCGAGGTTCTCGGCCCGCGAGGTGCGGCGCACGGCCAGGATGCTGCGGTCGGTGGTGTACTTGCCGATGATGACCGGGGCTCGTTCGGGCTGCTCGGTGAACTTGGGCACGTCGAGGGCGTTGATGACGACGACGTCGGCGTGGCCGCCGGCGAAGGAGGCGAACTGGTCGAACGGGTTGGAGACCTCAATGCGGACGTTGTGGGCCGCCTCGGCGGCGGCGCGCCGCCCGGAGTCCTCCAGCCATTCCCACATGGGGTCCGGCGCCAGGGCGAGGCGGATCACCGTCGGCGCGCCGCCAGCTGTCTCGGGAGCGGCGCCCACTCCCGCCGCGGCTGTGCCGGCGGTGAGGTTGAAGCCTCCGTCGCCTGTACTGCTGCCGCCGGTGCCGGCGCAGCTGGCCGCCGCCAGCGCCACCGCCAGCACGGCGCTCGCGGCGACTGTGCGCCGCCACCTGTCAGCCCTCACTGGGTTCCTCCGTTCCGCTGGCCGCTCCGGCGGGCGCCGACGCGGCGTACCAGTCCGCCATGGGGCTCATACACCAGTCGCAGCGCGGCAGCGGCATGAGCCGCGCCGTGGCCGAGTCGTACCAGCCGGTGAGGGGGCGCATGCACCCCCATTCGTTGAGCACACAGTCGGGGTCGGCGCTGAGCAGGCGGAAGCTGTCCGAGCCGTAGGTGTCGCCTGCGGCGAACTGGAGCCGCTGACCGTGGGCGGTGGTGTAGTCGGTCTCGGCCAGGGCGGCCAGGAACGCGTCGCGGTTCAACGGCCCGTCGACCCGCGACACGGCGCTGAAGACCACGTCAAGGTAGTCGCAGGTGGATGTCAGGAGGCTCCAGGCGTCGGTGTGGTAGCGGTGGCCGAACGGTTCGGCGGCGACGCTGGTGTTGCGCAGGCTGAGGCATCCCCTGTCGAGCCCGTCGATGGGGTCGTCGGTGGCTCGCCGCGAGCTGGCCTGCACCAGGTTGAGGCCCTGCGCGGCGGGCGCGTCGGTGAGCGTGATGAGCGCCAGCTGCGTGTCGTTGGCGATCCAGGCTGGCCGCCAGCCCACGAGCTCGGCGGCTCGCATGAGGTTGCGCGTGGCGACCCAGTCGGCGGAGGTCACCACCGCGGTGACGCCCGCGGCGGCCATCGCCGCGGCGGTCGCGATGGAGAAGCCGCGCACTGCTGCCATCAGTTCGCCCAGGCCGGGCGGCAGCTGTGCCGCCGCCTGCGCGAAGGCCGCCTCGTCGGGGTGGAAGAGCTCGCCGCCGATAGCGCGGAACTGCTCCTCGACTACCACCACGGCTGTGCCGTAGAGCCCCTCGGGCACGCCGACGGCGGCGACCGGCTCGATGCCGGTCTCCTCGCTCGCTAGGGCCATCGTGGTACGTATCGAGGCGGCGGAGTCGTCGCCGCTGTGTACCAGGCCGACGACGGCGCCGTTGAGGGTGCCCGCGGCTTCGGCGGCCAGGACGCCGTTGTAGAGCAGGAACTCCAAGGACCCGTGATCCGCGAACAGCAGCCCCGAGGCCTGGGTGAACAGGTCTGCCGGGAAGGCGCTGTAGAGGCCGATGGTGGGGATCTGCCCGGCGAGGGTGCTGCAGCCGATCAGTTCGGGCGACAGAGCGAAGCCGAAGAGCACCAGTGGCTGGTCTTGGGGCAGCGCGGCGCAGATGGCGCCGATGTCTTCGGCGGGGTTGGTGAAGCCCCATTCGTAGTACACGAACTCGAAGCAGTTCCCGCCGATGCCGCCGAACTCGTTGACCTGATTGACGTAGGCGTTGAAGGTGCGGTCGACGGGGTCGAAGACCAGGTTCGCCAGTCCGATATCGCCGAGCTGGTCGACGTCGGGCGAGAGAACGCCGAGCTTGAAGGTGTCGGGGGCGCCGGGGCTGCCGGGTGCGGGGCACGGGGCGCCGCCGCGCATGGTGCCGCCGGCGGCTCTGATCCCTTCGCCGGGGCGGGAGGCGAGGGCTGCGGCGTTCCGCTCGGCGGCCTCGGAGGGCGCAGCTATGGCGATCCCGTTCTCGCCGCCGGCCGAGCCGGCGCCGCCGCCGGCGCACGCCGCTGCCAGCAAGACTGCTGTGGCGAAGGTGGCCGCCGCCAGCAGGGCGGGGCTGCGCCGCGGCCGCCGGGGGGGATGACAGGCCTCGGCGGGGCGCGGCTGTGAGAAGGGGCTTGCGGTCTGGGGGGTCATGGAAGCCTCGGTGCGGTGAGCGAGTCGTCGCCGGCCTCGCTCAGGAGGTAGGCGAGCTCGGGCCTCATGGCTTGGGCGGCGTTGATGTTGACGGCGATGGGGTGGACGACGGCGCGGTGCTGCTCGTCCACGTGGATGCGCCACGGCCAGCGGGCGGCCACCGAGGAGGTGGCGCCCACGAGCATGAGGCGCGACCCGGGGGACGTGGCGATCTGCCCGGCCCGCTGGAACAGCAGGTCGTTGCCGGGGCCGATGACGAGCACGTCGGAGCTGCCGGCGTGGGCAGGCGAGTCGGCGGTCGCCAGCAGGTTCTCAAGATGCGGCGAGTCGAAACTCAGGGCGTGGATGCGTTCCCAGCCGGGGCCAGACGGCGCGCTGATGCCGACGGTGATGATGCGGATGTCACCGGCCAGCGGCGAGGAGCCCAGCACTTCGACCACCGAGGTCAGCAGGCTGGCGGTCGGGTTGGAGGGTCCGGAGACGGCCAAGCAGCTGATCTCCTCGAGGTTCAGCAGGAGCGGCCCTTCGGCCGTGTCGCCCACGGGCACCAGCGCGGGGCACAGCGACAGGCCCGGCCCGGCGGCGTCGAGCTCTTCGACGGAGACCTCACGCGGCAGTTCCAGGACGTAGCCGCCGGAGGCCGACTGCCATCCCTCGGGCACCTTGACGGGCTCCTCCAGCAGGATCTCGAGACCGTAGGCGCCGGTGCGGACGCAGATCACGCGGGGCTTCGGGAGAAGCTTGGCGACGGTGGTGGCCCGCAGGTGACGCATCGCCGCCTCAATGAGCCGCAGCGAGTCCATGCGGGCGGTCTGCTCCAGCGACAGCTCCAGCGGGTCGGGGGCGGCGTCGCGGCGTCGACCGCGGCGGCGCAGCCTGCCGAGCTGCCACAGCATCATGGCGTCGCCGATTGCGGTGCCGGCCAGCACCCGCTGCGATGACGCCACCACTTCCTCCACCGGCAACTCCGCCGACGGCGTGGCGCCGGTCAGCGACGGCATGAAGGCGGGAAGCGGCGGGGCCTCGGTCTCGCGGGGGCGGTCGACGTCGGGCTCGACAGGCCCCAGGTCCGGCATGGCCGGCGAGGGGGCGGGGCCGGGG
>VXNF01000042.1 GCA_009840735.1 Acidimicrobiia bacterium | reverse complement strand
GCACGGCCTGGCGGCCCAGATTCGCCCGATCCACCAGGAACAGCACACGCTGAGCGCCAGCGTGGCGCACCAGCCGGTAGACGGCGTTGACGGCCGTGAACGTCTTCCCCGAACCCGTCGCCATCTGGATCAACGCCCGCGGGCGGTTGTTCCCCAGCGACGCCTCCAAGCCGCGGACCGCCTCCGCCTGGGCGGGCCACAGCCCCCGGGGATCCAGATCGGGCAACAACCGCAGGCCGGCCCGCAACGTGCCGAAGCCGGTTTCCACGTGATCGGTGACCCGCCGGGCCAACGTCTCGGGCCGGTGGAAGCCGAACACCCGCCGGGATGCCGGCACCGGATCCAACCCGCAGGTGAACCGGGTCTCAACCCCAGTGGACTCATAGCCGAACGGCAGTACCCCGCCGACATCGAACATCGGCAACTCACCGGGATATGACCGCCGGTAGCCCAGCGTCTGCTGCTCCACACCCGTCAGCGTCGTCCCCACAGGCTTGGCCTTGATCACCCCGACCGCCTGGCAGTCCACGAACAGCACGTAGTCGGCTCAGCCCGCGCCGACGCTTCGCGCCCGAGACCCCCGCGTCAGTCTCCCAGGTCATCGGCTCACCCCAGCTTGCCGCGTGGACGACAAGCGCCTTCGTCAACACGGTCAGCGACTCGTCGGGCACAGCATCGTCGCCGCGTTCTGCCCGCAGAAGCTCCAGCCGGTCGAGGACATCGGACGCGAACCTCGTGACATGGGCTGTCGCCGGACTCGTGCCTCGCAAGTACTCAGCTGAGACCGTCGAGCCGGCGGAGCCGGGCTGAGCAACGAGCACTCCCGGCCCCATGACCACGTTGTCGATCGGCCGCAGCGTTCGTACCGGTTGACCGTTGTCGAAGCCTTCCGCGTAGATCTGGCGGCCACCGGGAGCGAACACCTCCGGCTTCACCGAACGTGCGAAGCCGTGCCCAACCGCGGAGTACAACGCGGGCGACCCGGTCTCTACGGGCTCCACACGGTTTGCTGCCGTCACGACCGAGTCACTGCGATCCGAATTGAGAGCACCCACAGTCAGGGAGTTGATCGATTCGGCGGGCGAGAGCAGCCGGCGATCAAGTAAGTCGTCAACAATCACCCGACGCAGGTCGGTCCTGAGATCCCCGGTCTTCGGCTCGTAGGAGATCGGCTGAGGATGATTGCCCGCGGCGACGACAAACAGCAGGTCGTAACGGTCAGCGAGATAGTCCAGTAGCCGAGCCAGGGGGCTCAGACGACGTGCGAGGTGGCGATCCGGATCACCAATCGAGATGTTGACCACTCTCACACTGGGAGCAACCGGCGGAGCGTCGCCCTCGCCCTCGCAGATTCGCACAATCGCGCGGTGCACGACATCGCACACCAACTCGGTTGTCGGGTATCGCTCGGGGTCGTCGTCTCGGTCGGGCGCTTCGAGGATCGGGCGAACGTACAAGGGGCGGCTCAAGACATCGCGCGCCGCCGATAGATCCCCATGGATGATGACCGACGCCATCGCCGTCCCATGCCGGCGGTGCCGCGCTGGGTAGCTCTGCTCGCGTTCGTCCGGGTCGTCAATGATGAGACGATTCGCGAGCAGGTCGTGGTTCGCCATCGGCAACCCATCGAGCAGCGCGATCCGCGGTGACCCCGTCGGTTTCGGGCCGTCCGAGGTGACCGCGGGCGACTCGCCGACGGCATCGAGGCGACGAACAGTTGTCTGCGTGCTTCGATGCAGGTACATCACCTGTCTCGCACCGACGAGATCGCCCGGGTTCTCCGAGAAGAAGGACTTGACCTCTCCGATAGGAAGTTCAACGAGCAGTGCGTGATAGTCGATGCCCTCAATCACGCACTCGTTGACGACCGTTCCCCCACACGCCTCGGTCTGGTCACGAACGCGGCGACTCGCCTCGTCACGGCCCTCCGGATCCCGCCGATACCAGAGTTCAATCTCGACGGAGATCTGCTCGATCCCCTCCCACTCCGCCGCCTGAACGGCCTCGTCGAGCGATCGCATCAAGCGATCTTTGGGACCCCAGGCTCGCACGTCCTCGACCTGTCGAGTGAAGACCTGCTTCCATGGCCGCGGTAGGGGGACGGATGGATCGGCTTTGAACCGCTCCCACATCGACAACAGCTCACGCACTGCAGCAGCGTCGGTGAACACGAAGTACACGGTGGACTTGAGCGACGTGGAAGCCGTTCGCCGGTATTCGTCAGCACCCGGCCGTTTCCGAAATTGGTGGAAGTCGTCGTCCGGCGGGCGGTCGTCCGCGTCCTCAAAAAGGAACTCAAGGCCCTCGATTTTCTCAACCGTGTCGAGGAACGCATCGACCGACTGCGCCACCTCGATTACAACGACGAGTTCGGGCTCCTCCGACCCGACGGCGGTCTCGACCCGCATCCGCTCGGCATCGAACGCCTTGCGGATTGACGCCCAGCCAGGATCCCGCCGCGTGACCTGATCGCCGGGGTCGGGGGTGTGAAGACGCGGGCGAGGTGTCGGCTGGGGCGGAGGCATCGGCTCCTTCCGCACCGCCTCGAGCACGATCCAAGGCGGTGCTACTGGGTCTGCTTCCGCCACCTATCCAGCCGTTCTCGTGCCGTCCGCTTCAGGTCGGAATCCGGGAGTCCGAGCACATAGCGGCGACGAATATCCAGCAGGAGGTATTCGACCTCGGAGTAACTCGCACCGACCATGGTCTTCGCGATCGTTTCAGGGCTGACGCCGAAGCCGTGAACGAGCTTCTCGTGTCGTTCGACGAACCGCTGGATCTCGGCCTGCGACGGCGCCGGCAGGTTGGCGTGCACCTGAAACCGGCGCCCGGCAGCCCGGTCCAAGACTTCCGGATGGTTCGACGCTGTCACCACGACTACGTGGCTCGGGAGCCGATCAACGCCCAACAAGAGGGATGACACCACGCGCTTGAGCTCACCGGTGTCGTGGTCGTCCGCCCGCTCCTTTGCAATCGTGTCGAACTCGTCAAAGAACAAGACGCATTCTCGCGATCGAACGAACTCGAACAGCGCGGCAAGTCGGCTCGCTGTCTCACCGAGGTAGCTGCTGATCAGCGTTTCATACGAGGCCACCAACATCGGCACCATCAGTTCCGCGGCGATCGCCTCAGCCAAGCTAGTCTTGCCGTTGCCGGGCGGTCCGACAAGCATCAGCCGATGCCGCGGCTCGAGACCGTGCGCCCTCAGCACATCACGTCGACGGTGCTCCTCAATGACCTCGGACACTGATGTCGCTGTTTGGGACGTCAGCGACAGATCTGCCAGCCGCCGCCGCGGCACGACCTCCAGCAGCAGGCCGTCCTGGGCCACCGGCGGGCTCTGGTAGCGGGGGGTCGCCGAGGATCCAGTCGTCGAGATGAGTTCTTCGAGCCGGTCCGCAACGAGATGATGCTGCTTCCGACGCTCTTCTGCGATTACCGACTCGACAACCATCAAGAACCGCTGCCGGTCCCCCGAGCGTTCAGCCTCGACGAGGTTGAGCAACAGATCTGAACGCGCCATCTGCTGCCTCCTCCCAACGATGTGTGCCCAACCACTGACGCCGGGTGCGACAGCCGCCGCGCTGCACACCCCGAGTCAAGTCGATGATCGTACCTGAGGTGGTTCGCGGACTTGAGCCGCGTGGCGGGCGCGTCGCGGTCGTCGCAGCCCTCCGTTGCATTCCGCGGCGCTGAGACGCCGGGACCACTCTCCGTCAGGCGCCCCGGTTATTTGCACGCCGCCGGCTAGGTCCGCTTGCTCGATCTCACGCGTTGGCGGGGCGGCACCCGACGACTTGCCGCGCCCCCGGCAGGATTCGAACCTGCGACCTTGGGATTAGAAGTCCCCTGCTCTGTCCCCTGAGCTACGGGGGCGGGGAGACCAGTCTAGGAACCGCTGAGCGCCTCCGAGGCGAGGCTGCCGGCGCCCAGGCTGAGGCGTCGCCGCCCTGCCGCAACGACGAGACGCACACGGCCGAGATGTCCGGCTACGTCCTCTCCAGCCAACGGGCGAGGAGCTGGCGGGCGATGACGAGTCTTTGGATCTCGTTGGTGCCCTCGCCGATGATCATCAGCGGCACGTCGCGGTAGTAGCGCTCCACGGGGTACTCGGTGGTGTAGCCGTACCCGCCGTGGATGCGCATGGCGTCGGTGGCGATCTGATGGGCCGCCTCGGAGGCGAACAGCTTGGCCATCCCGGCCTCGAGGTCGATGCGATGCCCCTCGTCGTAACGCCGGGCGGCGTCGGAGGTCATGAGTCGGGCGGCGTGCAGCTTGGTGGCCATCTCCGCCAGCATGAACCGCACCGCCTGATGCTCGAAGATCGGCTTGCCGAAGGTGTGACGCTCCTGTGCGTAGGCCATGGCGGCGTCGTAGGCCGCCTGCGCCACCCCCACGGCGCGGGCGGCGATGTTCACTCTGCCCAACTCCAGCGCCGCCAGCGCGAACCGCAGGCCGTTGCCGAGCCCCTCGGGGCCGCCTAGCAGGTTGGCGTCGGGAACGCGGTGGTCGACGTAGGACATCTCCACCGTCTCGATTCCCTTGTAGCCCAGCTTGTCGATCTTGCGGCTGATCGTCAGGCCCCCGTCGGCGGGGCCCGGGGCCTTCTCCACGATGAAGCAGGTGATTCGGCCCTCGGGAGTGCGCGCCAACAGCATCACCAGCCCGGCGCGCATGCCGTTGGTGACCCACATCTTGGTGCCGTTGACGAGCCACTCCTCGCCGTCGGGGACCGCCCGGCAGCGGATGTTGCGGGTGTCACTGCCGGCGTCGGGTTCTGACAGCGAGAAGCAGGCCCGCAGCGAGCCGTCCACCATGCGGGGCAGGTACCGCTCCCGCTGCTCGGGAGTTCCGAAGCGGCTGATCATCGCCACCGCCAGCATGTGCGTGTTGAGGATCCCCGCCAAGGACATCCAGCCCCGCGACAGCTCCTCGACGATTCGGGCGTAGGTGGTTGCGTCAAGGCCGAGACCGCCGTAGGCCTCGCCGATCGTGGCACCGAACAGGCCGAAGTCGCACATCCGCGCGAACATGGCCTCGGGGAACTCGTCGGCCGCTTCGAGTTCGCCCGCCGCGGGCACCACCTCGCGGTCTACCCAGGCCGCGATGGTGGCAACGAGTTCGTCGGCGACCTCGGGATCGATGCTCACGCGGGGCGATGCTACCGCCCTGCCACCGAGCCGACGGGCCCGCTCGCTGCTGTGATCCCCCGCCGCGCCGTCTGCCCTAGAAAGCTGCCCCACGAAGCTGCCCCACGAAGCTGCCCCGGGAAGCCGTCCAAGGCAGCTATCCGCGCGGGACAGAGCAGTAGCCCCGCGGTAGCCTGCACCTATCGAGGATCCGCAATGATGCCCTCGTCCCCCGACGCCGGGGACACGAACCGTCGCCCCTACCGGCTCGAAGACCGTTACCTGCACGACGAGGGCAGGGTCTTCGCCTCGGGCGTGCAGATCCTGGCCAGGCTGCCCTTCGAGCAGCTGCGACGCGACCGGGCCGACGGACACAACACCGCCGCCTTCGTCTGCGGCTACCCCGGATCGCCGCTCGCGACCCTCGACATGGAGTTCGCCCGGGTGGCCAGCCTCGCTGAGACCGCCGGGCTTCAGCTCGTCCATCAGCCCGGGCTCAATGAGGAACTGGCGGCCGCCGCGGTCATGGGCAGCCAACTCGTGGCGGGATTCAGCGACGCCACCAGCGACGGGGTCCTCGGCGTGTGGTATGGCAAGGCCCCGGGACTGGACCGGGCCTGCGACGCCATGCGCCACGCCACCCTGACCGGGACATCGCCGCTCGGCGGGGCGGTGATGCTGGTCGGCGACGACCCCTACGCCAAGTCCTCCACCGTGGCCAGCTCCTCCGAGGGCACCCTGGCAGCGCTGCGCATGCCCTTCCTGGTGCCCGGCGACCCCCAGGAGGCGCTCGACTTGGGGCGACACGCCATCGCCATGTCCCGGTCCTGCGGGGTGGTGACGGCGCTGCGCATCGTGGCCGGCGTCGCCGACGGCACCGCCTCGGTGGATCTCAGCGGCGACGCCTTGGGCGCCGAGAACGGCCACGGCGGTGCCGCCGCGCCCTACCGCCTGCCGCTGCTGCCCGGCCACGACGGCCCAGCCGAGCCGTACCGCCACCGGCCGAACGGCAATCTCATGCCCCCGTACACCACCGACATCGAGCGGGACCTCGTCGAGGTCCGCCTGGAGCTGGCCCGAAGCTACGGATCCCGCAACGAGCTGAACCGCCTCACCACCCCCGGCGGTCCGGCGCGGGTGGGGATCGTGGCTGCGGGGAACTGCTTCCCGGAGATGCTGGAGGCGCTGCGCCTGCTGGGCCTCGCCGACGTGGCCGACATCGCGGGCGCGGGCATCCGCTTGGCGAAGGTCTCGCTCCCGTACCCGCTGGAGGACGCCTTCGTGCGGAGCTTCGCCGACGGGCTGGCGGAGGTGATCGTGGTGGAGGAGAAGGACCCGCACCTGGAGCTGTTCGTGAAGGACGCCCTGTACCCGCTGGCCGACCGCCCCGTCGTGGTGGGCAAGCGGGACGACCGTGGCGAGCCACTGCTGGCCCGCCACGCCGGACTCGACGCCGACGCGCTCACCGGCCCGCTGCATGCCCGGCTCGTCGCGCACCTCAGCCGCGGCCGCCTCGGTCCGCCGCCTGCGCCGCCGCGCCAGCGGCAGTCGCTGCCCGTGAACGCCCGCCGGACGCCCTACTTCTGCTCGGGCTGCCCGCACAACTCCAGCACCCGGGTGCCCGACGGCTCGCTGGTCGGCGTCGGCATCGGCTGCCACGGCATGGTCTCCCTCATGGATCCCGAACGAGTCGGCGAGTGGAGCGCGGTCTGCTCGATGGGCGCCGAGGGTGCCACCTGGGTGGGCATGTCACCCTTCACCCAGCGGGAGCACACGTTCCAGAACCTGGGCGACGGCACCTACGCCCACTCCGGGCAACTCGGCATCCAGTTCGCGGTCGCAGCCGGGGTGAACATTACGTTCAAGCTGCTCTACAACGGCGCGGTCGCCATGACCGGCGGGCAGGACCCCACCGGCATCGTGGGCGTCCCGGAGATGGCCAAGATCCTGTTGGCCCAGGGCGTGCGCCAGGTGCTCATCACGACCGAGGACCTCGGCCGCTACAAGCGCGTCGCGCTGCCGACCGGCGTGGAGGTCTGGGACCGCAAGCGCCTCATGGAGGCTCAGGAGCGCCTGCAGGCCGTCGAGGGCGTGACCGTGCTGATCCACGATCAGTTCTGCGCCGCCGAGCTGCGTCGGGCGCGCCGGCGCGGCCAGCAGCCCAGACCCGACACCCGGGTCCTCATCAACGAGCGGGTCTGCGAAGGCTGCGGCGACTGCGGCGACGTGAGCAACTGCCTGTCGGTGCAGCCAGTCGACACTCCCTACGGACGCAAGACCAAGATCGACCAGACCACCTGCAACTTCGATTACTCCTGCATCGACGGCGACTGTCCCTCCTTCGCCACGGTCCGCCCCGCCCGCGCCGGCCGCCAACGGCGCATCGCCCGGAAGCGGGCCGCGGCCACGCGGTCGGCTGCCGGTCGGGTCAGGCCGCAGCCGCCCGACGACATCGCCGAGCCGACGACGGCCGGACCCGCGAGCATGACCGTGCGAATGGCGGGGATCGGCGGCACCGGCGTCGTGACCGCCTCGCACCTGCTGGGCACGGCGGCGCTGCTGAGCGGGCGGCACGTGCAAGGACTCGACCAGACGGGGCTCTCCCAAAAGGCGGGGCCGGTGGTGAGCGACGTGCGAATCAGCGCCACGGCGCCCATCGCGTCCAACAAGGCCACCGCGGGGATGGTGGACCTCTTCCTGGCGTTCGATCTGCTCACCGCCGCCGCGCCCGACCCGCTGGCCGGCGCCTCGCCCGAGCGCACCCTGGTCGTAGCCTCGGTCACGCCCACGAGCACCGGCCAGATGGTGGTGCGCCCCGAGCAGCCCTATCCCAGCACCGAGCGCCTGAGGTCGGTCGTGGACGCCAGCTCGCGGGCAGCCGAGAACCGCTGGGTGGACGCGGGCGCCGTCACGCGACGCCTCTTCGGAAACACCACCTCGGCGAACGTGTTCCTGATCGGTGTGGCCTTCCAGTGCGGCGCGCTGCCGATCACCGCCGCGTCGTTCGAGTCGGCCATCGACCTGAACGGCGTGGCCACCGAGCGCAACCGCGAGGCGTTCCGCTGGGGCCGCCAATGGGCTATCGACCCCGAGGGCGTGGAGTTGGCGGCCGCGAACGCCGCCGCCGCCGGTGCCTCGGCGCCGCCCGACGACACGGCCGGGGCGCCGCAGGCGCCCGGCGAGGACGTCCTGGAACCAACAGTCCGGCGGCTGGTCGATCCCCTCGCGGCGCGCACCGGACTGGCTGAGCTCCTCGAGATGCTCTCCGCCGACCTGAGCGCGTATCAGTCAGCCCGCTACGCCGAGGACTTCCTGCACTTCGTGGCCGAGGCAGCCGAAGCCGAGGAAGACCTCGACGGCTGGGAGCTCACCGAGACCGTGGCCCGCAACCTGCACAAGTTGATGGCCTACAAGGACGAGTACGAGGTGGCTCGGCTGCTGCTCGAACCGGAGGCCGTGAGCAGGGCCGAGGAGGTCGCCGGCCCCGGCGCCCGCCTGCTCTGGCACCTGCACCCGCCGTTCCTGCGGGCGCTGGGCGTGTCGCGCAAGCTGAAGCTGGGCCGTTGGGCCCGCCCCCTGCTCGTGGCGCTGCGGAGCGCCAAGCGGCTCCGGGGGACGCCGCTGGACGTCTTCGGCTACGCCGGGGTGCGCCGCTGCGAGCGCCGGCTGCCGCAGGAGTACCGCGAGGCGATCCGGGCGCTGCTGGAAAACCTGGACGCCGTCAACCGCGACGAGGCGGTCGAGATAGCCGACCTACCCGAGGGGATCCGCGGCTACGAGGACCTCAAAATGAGCCGCGTGGCGACCTACCGGGAGGAGTTGCGGACGCGGGTGGCGCGATTCGGGGCCGCCGTGCCGGCGGGGACCAGCGCCTGAGCCGGCCTCGCTGAGCCTTCCGGGCGATCAGCCCCCAGTGCCCTCGATGCCCCCAGCGTCCTCCAGTGATTCCACACCGAGATAGCGGCGCTGGGCGTCGGCGTCCCCGAGCAGCTCCTCGGAGCTGATCTCGGTCTCGATACGCCCCGAGACCATCACCACCTGCCGGTCCGAGACGGCTGTCGCCACGCTCAGGTTCTGCTCGACTAACAGAACCGCGATCCCCTCGCTGACCAGCCGGCGCGAGGTCGCCACGAGCTGCTCGACGATCGTCGGCGCCAGACCCTCCGACGGCTCGTCCATGAGCATCAGATCGGCGTTCAGCAGCAGCGCCCGGCCGATGGCCAACATCTGCTGCTCGCCGCCGGAGAGGCTGGTGGCGCTCAGCTTCTTGCGGTCGGCGAGGCGCGGGAACAGTTCGTAGACCTCCGTGGGGGTCCAGCGCTTGCCTCGGGCGGCGCGCGCCAGCATCGCGAGGTGCTCGTCCACCGTGAGGGAGGTGAACAGACGCCTGCCCTGGGGGACGTAGCCGATCCCGGCGGCGGCCACCTTGTAGGGCGCCAGCCCCACCAACTCGGTGCCGCCGAAGCGGATGGAGCCGCCCATGGCCGGCAGCAGACCCATGATGGCGTTGCAGAGCGTCGTCTTGCCCATGCCGTTGCGGCCGATGACCGACACGGCCTCCTGGGCCATCTCCAAGTGAACCCCGTGCAGCACCTGCGCCTGCCCGTAGCCCACGTCCAGGTTCGAGATCTCTAGGAGCGGCTCAGTCACGGCTCAACCCCCGGCCCAGATAGATGTCGTTCACCTGGGGGTTCGCCCGGATCTCATCGGGGGTGCCCTCGGTGATCTTGACGCCTTCGTGCATGACCACCACCCGCTCCGCCACCCGCAGCGCAACGTCCATGTCGTGGTCGATGAGCAGCAGCGTCACGTCGCGCTCCAAGGCGAGCAGCAGCTGCGTGAGCCGCTCGCGCTCGCCGCGGGACAGTCCCGAGGCGGGCTCGTCGAGCATCAGCACACGGGGCTCGGTGACCGTGGCCATGCCGAGTTCCAGCTGACGCTGCTCGCCGTGGGACAGGTCGGAGGTCGGCGTGCCGAGACGGCTCTCCAGCCAGACGGCGGCAGCGGCGCGGCGGGCCCGGTCTCGGTAGGCGGCGTCCCGGCGACCCATGCGCAGCCGGAAGCGCCGGCCCTCCTTGCCCAGCACCGCCAGGTAGAGGTTCTCCTCGACCGTCAGCCCGGCGAACAGGCGGGAGCGCTGATAGGTGCGGGACATGCCGAGTTGCGGCCGCCGCCGGGCTGGCAGCTCCTCCACGTTCAACCCGTCGAGTTCGACGGTGCCGGCGGTGGGGCGCAGATCGCCGGCCACGACGTTGAACAGCGTCGTCTTGCCGGCCCCGTTGGGGCCCAGGATGACGAGGCGTTCGCCCTGAGCGACATCGATGTCGATGCCGCTCAGGGCGTGGACGCCGCCGAAGGACATGCTGAGGCCGCGCAGGCGCAGAACCGGTGCCGCGTCTGTCGCCGTCGCTGTCACGATCGGTGGTGTCCCTCTACCTCGTCAGCGGGCGGTGTCCGCTACTCCTGCAGCTGGCCGTCGACGACCGGGATGGCGTTGCCGATCCAGGCGATGTCGCGCGCCTCACACGGCGGGAAGTCCCTGCTCGGAGGCGGCTCACCCGTGAAGGTGCCGCCGAAGGTCTGATCCACCGCCGGCACCTTCTGCACCGTGCTGGCCGCCAGGTTGCCGTCGTCGTCCAGGTAGAGCAGCTGCGTCCACTGGTCCTGGATGGCTGAACGGTTGGCGTCGAGGCGGATCTCGCCGAACGCCGAGTCCAGCACCACGTTGCTCAACGCCTCCCACAACGGCTCGTGGCCGCCGGAGAGGTCGGCCCCGATCGCCCGCAGGCCCTCGATGAGGCCCCAGGCGTTGTTGTAGTAGTTCAGGAAGAAGCCGTCGAAGTAGGCGGCGTCAGCCGGCGTGTCCGCACCCCCGAACGGGATGTTGTCGAAGTGCCGGTTTATGGTCTCCCGGAAGGCGTCGGAGGCCGGCGTCGAGACGTCGGGGGCGTTGCCGAAGCCGCCCGCGTAGGCACCGGCGATCCTCGGGCCGATCTCCACGAACGTGTCGGGGTTGCCCCAGAACAGGTTGCCCATGTGCTGGGAGCCCACGATCTCGCCCTTGGCGTCCTCGAAGGCCTTCAGCGCCGGTCCGAGCCCCGCGCCGCCGACAGCCCAGAAGTAGCCGTCCACCTCGTCGGGGTCGGGAAGCTGCTGCACGAAGCCGGAGTAGTCCGTCGTGTTCAGCGGCGGGAAGACCCGGCTGGTCACGTCGCCGCCGGCGGCGCAGAACTCGGCGATGAAGCCACCCATGGAGGTCCAGGCGAAGCTGTAGTCGTCGCCGATGACCGCGGCGGTCTCCCAGCCGAGCGTGTTGTGGGCGATGTCGCCGAGACCGGCGTTCCACTGCGCCCCGTCGCTGTTGAACCGGAAGAAGTTCGGCGCCTTGACCCGCATGGTGGAGTCTTGGGCGCCCGAGGTGCCGTTCACGAACGTCTGGTTCGGGTGGTCCTTGGCGTAGTTGGCCACGGCGATGCTCTCGTCGCCGGAGAGCGGGCCGATCATGATGTGGGCGCCGAGGTCCTCCATGAGCCGGCGCGTCTCGCGCAGGGCCGCCTCGGCGGTGTCGTCCGCGCAGCCGATGCCGACCAACTCGATGGGCACGCCGCTGATGGAGGCGTTGCTGAAGCCTGCCTGCGGGTCGTTGCGGTCATTGACCGTGGCGCCTGCGTGCTCGGCGAAGGCGGTGACCACGCCGGCCACGTCTCTGTCGTGGAAGGCCCCGAAGGCGCCCTCGCAGTCCGACAGGATGGCCAGCCTGATGGCCTCGGCGCCCGCGTCGGCGACCGTCGTGGGCGTGGCCGCCGCCGTCGTCGGCGTGGCGGCAGCCGCAGCGGCCTGCGCCTCAGCGGCGGCGGCCGCGTCGCGGGCTTGCTGCGCCTCGTTTTCGGCCGCAGCGGCCTGGGCGCGCGCATCCTCGGCGGCGGCCTGGGCGTCGGCCAGAGCCGCCTCGGCGGCGGCCACGTCGGTGGCGTTGCCCGTCGCAGTGGCCTGCGCCAGGTTTGCGGCGGCCTGCGCTTCCTCGGCGGCGGCGAGCGCCGCGTCCGCCGCGGCCGCAGCCGCAGCCGCGTCGGCCACGGCCGTCGACGCCTCGCTGCGCGCCGACTGCGCCGCGGCGAGGGCCGCGTCGGCGTCCTCGGCGCCACTGTCGCTGGCGCATGCTGCTGCCAGCAGGGCCAATGCCATGGCCGCCACCGACAACCTGAGCCAGGTTGATTGCTTCCGTACGGTTCGCACGATGTCCTCCTTGTTTGGTTTTTTGCTCTGTGGTGTGGTGCTCCGAGCGTGCTCGGTATGTCACGCTCGATTTCTTCTCCAGGCCAGCGGATCCGGCCGGGGTCTGTCGCCGGATTCCGGCTATGTGGGTGCTTGGTCTCGGTTTGGTGCCTTCGTCTGTCTGCCCTCCCTCATCGGCAGGTTCGATTCTCTCGTGCGGCGCTGCGAAGCGGTGTCCCGCCGACTAATTTCCGGCGGCGACCCGGCCGGCGCGGCCGGTGGCCAGCAGTTTCGCCCAGGCGCCGACCGCAGAGTCGCGGTGGCCCGCCAGCCAGCTCACCAAGCCGGCCGCGCCGATGCCCGACACGGCGCCCACGATGACGCCCGCGACGGCCCCGGGCGCGCCCTCCTCGATACCCCCGACAGCACCCCAGATCGCCCCGCCGACGATCGCCATGGGCAGGGCGCCTCTGACCTTGCGCAAACCCACCACGCCGTCGGGGCAGGCCAGCACCAGGATGAGGACCATGGCACCGACGATGGTCCGAAAGCGCGCCTCTTCGATCCAGTTGTTCAGGAAAACCACGTTGCGCACGTAGTTCTCCACCGCCACGAAGATGAACGCCCCCAGCCAGGCGCCTTCGAGGACGAGAACCCCGCCGATGACCGCGATGACGAGCAGGTCCAAGATGCCGCCGAGGTTGATCGTGGCGGGATCTATCGCCCGGCGCTCCCAGACGTAGAGCACCCCCGCCAACGAAGCCACGAAGGCGGCCAGGGTGAAGGCCCACGTCCGGTGCATCGCCACGTTGTAGCCGAGTGAGTTCATCCGAACCGGGTCGTCGCGCACGCCTTGCAGAGCCAGCCCGAACGGTGTGCGCGACACGTAGCGCAACAGCAGATAGACCGCCACCGACACCACGAGGGCGGTGTAGAACATGCGCTCGGGGTTGGTGGCGTCGGTCGGCTCGCCGATGAACCCCGGCGTCCGGACCTGATTGACGCCGCCGAAGCCCGACAGCACCGTGACCTGCCCGAAGAAGTAGTTGCCGATCACACCGTAGGCAAGCGTGATCATGAGGTAGTAGAGGCCGCTGGAACGGCTGGCGACGATCCCCAGCAGGAACCCCAAGGCGGTCGTAATCCCCACGCCCAACAGGACCCCCAGCCAGGGATTCCAGCCCAGATTCAGGCCCTTGCTCTCGCCGGTGGTGACGGCGTTGCCGATGACGAAGCCGCATGCTCCGTAGAGGAAGACCTGCGCCAGGGAGATCATCCCGCCGAAGGCGGAGAGGAAGACGATGCTGGCCGCGGCCACGCCGAGCACCAGGGATTGCGTCAGCACGACGTCCACGAAGTAGTGGCGGAACGGACCGGGGGTCAGGGCCTGGAAGACGCCGACGACCGCCAGGACCGCCAGCATGATCAGCGCCACGCGCCGGGGGTCGCCGCTGAGGGCCGCTGCGCCGCCGCCCCTGCGCTGCGCCGGGGCCTCAGCGGCGCCGTCGCCGGATCCACCGAGCCCGGTCAGGCTCACGCGGGCCTCCCGAACAGGCCGTAGGGCCGAACAGCCAGCACCAGCGCCAGGATCACGAAGGTGGCGATGATGGCGTAGTAGCTGTAGGCCTCCGGCAGGTACGACGGCGAGAAGCTCGTGGCCGCCCCGTACAGCAGCGAGCCGGCGGCGGCGCCGCCGAGCGATCCCATGCCGCCGATGATCACCACGACCAGGGAGTTCAACAGCCAGTTGCCGTCGGTCACGCCGGGACCCAGGTTGGCGAAGGAGCCGCCGATCACGCCGCCGAGTCCGGCGAGGGCTGAACCCACCACGAAGGCCACGGCGAACACCTTCTGGACGTTGATGCCCAGCGCCTGCACCATGGGGGTGTCGTCCACACCGGCGCGGATCACCATGCCCGTCCGGGTCTTCTTCAGCAGCAGCCACAGACCGCCGCCGACGCCGAGGGCCATCCCGATGATGAAGAGGCGATGGATGCCGTAGCGGAGACCGGCGAACTCCACGTACCCGTGAATTTGGTGCGTCCAGGTGATGTCCTTGGGAACGCCGCCGAAGTGGTGAAACATTCGGTCCACCATGATGATGGAGATGGCGATCGTGATTAGCGCCTGGCGCAGTTCCTGGCCTTGGTTCCAGCGCAGGAAGACCTGCTGGATCAACAGCCCGAGACCGCTGACGATCACCACCCCGATCACTAGCGGCAGCCACCAGTCCGCCCAGCCGACGTCCTCATAGGGGGGCGGCCCGGTGATGTCCAAGAACTTGCGCTGGTAAGTGAGAGCGAACAGCCCTGCCAGCAAGAACAGGGCGCCGTGGGCCATCTGCACCGTTCGCATCAGCCCGAAGATGAGCGTGAACCCCGACGCCACGATGAAGTACAGACCGCTGATGGTGATGGTGTCCAGAACGGTCTGGAGGAACTTGCCGGGCGCCTCGATGACTGGGCCGTTGGCGGTGCTGTCGGCCAGGAACACGACCCAGACGACGACGAAGGCGACAGCCGCGGCGATCAGCAGGCGCGTCGCCGCCCGCGGCCAGTGAACGTGCCGGCCACGGCGGCCCAAGAGCACGTTCACGGCGCCGGTCATGACGGTCGTCACTGCCCGCCAACTCCCATCTGCTGGCCCCTCTCGGCTAGGTGCCGCAGCCCGGTCATCCCCCCAGGGCCGCGATGACCGAGTCCACGTCGGTCACCGTCGAGACGTTTTGGAGAGCGTA
Organism: Acidimicrobiia bacterium; assembly: GCA_009840735.1. Classification (GTDB taxonomy): domain Bacteria; phylum Actinomycetota; class Acidimicrobiia; order Acidimicrobiales; family CATQHL01; genus VXNF01. The sequence goes on along the minus strand of VXNF01000042.1, from coordinate 6,170 downwards.
GTTGATGGAGGCGTTGTGCCAGTCGGCGCTCATGGTCGAGCAGCCGTCTTCGGGCACGACCATGTAGTAGCCCTTGTCGGCGCCGGTGCGGGCGGTGTGCTCCACGGACATGTTGGTCCAAGCGCCCGTCACGATGACCGTATCGCGCCCGCATCCGGCGAGCAGGCTCTCCAGCTTGGTGCCCTGCCAGGCGCTCATGCGCATCTTCTCGACGATGAAGTCGCCGTCCTGCGCCTCCAGCCCGTCGACGGGGGCCGCCCCCCAGGACCCGCGCTCCAAGCCGCCGGTGTCCTTGACGCCCTCGAACAACGGGGCATTGAGCTTCAGGCCCGGCGCCCCGGCCTCCACGATGTACCAGACGTGGATGACCGGCACGCCGAGGTGGCGGCAGACCTCGGCCAAGCGGGCCACGTTGGCCACGACGTCCTGTTCGATGGCGTGGCCCGGCGAGCCGGACTCGCCGAACGCCCCGCCCTCGGTGATCACGTCGTTCTGGAGGTCTTGGATGATCAGCGCGCAGCGGCTCGCATCCAGTGACAGGTCGCTCATCGGCTTCCCCTCTCAATCGGTGTCTCGTTCGGTCGCCGGCGCTGGGCGGTCGGCTCAGCCCATGTACGGCTCGCGGCGGGGGCCCACCCGCGTGCGCAACGTGTACAGCGAGGTACTCGACGGCATGAACAGGGTGTGCCAGTCGGCACCGCCCCAGGTGAGGTTGCCGACGTTCTCGGGAACGGGCACGGTGCCGAGCCGCTCGCCGCCGGCGCTGATGATCCACACCCCGCCCGGTCCGGTGACCCAGATGTTGCCCCGCTCGTCGCACTTCATGCCGTCGGGGATGCCGTCCTCGATGACGCCGGTGCCTATGCCCTCGAAGAACAGCCGCCGGTTGCTGAGGCTGCCGTCGCTCGCCACGTCGTAGACGTCGATCAGTGCGCGCGTGGTGTCGTTGATGTACAGGAGCGACTCGTCGGGCGAGAAGCACAGGCCGTTGGGCTGGTCGTAGGCGCCTTGCTCCACCACCAACTCGATGCCGCCGCCGGGAGGCACCCGGAACACGCCCTGCCAGCCCAACTCCCGCTCCCGTTCGAGGCCGAAGACGGGCATCCGCCCGAACCAGGGGTCCGAAAAGTAGATGGACCCGTCGCCGCCGACGACCACGTCGTTGGGGCTGTTCAGTTCCTTGCCCTCGAAGTGCGACGCCAGCACCTCCCTCGACCCGTCGGTGTTCTCCCGAACGAGGCTTGAGGTGACGTGCTCGCAGACGATGAGGTTCAAGTCGGCGTCGTAGGTCATGCCGTTGCACTTGTTCGACGGCCGCATCACCTCGACGACGGTGCCGTCGGGGGTGTACTTGCGGCGCACGTCGCCGGGCATGTCGCTGAAGAGCAGATGATGCTCGGCAGGGTGCCAGATGGGGCCTTCGGTGAAGGTGAAGCCGGTGGCGACCTGCGTCACTTCGGCGTCCTTCTCGACGAGATCCCACACGGCCTCTGCGTGGGCTTGAACGTTTGCCACCTCGTCCCCCTTCTCGTGGTCGTCGGTTTGTCGGTTTGTCGCCTCGGTCGGTCTCGGGCCGCGCCGGCGGCGCGGCCACCCTGCGGCGAGAGTGATCGACAAAGTAGCGGAATCCCAGCGCCCCGGCCAACGCGCCCGAGCCCGGTTGCCGTCGCGCTCGCTGCGCCGAGCCGCCGATACGCCAAGCCTGCCCTTGCTATAGTCCGGCCACCTCACAGGCCAGCGAAGGGAGAGCGTCGATGGGGTCTACCGCGGAGGTGATCCAGCCCGGTTCGCCGTCCGAAGCGGCCTCGGCCTTCGGAGACGGCGCCGCCGTGGCCGTCCTAGCCGGCGGCACGCTGCTCGTGCCCGACCTGCATTTCGGTCGGGCACGGCCCGAGCGGGTGATCATGCTGGGCGACGCCGGGCTGAATTACGTCTCACGTAACAACGGCACGGTATCCATCGGCGCCGCCACCCCGATAGCGGCCCTCGTCGGCGAAGCCACGCCGCTCGGTCCGTGCGCCGCCTCGATCGGCGACAACGAGATCCGAGCCCAGGCCACCGTCGGCGGGAACCTGTGCGCCCCGGCGGGTTTCGGCGACCTGCAGGGGCCGCTGCTGGCACTCGGGGCCACCGCCCGCAGCGCCGGCGCCGGCGGGGAACGCAGCGAACCGCTGGAGGACTTCCTGGCCGGCCGCGCCGGGCGGCTGCTGCTCGACGTGTCCTACGCCGAGCCCGCTGCGGGTGCCCTCGCCGGCCTCGGGCGGCCCCACGCACACCACTACACGGTCATGGCCGTCTCCGGCGCCCGCAGCCGCAGCGGCGCTGTCCGACTCGCCGTGGTCGGCGCCGGCGCCGTCGGGTCGAGGCTGCGGGCCGCCGAGGCACTGGCCGGCGATCCTGACGCTGCCGGTGTGGCCGCTGCCGGCGAGGTTGCGCCGTCCGACGATCCCCTGGCGTCGGGCTGGTACCGGGCGCGAACGTTGCCGGCCTTAGTCAGACAGGTACTGAGCGACTTGGAGGCGAGCGCGTGAACATCGTCGTCAACGGCACGAACCGCGCGGTGGAGAGCCCGCCGCTGACTCCCCTGCTGCATGTGCTGCGGGAGGAACTAGATGTCCTGAGCCCCAAGGCGGGCTGTGAGAACGGCGGATGCGGCGCCTGCACGGTGCTGCTCGACGGTGCCCCGCGTCGCTCCTGCCTGACGGCGGTGGGCTCGATCGGCGGCGCTGCGGTCACCACCGTCGAAGGCCTCGGCACGCCGGAGGACATGTCGGCGGTCCAGCGGGCCTTCGTCCACTACTGCGCCGCGCAGTGCGGCTTCTGCACCCCCGGCATGATCCTCGCGGCCACCGCCTACTTGGAGCGGGGCGGCAGCACCGAGGTAGCCGCAATCAGCGAGGCGCTCGCCGGCCACGTCTGCCGCTGCACCGGCTACCTGAAGATCGTGGATGCTGTGGCGGCGGCCCGAGACGGCGACTTCGACCTCTCGACCACCGCCGAGAGCCCACACACCACGGTGCTCGGCTGACGTCGGCCGCATACGGCGAGCCGGCAGGCGCCGGCGAGCGACGAACCAGAGATCCCGCTAGTTGAGGCGAGGGAGACGACATGAAAGCAGTAGGAGCCCGGCTGCCCCGCTACGACGGGGTCGGTCACGCCACGGGCCGCACCGTCTACGTGGACGACGTGCGGGTCAACGGGATGCTTCACACCAAGGCGCTGCGGTCACCGCACCACCACGCCGGCATCAAGCACCTCGACACGTCCCGGGCCGAGCGAATGCCCGGCGTCGCAGCAGTGGTGACCCACGAGGACGTGCCGCTGCTGACCTACGGGCACCTCTCGGCTCTGGGCATCCCCGCGGATGAGCCCCTGCTGGGCGCCGAGGACGTCCGCTACAAGGGCCAGCCGATCGCCGTGGTGGCCGCCGAGGACGCCGACGCGGCGCAGGCCGGCGTCGAGGCCGTCGACGTCGAGTTCGAGGAACGCCCGGCGCTGTTCGACATGCGCAAATCCTTCGACGCCGACGCCCCGCGGATCCACCACTGGGGCGCCGTCTACCCCCACTTCGAAGGCGAGATGAACGTCCGGCAGATTCGCAAAGGCGACATCGAGAGAGCCTTCGAGCAGGCCTACAAGATCATCTCCGGCGTCTACCGTCCAGCCGCCATCGAACAGATGCCCTTGGAGACCCAAGTGGGCCTGTCGGTGCCCGAGCCAGACGGGCGCTTCACGATCTACTCCTGCACCCAGGCGCTCTACTTCTCGATGGGGGTCGTGGCGGCGCACCTCCAGCTGCCTCTCAACAAGTTCAAGTTCGTGGGCGGCACCGTTGGCGGCGGGTTCGGCGGCAAGGTGGACACCGCCACCGAGACGCTCTGCACCCTGCTGGCCCAGAAGTCCGGTCGCCCCGTGAAGTGGCGCTGGACCCGCGAAGAGGAGTTCCTGTGCTCCAGCACGCGGGCGCCGTGGCACATGGAGATCATCGACGCGGTCAGCGCTGACGGCTGGATCCTCGGCCGCAAGATGCTGACGCTGCACGACGCCGGGGCCTACGCCCGCTTCTCGCCTTACGGCGTCACCAAGCACAGCTTCCACCACACCGGCGCCTACACCATCCCCAACCTTCACTTCGACGGCTACGTGTGCTTCACCAACCGGGTCCCCACCTCGGCCATGCGGGGCTACGGGGTGACCTCGGTGTCCTTCGCGGTCGAGACCCACATGAGCCGCATCGCCGAAGAGTTGGGCGTCGACCCGCTCGAGTTGCGCCTCAAGAACGCCAACCGCATCGGCGACACCTCGCCGAACGGCATCACCTACACGGATCCGTCGACGGTGGACGTGCTGCACGCCATCGCCGGCGCCACCGACGCCGACCTGCCGGCGCCCTATCGCGACGCCAGCCGCGACAGGCGCGCGGGCGAATGGCTGCCCGAGCACCTCGTCAGCCAACTCAGCGACTCGGAGGGACACTGATGGCCATCCACATCGGACGCGGCATCGCGTCCATCGAATACCCCACCGGGATGAACCAGAACGGCGACCCGTCGCAGGCCTGGATCAAGGTCAAGCCCGACGGCCGGATCGACGTGTTCAGCGGCACGTCGGACATCGGCAACGGCGCCAAGACCATCCAGACCCAGATCGTGGCCGACACCATCGGCGTGCCCTACGACTGGGTCACCTTCGACAACTCCAACACCGACTCCTCGCCGGTCTGCACCGGCACGTTCGCCTCACGCGCCACGTTCGTGGCCGGCAAGGCCGTGCTGAAGGCCGCCCAGCGTGTGCGGGAGCGGATCCTGGAAGTCGCCGGCTTGGAGATGGAGATCAGCCCCGAGGACCTCGAGATCGCCGACGGCGACGTGCTGGCCAAGGGCGCGCCCACCAAGAAGCTGAGCGTGGGCGACGTGGCGGCCGCGGCCACCTGGGGACACGGCGAGCTGATCACCGGCACCGGCGCCCAGCTGAACCCCTACGCCGCCATCTCCGACCCGACCACCGGCGAGGTGGACGGCGTGCCCCACGCCGCCATCTCCTACGCCGCCTGCGCGGCCGAGGTGGAAGTGAACGACGAGACCGGCGAGGTGCGCGTCACCAAGCTCACCCAGGCCTACGACGTGGGCAAGGCAATCAACCCGGCGCTGGTCGAGGGTCAGATCGAGGGCGGCGCCATCATGGGCCTCGGCCTCGGGGTGCTGGAGGACAGCTACCCGTACTACCCCTCCGCTGAGCACCGCGGCGACGACTTCGGCAGCTACTACAACCCGTCGAGCGCAGACCTGCCGGAGCTGCACAACATCATCATCGAGAACCCGTCCGCGGACGGGCCCTACGGCGCCAAAGGGATCGGCGAGATGTCCAACAATGCCCAGCCGGCGGCCATCGCCACCGCCGTCCACGACGCTGTCGGTGTCTGGGTGACTGAGCTGCCGATCACCCCGGAGCGGGTGCTGCGGGCACTTGACGCCCGCGCTGCAGGGAGCGGGCCCCGCCGCGAAGGCAAGCACGTGATCTTCGACGAGGAGCTGTCGATCAACGCGGTGGGAAGCGGCAAGACCTGGACGGCGGGGCCTTGATCGCGGCGCCCGCTGGAGTCCCGAACCGATGAGCGGCGACCCGATGAGCAGCGACGACGCCTCCTCGCCGTTTCGCACCTGGAACGGCGTGGAGCCCCTGGAGTTCTTGCCGGGCGTACACCTGCACGCCATCGGCGGCGAGCAGGTGCTGCTATGCCGGGTGTCCTACGAGCCCGGCACGACAGTGGCCCGCCACCACCATGAGGCCACCGAGCAGATCGTCGTCCTGACCTCCGGCGAGATGACCCTCACCATCGGCGACGAGCAGCGACGCATGACCGCAGGGGACGTCGCCGTCATCAATCGCGGCGTACCGCACGAGTTGTACTCAGACACCGGCTGCACCTTCGTCGAGGCCCTGTCGCCGGTCCCCCGCGACCATGTGCCCGACCTCAACCGCGACCTAGTCCTCGGCAAGCTAAGTTCCTCCCTCCACGTCGAGCGCTGAACAGCACGGCGCGCTGGTCGACGCGGTCGATTGGATCGACCACGGGAACGCCGACCCCCGGCCCTTCACCCGGCACAAGACTGCCGACGACTGTCGTTGTCGGTGATGCTGCCGAGAGCGGCTGCGCTGGGGCCGGGCTG
>VXNF01000070.1 GCA_009840735.1 Acidimicrobiia bacterium | reverse complement strand
CGGCACCGTGTCGGTGGCGATCGTGGGGCGGCCCAACGTCGGCAAGTCGACGCTGTTCAACCGCCTCGTCGGCGAGGAGCGCTCGGTCACCCACGACCTGCCGGGCACCACCCGGGACTCGGTCGACACGCTGGTGGAGACGCCGCTGGGGCCGCTGCGCCTCGTCGACACCGCAGGGCTGCGCCGCCGCAGCCGCATCGACACCGAGACCGAGTACTACGCCATGCTCCGCGCCCTGCGGTCGGTGGACCGCGCCGATGTGGTCCTGCTGATGGTCGACGCCACAGCGGGCGTCACCCATCAGGATCAGCGCCTCGCCGAGCGGATCGACGGGGCGGGCTGTCCGATCCTGCTGCTGCTGAACAAGTGGGACCAAGCCGACGGGGCGCAGCGTCTCGCCGTCCGCGAGCAGGCGCGCGAGCGGCTGGGCTTCCTCAGCGGTGCGCCGACGCTGGGCGTCTCCGCCCGCACGGGGCGGGGCGTACACCGGATCCTGGAGAACCTCGCCGGCACCGTCGAGCAGTACCGGCGGCGGATCTCCACCCGGGAGGTCAACCAGGCGATCCGGCGGGCGCAGGCGGCGCATCCCGCGCCCGGCGGCGCCCGGGTGCTGTACGCCACCCAGGGGGCGACCGACCCGCCCACCTTCACGCTGTTCGTGAACCGGCGCCTGCCGGCGACGTACCTGCGTTTCCTGCAGCGCCGCCTAGCCGAGACGTTCGACCTCGGCGCCGTGCCGGTCAAGCTCCATGTGCGCTTCCGCTGACGCCGCCGACCCTACGGGCAACCGTCCCGGAGGGCCCGCCGGACGCCGCCACCGTGGAGGCAGCCGCCCCCGGCGGGCAACGGCCCGGTGAGGCGCGGCGAGTAGATTCGGCGGCGTGCAGGAGATCATCCTCGGCATCACCGCGGCGCTCTGCTTCGTGGCGAGCTTCAGCTGGGGACGCATCGCCCGCTACCGCTGGCGCTTCTACCAGCAGGTCCGCGCCGCCATGGCGAACCGCCGGGCCGAGGAGACCAGCGACGCGGCACTCGGCGGCGACGGCGGCGACGGCGACGACGAGGAGGCGCACGCCGCAGAGGCGCTAGCCCGGTCGAGTTTCCTGCGCGACCTGCACGCTGCCTCGCTCTACCTGCTGCTGGCGGTCATCGCGCTGTTCCTCGTCACAACCGACACCGAGTTCTGGACTGTGCTCATGCTGGTGGTGGGCGTGCCGGCGGCGCTGACGATGATGTGGGGGCGCAAGTCGGGCAGCGAGTTCCGCATGGCCCGGGAGCGTTTCGACATCGAGCGCCGTGCCCAGGAGGCCCTAGCGCAGGAAGAGCTGGCGCCTCGGGCCTGGGCGGGCCGGCTCGCCCCCGAGGGCTTGGCCGGGTTCGAAGGCTTCGCCGTCGGGCAGGTCTACCTGGCGGGCTCGGGGCTCATGGCGGGGGACTTCTTCGACGTGTTCGAAGTGGCGCCGGGCCGCCTCGCCGCGGTGATCGGCGACGTGGCCGGCAAGGGCATCGAGTCGTCCATCACCGCCTTCCAGGCCAAGTACCTCATGCGGGTCTTCCTGCGGCAGTTCCGCGACCCGGCCCAAGCTGTCGAGGAACTCAACCGCCAAATGTTCAACGCCGAACGCACCGAGGAGTTCATCTCTCTGGTGGTGCTGATCTTCGACACCGCCGCGGGGACGCTGCGCTACGCCTCTGCCGGGCATCCCACGGCCTGGCTGTGGCACCAGCGCGAGGTGCTGCCGCTCAACGCCACCGGCCCGCTGCTGATGCTGGAGGCAGCCAGCGGCTACTTCAGCCGCGAGATCCCCCTCATGCGGGGCGACATGGCGGTACTCTACACCGACGGCCTGATCGAAGCGCGGCGCGGCGGCGACCAGTTCGGCGAGGAGGCGGTGGCGATGCTGCTGCGCCGTGAGCCGCTGCTGGACCCCGGCGAGCTGTGCCGGCATCTGCTGGAGGCGGCCCGAGACTTCAGCGACAGCCCCCTCGGCGACGACGTGGCCATCCTGGCCGTCCGCCGCACCTAGCACCGACAGAGCGTCGGCCGTGCCCTGGTGCGGACCCTGCCAGCGCTACTTCGCCCCCGCCGCGCTGCACCCCGACGGTGCCTGCCCGGTCTGCGGCGAGGCTGTCGAGCAGGCCGACCTCCTGCCCGACCCGAGCGACGACGCGGCGCCGCCCGAGGGGGAGGTGGGCGCCCCCTGGCACTTCTGGGTGGTCGTGGCGGCGACGATCCTGTATGTGGGTTGGCGGATCGTGCAGCTCGCCCTCGGCGCCCTCTGAGGCCGGCGCCGCACCGGTAGCCTCGCAGCGGCATGCTCGTCTCAGACTCGCCGCCCGCAGGATCGCCCGCCTCGGCCGTGGCGGTCGGCGTCTTCGACGGCGTCCATGTGGGGCACCAGCAGATCCTGAGCCGGGTCGTGCAGCGCGCCGCGGCGGCGGGCCTGTGCCCCACGGTGGTCACCTTCGACACCCATCCGGCGTTCACGCTGCGCCCCCAGAACGCCCCGCTGCTGCTCACGGACCTGCGCCAGAAGCTCGCCCTGTTTGACGATCTGGGCCTGCAACAGGCCGTGGTGTTGCCGTTCGAGGACCGGTTGGCCACCACGCCCGCCGAGGACTTCGTCAGCCGCGTGCTCGTGGAGGGGCTGGCGGCGAAACTGGTCGTGGCCGGCGCCGACTTCCACTTCGGCGCTGACCGCCAAGGCTCCACCGGCACGCTGCGCGTCGCAGGGGCGCGCTGGGGCTTCGAGGTCGAGACGGTGGATCTGCACCACTTCCCGAACGCCCCCGAGCCGGTCTCCTCCACGGCCATCCGCCGGGCGCTGGCGGGCAGCAGGGTGGCGGACGCGGCCCAGATGCTGGGCCGTCCCTACGCCATTCGGGGCACCGTGATCGAAGGCGACCGCCGCGGCGTCACCATCGGGTTCCCGACGGCCAACATTCCCGTGGCCACCGACAGGGCGTGGCCCGCCGACGGCGTCTATGCGGGGCTTTTCTGTGACAGCGACGACGCCCGCTACGGCTGCGCCATCAACATCGGGCGGCGCCCCACCTTCTTCGAGCACGCCGAGCATTCGATCCTCGAGGCGCACCTGCTGGACTTCGACGGCGACCTATACGGCCACGACGTACAGGTCGAGTTCCTGCGCTTCCTGCGCAGCGAGCGGCGCTTCAGCGGCATCGACGAACTGGCGGCACAGCTCAAGAAGGACACCGAGAATGCCCGGCGGATCGTCGCCGAGATCCTCTGAGCGGACCGCCGCCGGAGGGCTGCCGCACGCCCCGGGGCGGCGGCCGGAGACCTATCTGGTGCTGCTGCGCCACGGGCGCACCGACCTGAACCGCCAAGGCCTGCTGCAAGGCGCCAGCGACCTGCCGTTGGACGACCTGGGCCGCCGTCAGGCCGTCGAGGCGGGCGACTACCTGCGCCGGCACTGGCGGATCGACAAGGTGGTCGCCAGCCCTCGTCTGCGAGCCCGCCAGACCGTTGCCCTGGCCGGGTTCGGCGAGGAGCTGGCCACCGAGGACCGTCTGGCCGAGATGGACTACGGCGACCTGGAGGGGACCCCCGTCCCGGTGGCCTCAGGCGAGCTGTTCGAGGCTTGGTCCGCCGACACCCGCTACGCCCCCGCAGGCGGCGAGTCCTTGGCGGCGGTCTACGAACGCTCGGTGGCGGCCGCCGCGGAGATCTTGGCGGCCTCGGCTGACCAGACGGTTCTCGTGTGCTCCCACGCCAACCCCATTAAGGCCATCGTGTCGTGGGCGCTGGGAGGGGGGGCCGTGGGGATGCTGCGCATGTACCTCCGGCAGGCCTCGGTGTCGGTCGTGGCGCAGCTACCGCCTGCGTTGGTGCTGCTGGGCTTCAACGAGCGCACCGAGGCTTCCTGAGCCACCCGATGGGGGCTCACCGCGCCGCCTCGCCCGGCAGGCCCCGCTCGCTGGCGCGTTATCCTGAGCCGCCGACCGAGGGCCGAAAAGGCGTCGAGCAGGTACCGAACGAGGGGAGCGAGGATGCGGATCACCGGCATGAACCACGCGGTCCTCTACGTGCGCGACGCCCGGCGCCACGCCGAGTTCTACGCGGAGGTGCTGGGCTTCGAGTCGGTGATCGACGGCCCCGGCGGGGCGTTCGCCTTCATGCGGGCGCCGGAGTCTCAGAACCATCACGACATCGCCTTCTTCAGCGTCGGCGCGGAGGCGGGGGCGTCTGAGGCCGGGCGGCGCACCGTCGGGCTGTACCACATCGCCTGGGAGGTGCCCACCCTGGAGGCCCTGGAGGAGGCTCAGCGGCGGCTTCAGGCCAACGGCGCCTTGGTGGGAGCGAGCGACCACGGCTGCAACAAGAGCCTGTACGCCCGCGACCCCGACGGTCTGGAGTTCGAGGTCATGTGGCTGGTGCCGCCGCAGCACTGGGGCGACGCCGAGAGTCGGGCCATCGTCGAGCCGCTGAACCTGCCGGCCGAGCGCGCCCGCTTCGCCGCCGTCGGCCTCGGCTGACCGCGCCGCCGCCGCGCCACACCGCAGCCCCATGGACCTCAGCCGCCAGACCGTTTTCTTCCTCGATGACGAGGCGTTCGTCGAGACGGCCCGCCCTGGGTTCCGCCGCCGGGTGATCACCGGCGACGGCCTGCAGCTCTGCTTCTGGCGCATCGCCGGCGGCACACCGGGCTCCTATCTGCATAACCATCCCGACCACGAGCAGCTCGGCATCGTGGTGCGCGGCGGGCTGGACTTCCGCATCGGGGACGAGTCGCGCCCGCCCGAGCCCGACGAGCGGGTGGTGCTGGGTCCGGGCGACTCCTACCTCGCCTACCGGGGCGTTTGGCACGGCGACAGCGTCTTCGTGGGCGACGAGGAGCACGACGAGTGCTGGATCCTCGACGTCTTCGCCCCGCCGCGGCAGGATCTCCTCGAAGCCGACGCCGCCGCGACCTGGGCCGTCACCGAACCTTCCACCGATGGCTGACTGGCGCCTCGCCGTCGACATCGGCGGCACGTTCACCGACGCCGTCATGCTCGACGCCGACAGCGGCCGCGTCGTCGTCGGCAAGGAACTGACCACCCCCGCCGACCCGCTCGAGGGCGTGCGCGCCGCCATCGCCAGCGTGACCGACCGTGCCGGGGTGGCGCCGGCGCAGGTCACCGCGCCCATCGTCCACGCCACCACGCTGGTCACCAACGCCTTGGTGCAGCGCCGGGCGGGGCGGGCGGCGCTCGTCGTGACGCGCGGCTTCGCCGACACGCTGGCGATCCGCGACGAGCACCGCTACGACATGTACGACCTGCAGATCGAGTTCCCCGACCCGCCGATCCCGCGGGAGCGGATCTTCGAAGCCGACGAGCGGGTGGGTGCCCGCGGCGAGGTGCTGGCGGCCCCCGGCGCCGCGGAGCTGGACCGCATCGCCGCCGAGCTGACCGCCGCTGGGGCCGAGGCGGTGGGCGTCTGCTTCGTGAACTCCTACATGAACGCCGCCAACGAGCGGGCCGCGGGGGAGCGCCTAGCGGACAGCCTCGGTGTGCCCGTCTGCCTCTCGGCGGAGGTGGCGCCGCAGATCCGGGAGTATCCCCGCATGATGACGACGGCTTGCAACGCCGCCGCCATGCCCGTGCTGGGTAGCTACCTGGACGACCTGGAACGCTGGCTGGCCGTCGAGGGGTTCGGCGGCTCGGTGCTGATGATGCTCTCAAACGGCGGCGTGGTGGCCGCCGGCGAGGCCGCCCGCGTGCCGATCCGCCTCGTGGAGTCGGGCCCCGCGGCGGGAGCGCTGGCCGGCGCCTGGTACTCGCGGCGCCTCGGCGAGGATCGCCTGCTGTGCTTCGACATGGGCGGCACCACGGCGAAGGCGTGCCTCATCGAGGACTTCGAGCCCGCCCTCACGTCCGCTTTCGAGATCGCCCGCGTGTATCGCTTCAAGAAGGGGTCCGGCTACCCGGTGCTGGTTCCGTCGGTCGACTTGGTGGAGATCGGCGCCGGCGGCGGGAGCCTCGCCGGCGTCGACGAGCTGGGGCTGCTACGTGTCGGCCCTGTCTCGGCGGGCGCGGATCCGGGGCCGGCCTCCTACGGGCGCGGCGGCACGGCGCCCGCGGTGACCGACGCCGACTTGCTAGTGGGCTACCTGCGCGCCGAGTCCTTCCTGGGCGGCGAGATGCCGCTGGCGCCGGACGCGGCCCGGCGGGCGGTCGAGCCGCTGGCCGATCGCCTCGACTTGACCGTCGAGAGCCTCGCCTCGGGGATCGTGGAGGTCGTGGACCAGAACATGGCCGCCTCGGCCCGCATGCACGCCGTCGAGCGAGGGGTCGACCTGCGGGGCGTGACGCTGCTGGCCTTCGGCGGCGCCGGGCCGGTGCATGCCTGCCGGGTGGCGGAGCTCGTCGAGGCGCCGCGGGTGGTGTTCCCGCCGCATGCCAGCGTGCTGTCGGCCTTCGGCACCCTGGTGACCCCGGTGCGCATCGACCTCGCTCGCAGCCTGCTGCGGCCCCTGACCGACCTGCGCAGCGACGACACCGCCGCGCTGCTGGAGTCCATGCGCAGCGAGGGCCGGCGCGTTCTGGCCGGCGCTGGCGTCCCCGCCACCGAGGTGCGCTTTCGTTACGGCATCGACGTCCGCTACCGCGGCCAGGGAAACGAGATCACGGTCTGGTTGGGCGAGGGACCCGAATGGCCCACCGGCGGCGCCGAGACGCTGGCCGCCTTCGAGGCCGAGTACGAGCGGGTCTACGGGCTGACGATCGACGACGTTCCGGCCGAGGTGGTGACCTGGCGTCTCTCGGCCTGGGCACCGGTGACCGGAGTGGCGCCTGACCTCGCGGCGCCCGCTGCCGGCGCGGCTGTGCCGATCCAGCGGCGCACGGTTCGCTTCGGTCGCGACCGGGAACCCGACGAGGCGGCGATCTACGAGCGCGCTGGGCTGCCGGCGGGAACGCGCCTCGACGGCCCGGTCATCGTCTCGGAGGCGGAGACGACGGTGGTGATCCGCCCCGGCTGGTCCGTGGAGGTACACGCCGACGGCAGCCTGCTGGCCGAGCGGAAGGCGCCGGCATGAGCGCGCCGACGCGGCGCTTCGACGGTGTCGACCTGCAGGTGCTCTGGCAGAGCATCATCTCGGTGGTCAACGAGCAGGCGACCGCCTTGCAGCGCTCGGCTTTCAGCCCCATCGTGCGCGAGGCGGGCGATCTGGCCAACGGCCTGTTCGACCCGAAGGGGCGCATGGTCGCCCAGGCCGTCACCGGCACGCCGGGGCACATCAACTCCCTGGCGATGGGCGTCAAGGCGGTGCTGGCCGAGCATCCAGTCGAGACTCTCTCGCCGGGCGACGTGCTGATCACCAACGACCCCTACAAGACCTGCGGCCAGTTGCTCGACGTGACGGTGCTGACGCCGGTGTTCCGGAGCGATCGCCTCATCGCCTTGTTCTGCTCCACGATCCACCACTCCGACGTGGGCGGCTACGGCATCGGCGCCGGCGGGCGGGACGTGTTCGAGGAGGGGCTCTGGATCCCCATCTGCAAGCTGATGACAGCCGGCGAGCGCAACGCTGATGTGTGGAACTTCATCCTCGCCAACGTGCGCACCCCAGACCACGTAGCCGGCGACTTGCACGCCCAGATGGCCTCCGCCGCCGTCGGTGCCGAGCGGCTGCAGAGCCTCTGCGACGCTTGGGGGCTGGCGGACATCGACGACCTGGCCAGCGAGATCATCGAACGCTCCGAGCAGGCCACCCGCCAGACCATCCGCGCCCTGCCGGCGGAAACCCACGAAGCGGAGGCTCTGCTGGACCTAGCCGACGGATCGATGGTGACGATCCGCTGCGCGGTGACCGTAGATCCCAAGGCGGGCGAGATCCTGGTCTCCTACGAGGGCTCGTCTGCGGCGAGCCGCTGGGGCATCAACGTCGTGCGCAACTACACCCACGCCTACACCACCTTTACCGTCAGGTCGATGTTGAGCCCGGAGATTCCGAACAACCACGGCAGCCTGGCGCCGATCCGCCTCGTGGCGCCCGAGGGCTCCATCGTGAACGCCGTGTCGCCGCAGCCCTGCACGGCCCGTCACGTCGTGGGCATGTTCCTGCCGAACGCCCTGCTGAAGGCGCTGGCCCCCCTGAAGCCCGCCCAGGCCATGGCGGAGGGCGCCGGCGCGGTGTGGACCATGCAGGTCAGCGGGTCCCATCCCGACGGCAGCCCGTTCATCACCGCCATGTTCACCTACGCAGGCGGCGTGGGGGGGCGGGCCGCCAAACCCGGTTTGTCGGCCTGCTCGTACCCGACGGGCGTGGCGGCGGTGCCCGTGGAGGTCGTGGAGGCATCGGCGCCGATCCGCTTCCTGCGCAAAGAGTTGCGGGCCGGATCCGGCGGCGCGGGCCGCCAGCGCGGCGGCGACGGCCAGACCATCGAGTTCACCGTCGACACCGACCGCGAGTGGCAGCTCAACGCGGTCACCAGCCGGCTGACCGCCCCGCCCCAAGGCCTCGACGGCGGCGAGGCGGGTGCCGGGGGCCGCTTCTGCGTGAACGATGAGCCCGTCACGTCCCAGGCCCGTTTGAGCCTCGCCCCCGGTGATGTGGTCCGCCTCGACCTCCCCGGCGGCGGCGGCTACGGCCCACCCCCCGAGCGGGGCAACGGGGACAGCCCCTCCTGGTGAGCGACCGGCCCCCTCCGGGGATCGCTGCTCCGGCTCGGTGGCTCGAACCGGTCACGTTCGCTGCGGTGTGGGATCGGAGCGTCGAGCGGGATCCGGGCGCCCTGTTCCTGCGCTACGCGCCGCCCGGCGGGACCTTCGCCGAATGGAGCTACGGAGACTTCGACCGGGGCGTCGACGCGGTCGCCGCCCGCCTGCGCGCAGCGGGGGTGCGGCCCGGGCGGGCCGTCCACATGGCGTTGGCCAACGGCCCGGCGTTCGTGGCGGTCTGGCTGGCGGCGGCGCGCCTCGGCGCCGTGATGGTGCCGTCGGACCCGTTCGGGCGGGCGCCGGAGTTGGCGGGGCACATCTCCCGGACGAACCCGGCGGTCGGGCTCTGCGCCGCCGACCGGGCCGAGGAGTACCGCCTAGCGCTAGCGAAGGCCACCGAGTCAGAACCGGCGCTGGCCACCGACGCCATCGCGGTCGACGAGCACGCCCCCGACCTTGACGGCCTGACCGGCGAAGTGGGGCGCAGCGCCGCCGCGCCGCGCCGCGCCGACAGCGGGGTGCGCGACACGGCTGCGGTCATGTTCACCTCCGGCACCACCGGCCGACCCAAGGGGGTGGCGGTAACGCAGGCCAACTACGCCTTCTGCGGCAAGGTCATGGCCGAGCGGGCCGGCTTCGACGCCGACTCGCGGCTGTTGGTGGTGCTGCCGCTGTTCCACGGCAACGCCCAGTACTACTCCTTCGCTGCAGCCGTCTGGTGCGGCGCCGCGGTGGTGCTGGCGCCGCGGTTCTCCGCCAGCGGATTCTGCGCTGAGGCCGCCGCCGGGGAAGCCACCGCGGCCAGTCTCTTCGCCGCGCCGTTGCGCATGATCCTCGCTCGCGGCGCCGCCGGCCCCAAGCTCCGCCTCAGCCACTGCTGGTACGCCCAGAACGTGAGCGACGAGCAGTACGGGCAGCTCGCCGAGCTGTTCGGCTGCCGGCCCCGTCAGCTCTGGGGCATGACCGAGACCCTGCCGGCGCCGCTGACCAATCCCGCCGCCGACCCGGTGCCGTCCTCGATGGGCCAGCAGACGCCGGGCTGCCTGGTGGACATCCAGGACGCCGCTGGCCGCTCGGTTCCCGACGGCGAGGTGGGCGAGCTTGTGGTGGGCGGCGAGCGCGGCGTCACCCTGTTCGCCGGCTATCTGGACGACCCGGCGACCACCGAGGCGTCCTTCCGCGGCGGTTGGCTGCTGACCGGCGACCGCGCCCGGCGCGACGCCGCCGATCATTACTACTTCGACGGGCGCCGCGGCGAGGTCCTGAAGGTCGCCGGCGAGAACGTGTCGGCGGTGGCCGTGGAGGCGGTCCTGGCCGCCCATCCGGGTGTGCTGGAAGCCGCCGTGGTGGGTCGCCCCGACCCGATCCGCGACGAGGTGCCGGTGGGTTTCGTCGTGGCTCGAGACCCGGCCCGGCCGCCCAGCCCTGCCGAGCTGCTGGCCTGGTGCGAGGCCCGTCTCGGCAAGGCTGCCGTGCCCCGCCGGCTAACCCTGCTGGACGAGCTGCCCCGCACCTCAGTCGGCAAGATCCGCAAGTTCCTGCTCAGCG
This sequence comes from Acidimicrobiia bacterium, assembly GCA_009840735.1. Classification (GTDB taxonomy): domain Bacteria; phylum Actinomycetota; class Acidimicrobiia; order Acidimicrobiales; family CATQHL01; genus VXNF01. Next base: position 11,817 of record VXNF01000070.1, on the reverse strand, counting down.
CCCGCGCCTCTGCCGGCAGCTGAGCCCTGAGAGCGTCGCCGGGCGTCAGTCGTGGCGCTGGCCGGGGATCCAGTCGGTCCCGGCTAGGGGGACGCCCGCCATGGCAGCGGCCTCCACGGTGAGAGCCGCCAGATCCTCAGCTTCGAGGTTCAAGACGTGCGACTTGCCACAGGCCCGAGCCAGGGTCTGGGCTTCCAGGGTGAGCACCTGCAGGTAGTTGGCCAAGCGCCGGCCCGCCAGCACCGGGTCGAGCCGGGCGGCGAGTTCGGGATCCTGGGTGGTGATGCCCGCCGGGTCGGCGCCGGTGTGGAAGTCCTCCCAGAAGCCGGCCGCCGAGCCGCGGCGGCGATACTCGGCGTCGAGGGAGGGGTCGTTGTCGCCGATGGCGATGAGGGCGGCGGTGCCGATGGACACCGCGTCGGCGCCTAGGGCGATCGCCTTGGCCACGTCCGCGCCCGAGCGGATGCCCCCGGCGGCGATGAGCTGGACGCCGCTGCGGTGTACTTGCATCTCCTGCAGCGCCCGCACCGCTTCGGGAATGGCCGCCAGCGTGGGGATGCCCACATGCTCGATGAACACGTCCTGGGTGGCGGCGGTGCCGCCCTGCATGCCGTCCAGCACGACCACGTCAGCGCCTGCTTTCACCGCCAGGGCGGTGTCGTAGTAGGGGCGGGCGGCGCCCACCTTCACGTAGACCGGCTTGCGCCAGCCGGTGATCTCGCGCAGCTCCAGGATCTTGATGGCCAGGTCGTCGGGGCCGGTCCAGTCCGGGTGCCGGCAGGCCGAGCGCTGGTCGATCCCCTCGGGAAGGGTGCGCATGTCGGCCACCCGGGCGCTGATCTTCTGGCCCAGCAGCATCCCCCCGCCGCCGGGCTTGGCGCCCTGTCCCACGACCACCTCGATGGCGTCGCCGCGCCGCAGGTCGTCGGGGTTCATGCCGTAGCGCGACGGCAAGTACTGGTAGACGAGCGTCTCGGAGTGGGTGCGCTCCTCGTCGGTCATGCCGCCGTCGCCGGTGGTCGTGGAGGTGCCGGCGGCGCTCGCCCCGCGCCCCAGAGCCTCCTTGGCATTGGCCGACAGCGACCCGAAACTCATGCCGGCGATCGTCACCGGGATCGCCAACTGGATCGGCTCGGCGGCGAAACGCGCCCCTAGGACCACATCGGTGGCGCAGGCCTCCCGGTAGCCCTCCAGGGGGTAACGCGACATCGAGGCCCCCAGGAACACCAGGTCGTCGAAGGTGGGGAGCTCTCGCTTGGCGCCCCAGCCGCGGATCCGGTACACGCCGGTGTTGGCGGCCCGCTGGATCTCGGCAATGGCGTTGCGGTCGAACGTGTAGGACTCGCGCAGGTTCCACGGAAAGTCTGGTGGCGTCCCCGGCGGCGGGCGCTCCTGTGCTCGCGGGGGAGCAGAGAGGGCGTCTACGTCGTCGACTTTGAAGTTGTAGAGGCGGCGGGCCGATCCGTAGCGGGTGAAGTCGCCGGGGTCGGCGTCGAAGCCGGCGGTCGCCAGGGTCTCGGCTAGGAACGCGCGGTGCTCGGGGCGCATCTCCTTGGCGACGCAGTCGGCGCCGAGGCGGCCCACCGAGCCGCGCACGAACAGGCGCGCCTCGTAGATGGAGTCGCCCAAGTCGGCGCCTGCGTCGCCAAGCACGATCAAGTTGCCTGCCTGGGCCATGAAGGCGCTCATGTGGCCCACGTTGCCGCCCACCACGATGGTGGCGCCCTTCAGGGAGATGCCGCATCGGGCTGCGGCGTTGCCCTCGATCACCACGAGCCCGCCGTGGCCGGTGGCTCCTGCGGACTGGCTGGCGTTGCCGGTGATGCGAACCGTCCCCGACATGATGTTCTCAGCTAGGCCGGCCCCGGCGTTGCCGACCACGGTCACCTGCGCCTGCTTGTTCATGCCGGCGCAGTAGTAGCCGACGTGGCCCTGCACGGTGACCGCCAGGGGCGCAGCCAGGCCGGCCGCCAGAGCGTGCGCCCCCTGCGGGTCGCGGATCGCGAAGTCGCCGCCGTCGGCCACCTGCAGCGTGCGGTTGATCGACCGGAGGTCGTCGCGGGCCAAGTCGAGCACGGCGGCGCCGCCCGCAGGGTCGAGGCGGGTCACGGTGTCCCCCGCCGCCAGGTGTAGACCACCGCGGGCGCCGGCTCCCAGATGTCAGCGTCGGCCGCGCCCGGCAGCCCGGCGATGCCGCGGAATTCCGAGGACATGGCTACCCAGTCGTCGGTCTCGGCGATGACCCCCGGCTTGCAGGCGATGGGGTCGCGCAGCACGGCGAACCCCTCGCGCACCCCCACGGCGAAGGTGTAGAAGCCGTCGAGGTCGCCGATGCTGCGCTCGAGCGCCTCGTCGATGCTGTCGCCCTCCCGCAGCCGCCACGACAGGTAGCCCGCCGCCACCTCGGAGTCGTTCTCGGTCTGGAACGTCTCGCCCTTATTCTCCAGCACCTCGCGCAGCCGGTTGTAGTTCGACAGCGAGCCGTTGTGGACCAAGCAGGTGTCGGCGCCGGTGGAGAAGGGGTGCGAGCCGTTGGTGGTCACCGCCGACTCAGTAGCCATCCGGGTGTGCGCGATGGCGTGGGTGCCGCTGCGCTGCGCCAACCCGTAGCGCTCAGCCACCCCGCGAGGATCTCCCACAGCCTTGAACAGCTCGATGGCGTGCCCGTAGCTCAGCACGGTCGCCCCCGGCAGGTTGTCGATGAGCCACTGGCGCGCCGCCCGCCCGTCGCCCCGCGTGGCGAACGTGGCGTGGTCGCCGATCCGGTCGAGCGCTACCTCGGCGTCCAGAGCGGCGGCCAACCTCTGGCCGGTCGTGTCCCAGTCCGGCTCGAAACCCTCGGCCAGCACCGTGACCTTGACCCGCTCGTCGCTGTCGTCGGAGTAGACGGCGAAGCCGGCGCTGTCCATCCCCCGGTCGCGCATCTGCTCCAGCATGCGCGCCGCCAGCAGCCCCAGTTCGTGTTCGTGGCGGGGGGTCTTCAGGAACAGACCGACGATTCCGCACATCTTCGCTACCTGCAGGTACTCGGGTGGTCCGGGCAACCGGGTCCCCGGCTACCGCAGACCCGGCATGCCTAGACTACTATAGTGAAAAAAGTTTCCTCCAAGTACCGCTTGCCAGTATAGGCTCCACGGAAGGAAGAGGTATGGCATGAGTAGCGACAGGATCGAAGAGATCCGGGCACGGGCCGCCGCCGACGGCGTCGAGTTCATCTACGCCATGTTCACCGAGATGCACGGCAAGCCGTGCGCCAAGCTGGTGCCGGTCAGCAACCTGGACGGCCTGATGACCGAGGGCGCCGGGTTCGCCGGGTTCGCCGCCGGGCCCATCGGGCAGACGCCCGCCGACCCGGACATCCTGGCCATTCCCGACCCTGACTCCTACATGCGGCTGCCCTGGCAGCCCGACGTGGCGGTCATGCAGTGCGACCCCACCGTGGAGGGGGTGCGCTGGCCGTACGCCCCGCGGGTCATCCTGCGGCGCGCCCTGGCCGCGGCCGCCGAGCGCAACCTGGTGCTCAAGGTCGGCGTGGAGGCCGAGTACTCGCTGGTGGCCCGCAACGAGGACGGCACCATCCGGGTCGCCGACGAGCGCGATCTCAGCGACCTGCCCTGCTACGACGCCCGCGGCCTCACCCGGATGCTGGACCATCTCACCGAGGTGTCGAGGCACATGGACGCCCTCGGTTGGGGCAACTACGCCAACGACCACGAGGACGCCAACGGGCAGTTCGAGCAGAACTTCGGCTACGCCGACGCCCTCACCACCGCCGACCGCCTCATCGTGCTGCGCCTCATGATGCACACCCTGGCCGCCCGGCGCGGCCTGCACGCCACCTTCATGCCCAAGCCGTTCGGCGACAAGACCGGCAACGGCCTGCATGTCCATGCCAGCCTCTGGTCGGCCGACGGCGACGAGCCGCTCTTCGAGGGCCACGAAGACCCGCGGGGCTTGGGGCTCAGCCCTCTCGCCTACGGGTTCGTGGCCGGCCTGCTGGCCCACGCCACCGCGCTCGTGGCCGTGCTCTGCCCGACGGTGAACTCCTACAAGCGCATGGGTGTCGGCCCGCCGGACTCGGGGGCCACCTGGGCGCCCGCCTACGTGTCCTACGGCGGCAACAACCGCACGCAGATGATCCGGGTCCCCGAGCCGGGCCGTATCGAGGTGCGAGCCGTGGACGGCGCAGCCAACCCGTACCTGGCCTTCAGCGCGCTGTTGGGGTGCGGTCTGGCGGGCATCGACGCCGGCGCCGATCCGGGCGAGCCCAACGGCGACAACCTGTACACCCTGAGCGTGGCGGAGATCGCGGCGCGGGGCATCGAGGCGATGCCGCCGACGCTGCTGCACGCCGTGGAGAACCTCGAGGCGGACGACGTGCTGCGGGCCGCCCTCGGCGCGGTGCCCGGCGGCGACTACGTGGACTACTTCGCCGAGGTGAAGCGCCAGGAGTTCCGCAGCTGGCACGAGCAGGTGACGCAGTCCGAGGTGGACACCTACCTCGACCTGTTCTGAGGCGGTGGCAACCTGCAGCTAGTCCACGAGTCCGAGCCGGAGAGGCCGGCCGAGGCGCCCTCGGCGGGCAGCGTCGAACAGGTCTGCGAGGTAGTCGGCGAGCGGGTGCGCGCCATCCGCCGCGACCTGGGCCGCACGATGGCGCAGTTCGCTGAGGCTGCCGGGGTCTCGATCGGGATGCTCTCCAAGATCGAGCACGGCCGCACCGCGCCCAGCATCGCCACCCTCAGCGGGCTCGCCCGCGCCGGCAACGTCCCCATCACTGCCCTGTTCCGCGGGCTGGACGAGGAGCACGACGCCATCGTGGTGCGCGCCGGGGAGGGGACCGAGATCATCCATTCCGGAAGCGGCAAGGGGCGCAGCTACCGGAGCCTGGGAGCGCTGCGCGGCCCGGACCGGCAGATCGAGCCGCTGCTGATCACGCTCTCGAGCACCGATGAGGTGTTCCCGCTGTACCAGCACCCGGGCACCGAGCTGCTCTACATGCTGGAGGGATCCATGGAGTACGGCTACGGCGCCAACCGCTACCTGCTGGCGCCCGGCGACACGATGCAGTTCCAGGGCGAGGTCGCCCACGGCCCCACCGCGCTCGTCAAGCTCCCGGTGCGGTTCCTGTCCTTGAAGGTCTACCCGAGCGCGGCCCGCTGAACCGGTGGTCCGCGCCAAAGCATCCCATGGCGCCTAGCGGTTCCGGCGTTGCGCAGGCCGCGCGCCGCCGCGCCCGCTACCCGGCCCGCTACTCGGCGCTGGCGCTGCTGCGCCGAGGCAAGCGTCCCTGGCCGCCGATCCTGCGCGGCGGCGAGTTAGCGAGCAGCTACGACGCGGTCGTGGTGGGCGGGGGCGTCCACGGCCTCGCCACCGCCTACTACCTCGCCTCGAACTGGGGCATCACGAACGTGGCCGTCCTCGACAAGGGGTATCTGGGCGGCGGCGGCTCGGGACGCAACACGGCGATCGTGCGGTCCAACTACCTCACCCCTGAGGGCGTGGCGTTCTACGACCGCTCGTTGCGGCTCTACGAGCGGCTGGCCCTCGACTTGAACCTGAACGTGATGTTCTCCCGACGCGGTCACCTGACCTTGGCGCACAGCGACGGGGCGCTGCGCACCATGCGCTGGCGGGCCGAGGTGAACAAGCAGGTGGGCGTGGACTCCGAGGTGATCGGCCCGGGGGAGATCAAGCGACTGGTGCCGGCGCTGGACGTCAGCGAAGCGCCCCGCTACCCCATCCTGGGCGCCCTGCACCACCCGCCGGGGGGCATCATCCGCCACGACGCCGTCGTGTGGGGATACGCCCGGGCGGCCGCCGCGCTGGGCGTCGAGACCCACCAGAGCACCGAGGTCCTCGACGTCGCCACCTCGGGCGGAGACGGCCCCGACGGCAAGGGTCCCGGCGGGCGCGTCACGGGCGTACGCACCAGCCGGGGCGACGTCTCGACGCCGGTGGTGGTGAACTGCACGGCGGGCTGGGCGTCGCTCATCGCCGCCATGGTCGGGCTGCGGCTGCCGATCTCCACCCACCCGCTGCAGGCGGCGGTGACCGAGCCGGTCAAGCTGTTCTTGCCCGCGGTGGTGGTGTCGGGCTCGCTGCACGTCTACGTCAGCCAGACCGACCGCGGCGAGCTGGTCTTCGGTGCCGCCGTGGATCCTCTCGCCACCTACGACACCGCCGGCTCGCTGAGCTTCGCCGAGGACCTGGCCGGCCACGTCCTGCAGCTCATGCCCGGCCTGGGGCGGATGCGGCTGCTGCGGCAATGGTCGGGGCTGTGCGACATGACCCCGGACTACTCGCCCATCATCGGCCCGACGCCGGTCGACGGCTTCCACTGCGACGTGGGCTGGGGGACCTACGGCTTCAAGGCCGCCCCGGTGGCGGGCGAGCAGCTGGCCGCCTGCATCGCCACGGGCGAGGTTCCGGAGCTGATCGCGCCCTTCACGCTCGACCGGTTCGCCGCGGGCCGGCTCGTGGGCGAGAAGGGTGCCGCGGCGGTGGGGCACTGATGCTGCTGGTGCCGTGCCCGCACTGCGGTCCCCGCAACAGCGCCGACTTGACGCTGGTAGGCGAGACCGAGCCGCGCCCGGACCCGGCGACCACCACGCCGGCTGAGTGGCGCGCCTATCTCTACGAGGAGCACAACCCCGCCGGCTGGTGCCGCGAGACCTGGCATTGCCGCCTCGGCTGCGGGCGCTTCTTCGTGACCGAGCGCCACCGCGGCGCCAACCGCTTCCGGCACCCGCCGCTCGGCGCCTCGGCCGGGGAGCCCGGGGAGGCGCGGTGAGCCCCCAACGGCTCCCGGCGCGTCCCGGTGAGGTGATCGACCGACGGCGCCCGCTGAGCTTCACCTGGAACGGGCGGGCCCTCAGCGGCTTCGCCGGCGACACGATCGTCTCGGCGCTGGCAGCGAGCGGCTGCCGGGTGTTTTCGCGCAGCATGAAGTACCACCGACCGCGCGGGATCCTCACGGCCGACTACTGGGACCCGAACACGCTGGTGCAGGTGGGCGACGAGCCCAACGTACGCGGCGGCCACCGGCTGCTGGAGGCGCACATGGCGGCCTCCGCCCAGAACGCCTGGCCGTCGCTGCGCTGGGACGCCAAAACGCTGACGGCCCTCGGCGGGCGCGCCCTCAGCGCTGGCTTCTACTACAAGACCTTCATGCGGCCCCGCTGGCTGTGGCCCACCTACGAGAAAGTGCTGGCGCGTTTCGCTCCGGGGGGCGTGATCGATCCCGAGAGCGCGCCGCGCCGCCACGACAAGCGTTACGCCCATCCCGACGTGGTCGTGGCGGGTGGCGGCCCGGCGGGGCTGGCGGCGGCGGCAGCGGCGGGGCAGGCCGGCGCCGCGGTGATGCTCGTCGAACATGAGCACGCGGTCGGCGGCCACCTCCGCTGGGACGGGGCATCCGGGCGCGCCGCGGCGTCGGAACTGGCTGAGGCCGCCCGAGCCGCCGGGGTGGAGATTCTCACCGACGCCACCGTCGCAGGCCGCTGGGAGGACAACTGGCTGGCCATCGTGGAGCGGGCGGCGGGCGGCGGCCCCGAGCGGCTCATCAAGGCGCGGGCGAAGGTGCTGGTCGTGGCCGCCGGCCTCATCGAGCGCCCGTATGTGTTCGCGGGCAACGACCGCCCCGGGGTGATGCTGTCCCAGGGTGCTCGCCGGCTGGCGAACCTCTGGGCGGTGCGTCCCGGCAGCCGGGCGGTGGTCTTCAGCGCCAACGCTGCCGGCGACGCCGCCGCCGCCGACCTGGAGGCGGCGGGCGTGGCCGTGGAGCACGTGGACGCCCGGACGGGGCGCACCGTGACGGCCGCCGAGGGCCGGCGCAACGCCCTGGAGCGGGTCGTGCTGTCCGACGGCTCCCGCCTCGAGGCTGACCTGCTGGTGACTGCCGCTGGCTGGACGGCGCCCACCTCGCTGCTGAACATGGCCGGGGTGCGTCCCTGCTACGACCCGACGGCGGCTCGATTCTTCCCCGCCGAGCCTGGCGTCAGCGAGGCCGGGGCGGTGCTAAGCACCGGGGGAATCAGCGGCGACGGCACCCTGGAGGCGCACGTGAGCCACGGCGAGGCCACGGGCCGACTGGCCGCGGCGCGCGCCGCGACGCTGGCGCACCGGCTGCGGGTTGCCACGGCCTGGGCGGCCCCCGTGAACGGCCCCGAGCCGCCGCTGGTGCCGGACGAGCGGACGCCGCTGGGGCGCCACCGGCACCCCGCGCTGTTCTGTTCGAGCACCGACGGCATGGTGGACTTCTCCGAGGACGTGAGCTCCCGCGACCTGCGCAACGCCGCCGCCGAAGGCTTCGACTCGGTGGAACTCGTCAAGCGCTGGACCACGGCCACCATGGGCTCGGCGCAGGGCAAGCTTGAAACCGTCAACACGGTTGCCGTCCTCGCCGAGGCGACCGGGTCGACCATCTCCGAGGTGGGCACGACGACCTGGCGGCCCCCTTTCGCGCCGGTGACGCTGGGGGCGCTGGCGGGGCGGCCTTTCGAGCCGGTGCGCGTCTCCTCGCTGCACGACCTCCATGTTGCCGCCGGGATGGCACCCATCAGCGCAGGCCAGTGGATCCGCCCCGAGCACTACGGCGAACCGCAGGCCGAGGTGCGCAACGTGCGGGCCAACGTCGGCATTATCGACGTGAGCCCGCTCGGCAAGCTGGACATCCAAGGCCCCGACGCCACCGACCTGCTGAGCCTGCTCTACCTCAACAAGTGGCGGCGGCTGGCGGTGGGATCGGTGCGCTACGGCGTGATGTGCGCCGAGGACGGCGTGATCCTCGACGACGGCGTCACCGGGCGGCTCGGCGAGGATCACTATCTGATGAGCACCACTAGCTCGGGCGCCGGTGCCGTGGAGGTCTGGATCCAGAACTGGCTGCAGACCGAGCACCCCGACTGGCGGGTGCGCGTCACGCCCGTGACCGACGCCTTCACCAGCATCAACGTGGCCGGGCCGCGGTCACGGACGTTGCTGGAGAGGCTCACAGACGATGTGGACCTGAGCCCCGAAGCCTTCAAGTACATGCAGGTTCGCAGAGGCACAGTGGCCGGCGTGGCGAGCTGTGTCATGTGGCGCATCGGCTTCACCGGCGAGCTGTCCTACGAGCTGCACGTCCCCGCCGGTCACGGGCCCCACGTCTGGTCGGCGCTGCTGGCTGCCGGCGGCGATCTGGGTGTGGCCCCGTTCGGCCTGGAGGCGCAACGCGTCATGCGCCTCGAGAAGGGGCACTTCATCGTCGGCCAGGACACCGACGCGCTCACCAAGGCACCCACCGCCGGCCTGGAGTGGCTCATCAAGCTGGACAAGGAGGACTTCTGCGGCCTGCCCGAGCTGCGCTGGGCGCTCGATGGCGAGCCCGGCGGGGCGCCCGAGGCGCTACAGCGGCTCGTCGCCGTACAGCCGACCGACCCCGCCTACGTGCCGCCGGAGGCCTGTCAGATCGTGGCCGCGGGGCCCGGCGGCACCGAGCGGATCATCGGGCGCATCACCTCCTCGCGCTATTCGCCCACGCTGGAGCGCTCGATCTGCCTGGCGCAGGTGGAGGCCGACCACCCCGGCGCGGGCACCCAACTGACCGTCGTCGACGTCAGCGGCCGCCGCCACCGCGCCACCGTGATGGCCGACCACGCCCATTTTGATCCGGAAGGCGGGCGCCTCCGTGGCTGAGGGACCCGAGCTCGCGGGCCCGCTGACCGGCGGCGAGGCGAGCGGCGCTGGCTGGCGGCTCAGCGACGAGTCGGCCACCCCGAAGCTGCTGGCCTATGAGAGCTTCGAGGCCGCCGGAGCGGTTCAGCGGCACTTGGGGGTCGGCTTCGGTGCCGCCGCCACGAACGGGGCCGGCGCGCTGGTCTGCGGCGTCCGTCCCGACGAATGGCTCCTGCTGGGGGAGCGGACGGGCTCGCTGCCGGGTGTCACCGGCGTCGTGACAGTGGACCTCACCCACGGCCTGGCGCTGTTCCGCCTCAGCGGCCCAGCCGCGCCGGAGGTGCTGGCGGCGGTGTGCAGCATCGACACTGCCGAGGCGATGTTCCCCGACGGGGCGGTCTGCGGCGCCTCGGTCGCCAGGGTGGCCTGCTCCCTGGTGCGCAACGACGTGGCCGGCGAGCGCTCCTACCTCATGGTGTCGCCGCGCTCGTCGGGGCGCTACCTGTTCGAGTCTGTGCGGGACGCAGGCGCTCGACAGCCGCCCGACCGAGCACCTTCAGCACCAGCACGGCCAGGAACAGCGCCACCGAACTGAGTGCCATCGTGCCGCCCGCGGCGGTGTCGTGGTGGTAGCTGACGAGGATGCCGACCGTCGTGGTGATCGACCCCAGCAAGACGGCCGCTGCCATGATCAGCGGGACGCGGCGCAGCAGCAGCGCCGCGGTGGCGGGCGGCCCGATCAGCAGGGCGAACACCAGCAGCGTGCCGACCACCTCGAAAGAGGAGACGATGGCCACCGCCAGCAGCGCCAGGAGCAGGAAGTGGGCGAGCCGCGGCCGGAGGCCGAGCATTTGGGCCTGGGTCTCGTTGAAAGTGAGCACCAGGAAGGCCCGGTAGAGCAGCAGCGAGCCACCCGCGGAGATGGCTGTGGTGATGATCTGGCGCTGGATGTCGGCGTCGTCCACGCCCGTGATGGAACCGAACAGCAGCGCGGTCAGATCGCCTCCGTAGCTGCCGGACTGGCCGGACATTATCACCACGGCCAACGCCAGCATGCCGACGAACAGCAGGCCGATGGCGGTGTCGGTGGGCAGCGGCGAGTAGCGGCGCAGGCCGCCGATCCCGCCGACGACGACCAGAGCCGCCAGCAGGGCGCCCATCGTCACGTTCCCGCCGAGGATGGTGGCGATGGCGATGCCGGGGAGCACGCCGTGGGCCAGGGCGTCGCCCAGGAAGCTGAGCCCGCGCAGGACAACCCAAGTGCCGATTATCGAGCAGGAAAGCACCGCCAGCAGGCCCGCGTAGAGGGCGCGCCGCATGAACGGATTGGAAGCGAACGGCTCGATCCACCAGGCCCAAGGTTCGGTCAGGAACTCCACGGGGGCGTTGTCTCAGGTCGGAGAGTGCGGGCCGTTCGCAACCTGTGTCACTCCGAACAGGTCTGCGCGGCCGGCCGTTGGTGTGGCCGGCCGCGGTTCCTGCTGCTCGGGGGTCTCAGCCGCTCAGTGCCTCGGCGATGGTCCGGGCGTTCGCACGCATCATGGTGAGGTAGGTGTCGGCCCCTGACCCCTCCTCGCCGAGGGCGCCGGAGTAGAGGCTGACCACGCTGACGCCGTCGAGCCGGTCGGCCAGAGCGGCCGCGACGTCCCTGCTGTGGCTGAGGTACTCCGAGAAGATGGCTGATATCCCGGTCTCCTCGATGAGTTCCGCCAGTGCCTCCAGGCTCGCCGGACTGGGCTCCGCCAACGTCGAGAGCGACGGGATGACGGTGCCGATGACCTCGAAGTTGTAGCGGTCGGCGAAATAGCCGAACGCGTCGTGGTTGGTCACGAGCTTGCGGTTCGCCGCGGGCACCGTGGCCAGGGTGTCGGTGATGTCCTCGTGGAGTTGGGCGAGTTCGGCCAGGTAGGCGTCCACGCAGGTCGAGACCCTTTCCGCGTCCAGTCCGTGCTGGTCCACGAGCACCGCGGCAAGGCCTTCGGCCGCCTGTGCCACCCGCACCGGATCGAGCCAAACGTGCGGGTCCTCCGAGCCGTGGTCGTGGTCATGGTGCCCGTCTTCGTCCTCGTGGTCGTCGTGGTCGTCGTGGTCCTCGTGGTCGTCGTGGTCGTCGTGCTCGTCGTGGTCCTCGTGGTCCTCGTGGTCCTCGTGGTCGTCGTG
>VXNF01000083.1 GCA_009840735.1 Acidimicrobiia bacterium | reverse complement strand
CCGAGGGGCACCACGCACAGCCCGCGCAGGTCGGCGTAGGACTCCAGCACCCCGCACAGAGTGTCCTGGAGCCAGGGGCCGTCGTTCACGCCGGGGCACACCACCACCTGCCCGTACACAGCCACGCCTTCGGCCAGCAGCAGCCGCAGCCAGCGCAGGCTCGTGGCGCCCCGGCGGTTCCGTAGCATCTCGGCCCGCAGGTCGGCGTCGGTGGCGTGGATGCTCACGAACAGCGGCGACAGCCCCTCGGTCAGCACCCGCTCGAAGTCGGCTTCGGTGAAGCGGGTGAGGGTTGTGAAATTGCCATACAGGAACGACAGCCGGTAGTCGTCGTCCTTCAGGTACAGGCTGGAGCGCATGCCGGCGGGGAGCTGGTAGATGAAGCAGAACTCGCAGTGGTTGTCGCAGGTGCGCACCTGATCGAACAGCGCCGAGTGGACCTCCAGCCCCAGCGGCGCCCCGGCCTCCTTGTCGATCTCCACGCTGAACTGCAGGCCGCCGCGGTCCACCTCAACTTCGACTAGAGGTTCATCGACGAGGCTGCGGTACTCCAGCACGTCGCGCGGCGCGGTGCCGTTGACCGCGACCAGCTCGTCGCCCACGGCGAGACCCGCGAGGGCGGCCGGACCCGACGGGTCAACGGCGACGACGCGCGGGCGGGGCATCGCAGAATCCTACTGCCGCGGGTAACCTGGCAACGATGGCTGTGGAGAAGGTCCTGCTGGCCTCGCCGCGGGGCTTCTGCGCAGGCGTGGAGATGGCCATCAAGGCTCTGGCTGTCATGGTCAGCGCCTTCGAGCCGCCCGTCTACTGCTACCACGAGATCGTCCACAACAAGCTCGTCGTCGAGCAGTTCGAGGCTCTCGGGGTGATCTTCGTGGACGACGTGGCGGACGTGCCGCCGGGCGCCCCGCTGATGCTGAGCGCCCACGGCTCGGCGCCGGAGGTGCAGGCCGCCGCGTATGAGCGCGGCGGCTACGTGGTGGATTCTGTGTGCCCCCTCGTGACCAAGGTGCACCACGAGGTGCGGGTGCGCGCCGGCAAGGGCTACCGCATCGTGTACGTCGGCCATGAGGGCCACGAGGAGGCGGTCGGGACCATGGCGGTGGCGCCGCAGGCGATCCACCGGGTGGAGTCCACCGAGGACGTGGCCGCCCTGCCGGACTTCGCCGAGCCGGTCGCCCTGCTCGCCCAGACCACCCTCAGCCACCGCGACTGGGCCGAGGTGGCCGACGCCGCACGAGATCGCTTCCCCGACATGTGGACCCCCGGACGCAGCGACCTTTGCTTCGCCACGACCAACCGCCAGGCCGCCCTCGCCGCCATTGCTGAGCGGTGCGACGTGTTCGTCATAGTCGGCTCGGCGAACTCCTCCAACACCCTGGCGTTGGAGCGCCTCGCCAACGACATGGGCTGCCCGCGTGTGCTGCGCGTCAACGGCGCCGCCGAGCTGCCCGGTGACCTGAGCGGCACGGTTGGGCTGACCGCCGGCGCTTCGGCGCCGGAGGAGTTGGTGACCGAGGTGCTCGAGCGGCTGACGCCCCGCTGCGGCATCGAGGAGATCAGCGTCACCACCGAGGACGAGTACTTCCCGCCGCCCCGCCAACTGCGTGAGCTGCTGGGGGTCATCACCGGATTCGCCGCCGCCAGCCTCGGCGCCCAACCACCCGACGGAATCGGCGCCGACCGACTAGTCGAAGCAAGCTCCGTCCTCACCTGACGCTGCGGGGGGGCTCAGTCCTCGGCGGCTTCGGTGGGTTGGCGGGGCGGGTTTGGGCTTCGGGCCCAGGCTTGGGCCTCGTCGAAGAGCTGCTGGAGGATCTCGCGCAGCTCGGCGGTTGCCTCGGCTCGCTGCGCGGCGCTGACGGTTCGCCAGCCCTCCAGGGGTGCAGGCGGCGGGATCAGCTCGCCGAACACGAAACGCACCCGGCGGAAGCGCGGCAGCAGCGCCCCCTTGGGCATGGCCCGCTCGGAGCCGCCGATGCCCAGCGGAAGGATCGGCGCCCCGCTCAGCACCGACAGCCAGACAGGGCCTTCGAACAGCGGCTGCACGCGCGGACCCGACTTGCGCTCACCCTCAGGGAACACCACCAGCGGCTCGCCGCGTCGCAGCACCTCCCGAGCGCAGCGCAGCGCACGGCGGTCCACGCGGTCACGCTCGGTGGGGAAACCGCCCACCGCTGTCAAGAATCGAGTCCAGAACGGGCTCTTGAACAGCGAACTCTTGGCCATGTAGTTCAGCCGCCGAGGCACGATGGTCCCGACGAGGGGCGTGTCGAGGTTCGACCGATGGCCGGCCGGCGCCAGGATCACCGGGCCGTCGGGCATGCGTCGATGGTTGCGCCTGCGCAGCCGCAAGTAAGGCACCGTAACCACCCAGAGGGCGTACCGGAGGAGGTGGTAGAGCGCCACGCCCCGGCGGCTCGGCGGTGCCCCGAAGGCCACACCGCCGTGGCGCGGGTCCTCAGACGGGACCGGCTTGAACGGCTTCTCGGACTCAGGTCCCACGGGCACCTCCCGGCAACGCCTCGATCATCTCCATGATCTCCCCGACCGCTTCGGCCACGCTGCGATGGGTGGTGTCGATCTCCCGCACGCCCGCCGGCAGGTCATCGGGCGCCGGCAAAGGGGCGTGGCGGCGTGTGCTGTCGAGGCGGTCCCGCACCGACAGGGCGGCGCGCACCGCCGCCTCGTCTGCCCCGGACTCCCCGGAGCGCCGCCGCGCCCGCACCGCCGGGTCGGCGCTGAGGTAGACCCGCACGTCGGCGCCCGGCAGCACCACGGTGGTGATGTCGCGGCCCTCCATCACGCAGCCGTCTCGGGCCGCGGCCCAGACCTGCTGGCACGCCACCATCACCTCTCGCACCGCCGGGTTGGCGGCCACGGCGCTGACCGCCTCGGTGACCGCCGCGCCGCGGATCTCCTCGCTCACGTCTATACCGTCGAGGCGCACTGCCTCGGCACCCACCTCGATGTCCGCGACCACCTCGCGGGCCACCGCCGCCACCGACTCTGCGTCGGCAGGGTCGACGCCGCGCCGCAGGACCGCCGCCGCCACCGCTCGGTACATGGCGCCGGTGTCGAGGCACTCCACCCCCAGGGCGTCCGCCACAGCACGCGCCACCGAAGTCTTGCCGGCGCCGCCGGGACCGTCGATCGCCACCTGCACCGGACGGCTCACGCCCCTCGGCACCTTGCGAGGTCCGAGACGAAGCCCGGATAGCTCGTGGCCACCGAACGCCAGCCCGAGATGACCGTCTCGGTGCCGGCGACGAGGCCGGCGATGCAGAACGCCATAGCGATCCGGTGGTCGCCGGCGGCGTCGATGCGCCCGCCCCGCAGCTGCGAGCGCCCGCGCACGACGAGCGTGTCACCGTCCACCTCGGCGGAGGCGCCGCACGCCTCGAGGCCGGCGAGCACGCTGTGCATCCGGTCGCTCTCCTTGTGGCGGAGCTCGCCGGCGCCCTCGAAGCGGGTCGGGCCGTCCGCGGCGGCCGCCGCCACCGCCAGGACGGGGATCTCGTCGATCAACTCGGGCACCTCAGCGGCCGTGATCGTCGTCCCCCGCAGCGGCGAGGACCGGCACGTCAGATGCACGCGCCCTTCGCCAGCGGGCGCCACCGAGAGGTCGGCGCCCATGCGCCGCAGCACCCGCAGATAGCCGTCGCGGCCCTGCCCGGAGTACACGTCGCGCACGGTGACCGCGCTGCCGGACACCAGCGCCGCGCCAACCATCCAGAACGCCGCCGCCGAAGGGTCCCCCGGCACGGCGAACTCGAAAGGGTTCGGGCGAGAGGCCCGCACGGCCACTTCGCCCGCGCCGAGACACACGTCGGCGCCGAAGGCCGCCAGCATTTCCTCGGTGTGGGCACGGGTCGCAACCGGCTCGCGCACCACGGTCTCGCCGGCGGCGAACAAGCCCGCCAACAGCACGGCGCCCTTCACTTGGGCGCTCGCCACCGGCGGCTGGTAGGTGATGCCGCGCAGCGCCCCGCCCGTGATGCGCAACGGCGCCCGGCGCCCGCCGTCGCTGCCGTCCACATCGGCGCCCATGAGGCGCAGCGGTTCGGCCACGCGATCCATGGGCCGGCGGTTGACCGAGGCGTCACCGCCCAGGACGGTCGTGAACCGACAGCCCGCGGCGATCCCCGCCAGCAAGCGGATCGTCGTGCCCGAGTTGCCCACGTTGATCGGTCCCGGCGGTACCCGCAGCTCCCCGCCGCGCACCACCACGACCCCCCCGGCGGACTCCACCGAAGCCCCCAAGGCCGCTGTGGCCGCGGCGGTGCCCGCCACGTCGGCGCCGTCGGACAGCCCCGAGATGGACGAGACCCCGTCGGCCAGGGCCGCCAGCAGCAGAGCCCGGTGCGAGATGGACTTGTCCCCCGGCACCCGCAGCTCGCCCCGCAGCGGCCCGCCGCCCGAGACCGCCAGAACGTCGCCGCCGTGGCTGAGGCGCGCCGGGGGCACGACTCAGATGCCCAGGAGTCGCATCGTGGACTGGTACCCGTCGGCTGCCAGAGCCGCCCGCAACCGTTCGGCCAGATCGGCCGCCACCACCATGATGAGCACCCCGCGGTCGCCCTCGGCGGAGTGGGCGATCTCCAGGTCGTAGATGTTGACGTCGACCTCGGTGGCGAGAGTGGCGATGCGGGCCACCTCGCCGGGCCGGTCCTTCACGGGCACGCGCAGCACGGCCAGGTCGACGTCGGAGGGGATCCCCGAGGGCAAGTTGAGACGGGCCACCCGCGCCCGCTCCAGCAGGGCGCGCAGGGTCTCGCGGTCGCCGCGCTGCACCACGTCGCGCATCTCCTCCAGCGCCTCGATGAGGCGCTCCAGCGAGGCGCAGATGGCGAGCCGGTTGGCGGCGCAGATGTCCAGCCAAATGTCGGAGCTGCCGGCGGCCACCCGGGTCATGTCACGGAAACCCCCGGCGGCTAGGCGCTGCAGCACGGTCCGCTCGGCAGTCCGCTCGTCGGCGAGGCGCATCAGCACCGCCGCGGTGAGGTGCGGCACGTGGGAGACCACCGAAACCAGCGCGTCGTGGCGGTCCGGCGGCATCGTGACCGCCTCGGCACCGAGTTCGGCCACCGCCGCCCGCACCGCCGCGTAGGTCTCGTCCAGCGTGGCGGGCCCCGGCGTCAGCACCCACACGGCGCCGCCGAACATGTCCGGGCGGGCCCCGGCGATGCCGGCCTGCTCGCTGCCAGCCATGGGGTGCCCGCCGACGAAGCGAGGGTGCTGCACCGACTCGCAGATCGGCGCCTTCACGCTGCCCACGTCGGTCACCACGCCGTCGCCGGACTCGAGGGCTTCCCGAGCCAGCTCCGGGATAGCCGCGGCGGGGGTCGCCACGAAGGTCACATCCGCGTGGGCGTTCCGTCCGATCTCGTTGACGGCGCCGAGACGCAGCGCCTGGCGCGCCCGCAGCTCGTCGATGTCGGTGCCGGTCACCCACCAGCCCGCGGCGCGGAGCCCCAGCCCGATGGAGCCTCCGATGAGGCCGAGCCCGTGAATCTGAACGCTGCCGCCCTCGGCGACGGCCGCTCCCAACCCCATCGGCGCTCAGACGTCCAGGTCGGGGCGCAGCGTGCTGGCCAAGCCCAGATAGACGTGGCGCACCTCGTGGCGCTCCCGTTCGGTGTAAAAGTGAGCCAGCATCCGGATCACGCCCGGCAGCGCGCCCTGGACGTTCAATTCCCGAGCGCACAGCAGCGGCACATCACCCAAAGCGAGCCGCTCCCGTGCAGCCTGGGCCGGGAAAGCCGACTGGATGTCGTCGGTGGCGGTGAACAGGATGCTGACGATGTCCTCGATGGCGATGCCGTTGCGGGCGAAGGCCTCGCGTAGCAGCGCCTCGACCTGGGTGGCCACCTCTGCGGGGGTGTCCTCGGTGATGGCGACCGCTCCTCGCAGAGCTCGCAGAAGGCGAGGCACGGCGGTGAATCCTACTGAACTTCCCGCCGCCCAACGGCGGGTCGGGCCGGAACCCGTCTACTCCGCAGCGTGGCCGCGGCGGTTTCGGGCCGCTGACGGCTCTGCGGCGAGGTATGCCTCCAAGACCCGCAGCTCGGCTCGGGTGAGTTCCCGCCACCCACCGGGCGCCAGCCGGTTGTCGCGCAGCGGGCCGATGCGGGTGCGGACCAAGCGGGTCACCGTGAGACCCACCGCGGCGCACATGCGGCGCACCTGGCGGTTGCGTCCCTCGGTCAGCACGATGCGCAGCACGCCTCGCTGCGGGCTGCTGGCCCGCACCGCCGCGGCGAGCCCGTCGGCGAGCTCCACCCCGGTGCGCAGGGCGCGCAGGGCGCCGGCGCTGAGACGCCCCTCCACGGCGACGAGGTACTCCTTCTCACAGCGCGTCGAGGGGTGCATGACCCGCCGCGCTAGGTCGCCGTCGTTGGTGAGCAGCAGCAGCCCTTCGCTGTCGCGGTCGAGGCGACCCACCGGATAGACCCGCGGCGCCGCGGGGAGGCGGTCCAGCACCGTCGGGCGCCCCTGGGGATCTGAGGCGGTGCTCACGACCCCGGCGGGCTTGTTCAGCAGATAGTGGACCAGATCGCTGCGCAGACCGACCACTGCCCCGTCCACCTCCACCACGTCGGCGTCGGGCCGCACTCGCTGCCCGAGGCGCGCCGGCTGGCCGTTGACGCGGATTCGCCCCTGCTGCACCATCTCCTCGACGCGGCGGCGACTGGCAACACCCGCCGCCGCTAGGACCTTCTGCAGCCGTTCGCCGCTCCCCGGTGGCCCGGGGTCGCTCACGCGGGACGTTCGGGGCTCGACTGCTGCGGTCCCCGGCGCTCGGGGTCCCCCAACTCCAGCGCCTCCTGCTCCGGCAGCGGCGTTGCGTCCTTGGCAGACGGGCCGCGCCGGGGCCGCTGGCCGCTGCGCAACGAGGCGTCGAATGTCTCGGCCACCTCGGCTTCGGGCACGAATTCCCCCAGCGGCGGCAGGTCGGCGAGGGAGTCCAAACCCAGGCTCTCCAGGAACAGACCGGTGGTGCCGAGGAGCACCGCGTTGCCCGGGCCGGGGTCGCGGGCCACCTCAGCGATGAGGCCGCGCCGTTGCAGCGTGCGCACCACGCCGTCCACGTTCACCCCGCGGACCGCGGCGATCTGCGCCCGCGAGACCGGCTGGCGGTAGGCGATGATGCCGAGGGTCTCCAGCGCGGCGCCCGACAGCCGGACCGGCTCGGCACCGAGCACGAAACGCTCCACGTACGGGGCGCAGTCGGGGTGGCTGGCGAACCGGTACCCGCCGGCGACCCGCTCCAGCACGAAGCCGCGTCCGTCGCACGACCCGGCCAGGTCGGCCAGGGCGGCTTCCACGGCGGCGACGGAGATCTCCAGTAGCTGCGCTAGCAGCTGCGGCGCAACCGGTTCGGTCGTGACCATGAGGACCGCTTCCAGCGCCCGGCGGCGCTCGGCGTCCATCAGGCCACCGGTTCGAGGGCGGCAACCGCAGGCGTCGTCGCCTCCTCGCGCCAAGTCACCACAATGCGCCCGAGGGCGCCGTCCTGGTGGAGTTCCACCATGTTCTGCTTGAAGAGCTCCAGCAGGGCCAGGAAGTGAACGACCACCTCGCGCCGGCCGGCCAATGCCCGCGTCAGCTCGCCGAAGGTGGTGCGGCGGTGCAACGGCAGCCGCATCGCCAAGTCGGCAACCACGTCGCTCACCTGCAACGTGTCGGCGGCCATGTGCGAGAGGTCCACGGCGGGGGCCTCGTCGGCCTGCAGTGCCCGCATACAGGCTGCGGCCACGTCCTCCGGCGCCACGCCGTCCAGCAAATCCGGCAGCAGGTCGAGATAGCGCGCCTCGGGACCGACGGTGCGCGGCGCCGACAGCGAGGCCGTCGCAGCCAGACGCTCCAGGGCGGCGCCAGCCCTACCGAAGGTCTCGCACTCCAGCATGCGCGCCAGCAGGCGGTCGCGGCCCTCGAGCGGGTCGGCATCCTCCTCGGCGCCGTCGAGGCTGGGCTCGGGCAGCAGTCTGCGGCTCTTCAGATTCACCAGGACGGCCGCGGTGAGCAGGAACTCGCTGGCAGACTCCAAGTCGAGCGCCTCGAGGCGGGCGATCTCGGTCAGGTATTCCTCCACGAGCTCCGCCAACGGGATGTCGCACACATCGATCTCGCGGCGCGCCACGAGGTGCATCAGCAGCTCGAGGGGTCCCTCGAAGTTCGCGGTGCGCACCATCACAGCCACACTCGAAGCATAGATCCCGCCGCTCTCGGGACCGGGGATCGGCGCCGGCGTCACCGGCGTCACGGGCGGCGAATCGGGCCGCGAATCGGGCCGAAGCCGAGAGCGCCGGGGCGTGTGGGTAGCCATCCAAGCCGGCCACAGGGTTAGCCTGCGGACGTGCCGCGCGTCCTCTCGGGAATCCAGCCCAGCGGCGACGTTCACTTGGGCAACCTGCTGGGCGCCCTGCAGAACTGGGTGGCCGACCAGCACTCCCACGAGTCGTTCCACCCCATCGTGGATTTGCACGCGGTCACCGCGCCCCAGGATCCGGGGGAACTGCGGGCCGCCACGCTGCGGCTGGCGCAGATGCTCATGGCCGCCGGCCTCGACCCCGAGGTCTGCGTGCTGTTCGTCCAGAGCCACGTCGGTGAGCACACGCAGCTGGCCTGGGTGCTGGAATGCACGACCGGCTTCGGCGAGCTGCGGCGCATGCATCAGTTCAAGGACAAGTCCGCCGACGTGGATTTCGTCTCAGCGGGACTGTTCACCTATCCCGTGCTGCAGGCCGCCGACATCTTGCTGTACGACACCGACGTGGTGCCCGTGGGCGACGATCAGCGCCAGCACGTCGAGTTGACCCGCGACATTGCCCAACGCTTCAACGCCCGCTACGGCGAAGTGCTGGCGGTGCCCGCCCATCGCATCCCGCCCGCGGGCGCCCGGGTGATGGACCTGCAGGAACCCACCCGCAAGATGTCGAAGTCGGCGGGCGAGGCGCCCGGCACCATCGGGCTGCTGGAGGGACCGGAGGCGGTGCGCCGCAAGATCCGCCGGGCGGTGACCGACAGCGAGGCCGAGGTGCGCTTCGACCGCGACGCCAAGCCGGGGGTGTCGAACCTGTTGGAGATCCTCGGCGCCGCCACCGGGCGCACACCCCAAGAGGTGGCCGCCGCCTACGACCGCTACGGTCCGCTGAAGAACGACTGCGCCGAGGCGGTGGTGGAGTTGCTGGCGCCCATCCGGCGGCGTTTCGACGAACTCTGCGCCGACCCCGCCGAGACGCAGCGGGCGCTCGCCGCCGGGGCGAAGACCGCAGGCGACGTGGCCGCCGCCACTATGGCGCGGGTCCGGGAGGCGATGGGCTTCCTGCCCCGCGGCTGAGCCGTCGGCGCTCAGACCGGCGCTGGGGCCTCCAAGCGGGCCCTCGGGTGAGCCTCCGCGTAAACCCGGAAGAGCCGCTCCCGTGACACCGAGGTGTAGATCTGAGTGGTAGTCACCCTGGCGTGGCCTAGCAGCTCCTGCACCACGCGTATGTCTGCGCCGTTGTCGAGCAGGTGCGTGGCGAAGCTGTGGCGCAGCACATGCGGCGTGAGCGCTGAGGCGATGCCGGCGTCCTCGCCGTAGCGCCGCACGAGCTGATAGATCCCCTGACGGCTGAGGCGACAACCGCGCAGGTTCAAGAACACCGCCTCGGAGTCGGCTCGGGAGGCCCAGCGCTCCGGCGCCATCTCGGCGCGCCCCGGCGGTGCCAGCCACTCCTCCAGGGCGGCGGCGGCCAGACGCCCCAGCGGAGCGATCCGCTCCTTCGACCCCTTGCCGAGCACACGCAGCGACGCCGAACCCAGGTCCACGTCGCCCAGCGACAGCCCCACGAGTTCGGAGACCCGCACGCCGGTGCCGTAGAGGGTCTCCAGGATGGCGCTGTCCCGGCGCGCCACAGCCTCGCAGCGCCTGCTCGCCGCCGCGGCGGCCACCGGTGGCTGCCCTCGGGCTGTCCGGCGGCGCGCCTCGGCCTTGGGGCCCCGCGGCGCGGCCACCAGCGCCGCAGCCTCCTCGGAGCTCAGCGCCTTGGGCAGGCCGCGCGGCGCCCGCGGCACCTCCACGGCAATCGTCGGGTCGTCGGGCCGCAAGTCCTCCAGCACCAGCCAGCGGTGGAAGTTGCGCACGGCGGTGAGCCTCCGCTTCACCGTGGCGGGCGCCAGTCCTGCTGCCCGCCGCGCCAGCACCCAGGCCAGGACCCCGGACGGGTTCACGTCGCTGTGGCCCCAGCCGCGTTCGGCGCCGAAACGCAGGTAGTCCTCGAGGTCGCGGCGGTAGGCGTCGATGGTGTTGGCGGCCCGGCCCCGGGAGACGACCAGCCAGTCCAGGTATTCCTCGGCCTCGGCCGGCAACCCCGGGGGGCTCACACCACCTCCACCGCCACCGCGGCGCCGCCGCTGAACTGCAGGCGCGGGTTACGGCCCTCGACGCGATCCAGCGCCGCGTCCATTAGACCGGCGAACAGCGGCGCCGGGCGGTTGGGGCGGCTCTGGAACTCCGGGTGCGCCTGCGTGCCGACCCAGTACGGGTGCCCCGCCAACTCCACGAACTCCACCAGCAGCCCGTCGGGCGACAGGCCCGAGCAGCTGAGGCCGGCCGCCTCGATCCGCGCTCGGTAGTCGGGGTTGAACTCGTAGCGGTGCCTGTGCCGTTCGGACACCACCTCGCTGCCGTAGAGCTCGGCGACGCGGCTACCAGGGCGCAGCTTGGCCACGTACGAACCCAGCCGCATGGTGCCGCCCTTGTGGGTGACGTTGCGCTGCTCCTCCATGAGGCAGATCACCGGGTGAGGCGTGCGCGGGTCGAACTCGGTGGAGTGCGCTCCCGCCAGACCGACCACGTTGCGGGCGAACTCGGTGGTCATGACCTGCATGCCCAGGCACAGGCCCAGGCAGGGGACGCCCCGCTCCCGCGCGTAGGCGGCTGCGGCGATCTTGCCGTCGATGCCCCGCGAGCCGAACCCGCCGGGGATGACGATGCCCTCGAGGTCCGCTAGCCGGCGGCTGGCCAGCAGGCCCTCCACCTCCTCGGCGGGGATCCAGTCGATCTCCACTCTGGCGCCCCGCGAGCAGGCTGCGTGGCGCAGCGCCTCGGCCACCGACAGGTAAGCGTCGATGAGGCGCACGTACTTGCCCACCACCCCGATGCGCACCGTGCTCGAGGCGTTGTGGGTGCGTTCGCTGAGGAGCTGCCAGCCGCTCAGGTCGGGCTCGCTGTCGAAGCCCAGCAGCTCACACACCACGCTGTCGAGGTTCTCGTCGTGCAGCACCAGCGGCAGGTCGTAGATGCTGGCGGCGTCGGCGGCGTTGGCCACCGCCGAGACGGGCACGTCGCACAGGTTGGAGATCTTGCGTTTCAAGTCCTCCGAGATGGGGGTGTCGCTGCGGCAGACGATCACCTCGGGCTGGATGCCGCGGCTGCGCAGCTCGGTGACAGAGTGCTGGGTGGGCTTGGTCTTGTGCTCGCCGGTCGGGCCGATGAGCGGCACGAGGGTGACATGCAGGTAGCACACGTTGCGGCGCCCCACGTCGAGGCGGATCTGGCGGATCGCCTCCAGGAAGGGCAGGATCTCGATGTCGCCCACGGTGCCGCCTATCTCGGTGATCGCCACGTCCACGTCGGGGCGGGCCACGCCCCCGATGCGCCGCTTGATCTCGTCGGTGACGTGCGGGATGACTTGCACGGTGCCGCCCAGATAGTCGCCGCGGCGCTCCGCCTCGAGCACTGCCGAGTAGATCGAACCGGTGGTGGCGTTGGAGTCGCCGGTGAGGTTCTCGTCGATGAACCGCTCGTAGTGGCCGAGGTCCAAGTCGGTCTCGCTGCCGTCGGTAGTGACGAACACCTCGCCGTGCTCGAACGGGTTCATGGTGCCCGGATCCACGTTTATGTAGGGATCCAGCTTCTGCATGGTGACCCGCAGACCACGCGCCTTGAGCAGCGCACCGAGGGAGGAGGCCGTCAAACCCTTACCGAGCGAACTGGCCACACCGCCCGTCACGAAAACATGCTTCGTCACGGGATGCCAGTTTACTGGCTCGCCGGTGATGAGCGGGGATCGATGAGCGGCCTTGGCCCGCCGGCTCACTCCCAGCGGGCGCGCCGGTCGGCCTCAGCGGACCAGATCTGCGGGTTGCGCCAGAGCACCAGGGCGGCGATCAGGCCGACGGCGGTGATCACCCAGGCCAGGACGTCGGCGGGCGTCCACCCGTAGCTGAGGCTCACCTGGGTGCCGGTCGGCACGACGACCATGAAGTTGGGGGCCACGCGGTAGGGACCGGTGGCTCCGTCCACCTGCCAGTTAGGGAAGTACGAGGCCTTCACCAAGACCGGGACGCCGCTGCGGTCGACTCGGAAACCGATGGAGTTTGAGGTGGAGGCAATGTCGTGGATCTGGATCCCCTCCAGGCTTCGCACCGGGCGCTCGGCGTCCGGCGCCACCTCAGCCCAGCTGTCGGGACCGGAGGCGGCAGGCAGCACCGCCGCGCTCGACAAGAACCCCGCCCCCGGCTCGGTGGCCGACGAGCCGGGGTACGTCTCGTAGAAGTCGACGGCAACCTCCAGCCAGGCCTCGGGGCTGTCGCCGGCGCCGCGGACGATCACCGGCTGAGCGGCCAGCGGCGACACCAGCGGCGCGTCGGCAACCTCGAAGATCACCCATGGCGGCTCGGCGGCCAACTCTGTGAGGTCTTCGTGGGCGCGGGCCTCGGCGATCAACGAGTCCGAGAACGCCATGTAGTAGCGCGCCCCGAAGAGCTGCATGCGGGCCACCCCGGCGGCCAGGTCGGTGCCCCCGTAGGACACGGCGCGCACCGGCCGGGACGGTTCGAGCGAAAGTTGGTCTTGGTTGATGAAGTGGAACGGCACCGTCTGGGTCGACTCGAAGAAGAGGCCCTCCAGGGACGCCAGACAGCTGTCGGTCCAATGCGGCAGCAGCATGAGGGACATCGGGGACCCGTAGCTGTCCAGGCGCTTCAGCCCGTACTCCCACATGACCCGCCCGCAGCCCCGCTCCCCGGCGACCGCCGCCATCGTGGTCACGACGCGGTAGTACTCGTCGTAACCGCCGATTCCCTCGCGGGGCTCCTTGGACTCGTACCCGGAGAAATTCCAGTACACCCAGAACGGCAAGAAGCTCTCCGCGGCCGTGCCGGCCAGCACCACGTTCGGGGCGACCCGCAGACCGTAGCGGCCGTCGGCCATCTCCCGGCCTACCGGACCCAGCGCCCGCAGCGGGTAGGCGACCGCCGCCAAGACGAACAGGACGAGCGCCGCGGTGACCGCCAGCAGCACCAAGCCGGCTCGACGGCTCGGCACCGCGGCGGCGCCCAGCGGACGGATCCCGCCTCGCGGCGACGCGGGGGACCCGTCGGCGAGGCGCAGCGCGCCGGCGGCCGCCGTCGCCGCCGCGGGGCGGCCGAGCACCACCGGGCCGCTCGCCCGGGGCCGGAATCCCTGGTCCCGCAGGGACCGGAGGATCTCGACGGCCGCCACGATGCCTGCGGCGGTGAGCACCAGCAGCGCCAGATGGGCCACATCGGCCGCCCTTTCAGCGGTCGTGGCCGCCGCAATCCCCGGCAGCGCCTCCAAGATGGCCCGCAGGGCCGCACTGTCTGCGGCGAGGTCGTCTATCGCCACCGCCGCCGCCCCCAGCGGCATGACGGCCGCGGCGGCGACGCGCAGGCGCAGGGACTCTCCCCGAAGCCAGCGCAGCCGAGCGGCCCCCTCGCTGAGCCCCGGAGGCTCGCCGGCCGTGGCGGTCGGGCTCGGCCGCAGCGGGGCGCCGCTCACCAGGGTGACCAGCAGCGTGGCGATGCCGACGCCGACCAGCAGCAGCATCGCCAGGTAGTAGAAGGGCAGCAGGCGGGCGTTCCAAAGCACGCCTTGGGGAACCCAGCGGTAGCCCGCCGCCGCCAGCGCCGCCAGCGCCGCCAGGTACAGCACCAACCGCTGGCGGCGGAGGATGCCCGCCAGCAGAGCCGCCCACGCCCCCACGATGACCCAACTCCAATCCTCGCGCACCAGGTTCGGCCAGTACTCGGTGAGGTTCGCCCAGTCGATGTTGTGGTAGTAGTCCCGCCTCCACCAGAACGGCAGCAGCCAGAAGGCCGCCAGCGCTGCGGCCAGCGCACCGGTCACCGTCACCCAGCGAAGGCCCCGCCGGCCCGGGCGCATCGCCAGCGCCACCCCGGTGGCGGCCACCGCGAAGATCGCGGGTATGAGGTGGGTCAGGCCCACCAGCGCCAGCAGGACGCCCGCCAGCACCCGGTGGCGGCCCGTGCGCAGCCCGCGCAGCATCACGCCCAGGTAGACCAGCATCAGCGACAAGCTGATGGAGTAGGCGAACTCGCCCGCCAGCGTGGACGCTACGTTCCCGCCGTAGATGCTGAAGGTCGTGTCGAACAGGAACGGCAGCGTGAAGACCGCGGCGATGGTCGGCGCCGGGAAGCGCAGGCCCGCTAGCCGCACGAACGTCGCCGCCGCCAAGGGCATCGACACCAGCCCGGCGACCGCGGTGAGCTTGAACGCCACCCCGTAGGGGATCACGAACGACGCCAGCGCGATCACCAGCGACGGCAGCACCATGTAGAAATGAAACGCCGGGAAGCCCGCGTACCAGTCCGGCGACCAGCCGCTCAACCGTCCCAGCGGCAGCAGGTGATCGCGCAGGTAGGCCGGCCCCCAGACGTGGGCGGCCATGTCGCCGCCGGCGGGCGTGGTCACGGCGAACAGCAGGTCGGGCCGCATCTGCCAGAAGACAAAAAGGCACGCTCCGATGACGCAGACGACCCCCGTGCGGCGCTGCGCGGTCCCCACGCGAAGGCCCGGCAGGCGAGCCGCTTTGAGCTGCGCGGACGGTTCTTCGACGGTCGGACTCATCGGTCAGCGAAGCAGCGCAACGACCGTGACGCCGTTGAAGGCGGCGTGCGCCCAAACCGCCGGGGCGAGGCGCTTGGTGGCCACCGCGAGCGTGCCGGCCACGAGCCCGAAGACCACCAGCGCCGGCAGCTGCAGGAGCTGCAGGTGCGCTAGGCCGAACAGCGCGGCCGACAGTGCCACGGTCCAGACGCGCCCCATCTTGCCCCAGAGCGCCCGCAGCAGCAGGCCGCGGAAATAGATCTCCTCCACCAACGGCGCCACCACCACGACGGCGACGACCAGCACCGTTGCGGCCGCGGCGTCCTCGGCCAGTGCCATGATGCGCCGGGCCGGCGCCTCCACGTCGGCGGTGTCGATGTAGGGCGAAAGCGGCAAGTACACCAGCGGGATGAGCAGGAACTGCGTGGCGAGGCCGCAGGCGAGCCCGACGGGCACGTCACGCCAGCGCTGCTCGAGCCCCAAGGTGGCGCGCAGGCCGGTGCCGCCTCGGCGGACGATAAACCAGGCAGCGGCGGCCAGCGCCAACCAGAGCGGCGCCTGCAGCAGGGTGAACCGCCAGATGCCACCGTCGAGGCGATCCGGCTCGAAGCCGCCCGCCAACTGCGCTCCCGCCCGGCCGGCGGCGGCGCCGACGCCGCTCGGCTGCGCCCACAGCGACACCAGCACCACCTGGACCACCACGGTCACGACGGAGGCGGCGATCCATCCCAGCACCGCCGCTGAGACAGTCCACGGCGGCGGTGGCCGCAGTCGACCGCTCTGTGGCATTAGCGGCCCGCGGCGGCACACACACAACAACGGGCCACGAACGGCGATCCTACTCGTGGGCGCACCCGAGCCCTGCCACGCCCACACCGCCCGTCTCGACCCGGCCTGCGGGGGCGAGACGCAGAATCAGCCGGCGCCCTCCTAGCATGAACCTATGGCGAAGTCGCCGCCGCCGGCCCCGGCGCCGCCCGAGCACGACGCTCCAGAGGACGCGCCCCGCCCGAGGGGCCCCCACTGGACCCGCTGGCTGGCGTGGGGGGCACTGCTGGTCATCCTGGGAACGCTCATCCTTCCGGGGCTCTTCGGCGACGACTCCCCCGAGGCCATCACCTACAGCGAGTTCTTGGACCAAGTAGCCGCCGGCGCGGTCGTCACCGTGGAGATCAACAACAACAACGGCGACATCACCGGGGAGCTGGCCGACGGCGCCGCCTTCCGCACCACCGGCCCGACCGAACTCCCGCCCGGGGACTACGCGCTGCTGCGCGAGCAGCTGGGGGCGGGCGTGGAGTTCACGAGGCCCAGCTCCAGCATCTGGGGCACGCTGCTGCCGCTGCTGCTGCCGGTGGGGCTGCT
Source organism: Acidimicrobiia bacterium (assembly GCA_009840735.1). GTDB lineage: Bacteria > Actinomycetota > Acidimicrobiia > Acidimicrobiales > CATQHL01 > VXNF01. Next base: position 98,320 of record VXNF01000083.1, on the reverse strand, counting down.
GATCCTGTTCTTCTGGTGGATGCAGCGGCGCGCCCAGGGTCAGATGGGCGGCATCATGTCCATCGGTCGCTCGCGGGCCAAGACCTACTCCACCGAACGGCCGGCGACGACCTTCGAGGACGTGGCCGGCTACGAGGGCGTGAAGCGGGAGATCACCGAGGTGGTGGACTTCCTGCGGGAGCCCGAGAAGTTCGCCCGCATCGGCGCCCGCATCCCCAAGGGCATCCTGCTCGTCGGCCCGCCGGGGACCGGCAAGACCCTCATAGCCCGGGCGGTGGCCGGTGAGGCGGGCGTGCCGTTCCTGTCGGTCACCGGCTCGGACTTCATGGAGATGTTCGTCGGCGTCGGCGCCAGCCGGGTGCGCGACCTGTTCAACTCGGCTCGCAAGATGGGGCGCGCCATCATCTTCATCGACGAGATCGACTCGATCGGCCGCAAGCGCGGCGCCGGCCTCGGCGGCGGCCACGACGAGCGCGAGCAGACCCTCAACCAGATGCTCTCGGAGATGGACGGGTTCGAGGCCACCGAGGGCATCGTGATGATGGCCGCCACCAACCGCCCCGACATTCTGGATCCGGCGCTGCTGCGACCGGGCCGCTTCGACCGCCAGGTGGTGGTCCCGCTGCCGGAGTTGGAGGACCGCGTCAAGATCCTCGAGGTTCACGTGAAGGGCAAGCGGATGACCGACGGCCTAGACCTGTCGCTGATCGCCCGCGGCACGCCCGGCATGAGCGGCGCCGACCTGTCCAACGTGGTCAACGAGGCCGCCCTCGCGGCGGTGCGCGACGGCCAGGAGACCATCTCGATGACGCACTTCGAGCAGGCCCGCGACCGCGTGCTGATCGGCCAGAAGCGGGAGTCCTTGGCGCTCTCCGAGGACGAGAAGACGGCGGTCGCCTATCACGAGGCCGGGCACGCAGTGTGCGCCGCCACGCTGCCCAACGCCGACCCGCTGCACAAGGTCACCGTCATCCCCAGCGGCATGGCGCTCGGCGTGACGATGCAGCTCCCCACCGAGGAGCGCCACATCTACCGGCAGAACTACATCGAGGACTCCCTGGTGGTGCGGATGGGAGGGCGCATCGCCGAGGAACTGGCCTTCGGCGTCGTGTCCACCGGCGCCAACGACGACCTCGTGGGCGCCACGCAGCTGGCCCGCAAGATGGTCCGCGAGTGGGGCATGAGCGACCGGCTCGGACCCATGGCCTGGGGCGCACACGGCGAGGTCTTCCTGGGCGAGGAGATCGTCAGCGCCCGCGAGTACAGCGACGAGACGGCGCGCATGATCGACGAGGAGACCGAGCGGATCCTGCGCGACTGCGAGGAGCGGTGCCGGACGCTGCTGAGGGAGCACCGGGACGCCCTCGATCTGGTGGCGCGGGCGCTGCTGGACCACGAGACCATCGCGGGCAGCGAGGTGCAGCGCCTCGTGGACGTGGCCGCCACGAACGGCTCGGCGGTGACCGGCGGGACCGCGGTGGCGGCCGCCTCGGGGCTGGACGAGCCGGCCTTCTGAAGCGGGCTGAGGACAACAGCGACCGGTTGTGCGCTTCGCTCCCCTGGCGCTGATCCTGGGGGCGGTGGCGTGCCTCGTGGCGCTGGTGGCCTCCCGGCGACGGAGCCGATGGCGCGGGGTCCTGGCCGCACCGGAAATCCCCTCGAGCGTCGACCGCGGCGCCTTCGCCCGCTCCGGCATCGGCAGCCCCGAGGCGCCCTGGTTGGTCGCCGTGTTGACCGACAGCGCCTGCGGTTCCTGCGACACCGCCCTGGAGCGTCTGGCGCCCCTGGCGGGCCCCGGCGTCGAGGTGGTCGAGGTGGACGCCGCCCGCCACGGCTCGCTGCACGATTCCTACGGCGTCGACGCCGTGCCGTTCACCCTGGTGGCCGACCACGAGGGGGCGGTGCAGGCCTGGATTCTCGGCCCACCGACCGCCGGCGACGTCGCCGCGGTCCGCCGCGTGCTCGCCACCCAGGCCTGACCCGGGCGGCGCCCGAACAGCAGCGGCGGACGCCACAACAACGGCGCGGGCACCGGGCTCGAACGGGACCGGGCGCGCCGGCGTCGAAGGGCACCGGAGATCACCGAGCCCTGTCACACCCTCTCGTAGGATGCAGGTAGAGCCCCCCCCCCCGAAGGGAACTCCCCCGATGACCACCGGCAGCAACGGCAGCCATCCGCCGGACATCAAGCCACGCACACCCATCTCGGCGCTGCAGCCCGAGCGCTACAGCACACTCCGTAGCCGTTATCCCCTGGACTCGGTGGCGAAGGCGGTGGGCATGTCCCCAACGTTCGTCCGCAAGGTCTTCGGGAAGCGGACCCACCTAACCGCCGCCGAGGTGCTCACCCTCCTCGACCAGGACTCGTTCAGAGAGACCTTCGTGCCACGATCCAGGGTCATCGACCATCTCGAGAGTCACACTTCCGCGACCGGTGCGCAAGACTTCACGGCCAATCCGCTCGACTGCGAATTGCGTCAGGGCAATGCGCTCGACCTGCTGGAGTCGGTCCCCGGTTCGAGCGTCCAGTGCGTCGTCACCTCCACGCCGTATTGGGGCATGCGTCTCTACGAATGCTCGCACGACGTGACCTGGGCCGACGGCGAGCACTGTGCGTTCGGTCACGAACAGACACCCGAGGGCTTCATCCGGCACACCGTTCAGGTGCTCGACGCACTCTCCCGAGTCCTGACCGATGACGGATCCATCTGGTGGAACGTCATGGACAGCTTCAACACCCGCACCCAAGTGCGCGGCTCGGCTCTCGAAGCCCTACGGGCCATGGAGGGCAAGGACGGCAGGAAATGGCGCGAGCACGACGTGCGCCGCTACTCCGCCGGTCACTCGTATCTGAAGGACGGGGAGCAGTGCCTGATCCCAGCCCTCATCGCCCAGCGAGCCAGCGCAATAGGACTCTATGTAAAGACCGTCATCACATGGGCCAAGCGCGGTTCGCTGCCCGAACCGCAGCATTCGCGAGTCAGTCGCAATCTCGAGTACATCATGCACATCACCAAGAACCGGACGCCGAAGTTCTCTCGCGATCCCTACCACCTCTGTGATCCGGTGTTCGGTGGACGCAATCCGGAGTGCGAGTCGGAGAAGCTGTCCGACGTGTGGGTTCTCGCCACATCGGGCGGCGGGAACGGGCACGGGGCACAATTCCCCGTCGCCCTGCCCGGCCGCTGCATCGCGCTCACCACCGAGCCGGGGGACCTGGTGCTGGATCCGTTCGTGGGGACGGGCAACTCGGGGATCGCAGCCGGGCATCACCGATGCGCATTCCTCGGATTCGACGTGTCGGAAAAGTACCTGTCGGTTGCCGAAGAACGGATCGGCCGGCAGACCCCGAGGTCAACCCTCTCCGAGAGGTACCGGCTCGTCGGCTAAGAACCTCCGCACCAGAGCCGACACCTCCGACGCATGGGTCGAGCCGAGAATGATCCTCATGGATCGCCACGCCTCCAATCCGAAGCTCGTCGTCGGGACCACCTCCTCCGGGCCCACGACGAATCCCCACACCTGCGGTGCGAGCCCATTGAGCGTGTCGAGAACGTAGCTCGACACTTGGTGATAGCCGTCACGGCCGACGTAGCTTGCATCGGCACTCCACTTGCACTCAAGAAGAAGCGCTCTCTCGCCGGGACGGATCAGGAGGACGTCCGATCCGATGGCTCCACCGGTGTCCGGGACGCCCGCCACGGCGGACGCATACGTGGACCGGCCGAGCTCGTAGTGCGAGCGGGCGCCTGCCGACTCGAACCACAGATCCCACGATCGGCCGTCGGGTTGGACCGCACTCAGCTGGGGACCGCTTCGGAGGCCGCGCAGCGGCATGTTCCAACGCATGCTGCACTGAGCCGATCGAAGACCCGCTATGGCGAATCCGAATGCGCTGACGTGGAAGAGTCTCCACTGCAGTTCAGCGTCGGGTTCGAGCAGCTCGAAAGCCAGGAACTCCGGATCCGTGGTGGCTCGAACCGTCAGGCGGGCAGCTTGCGCGATGGCGCGCCACGGAGGCCCGGATGCCTCCAATGAGCGCAGTTCAGCGTGACTCGGCTGGGCCGGCTCGATGTCGTGGGCGAATCGCTCGATCACCGTGCGCAGAAGGCGAGTCGGCGGGGCGATGCGGTCGATCAGCAGCGGCGCATCGCGAGGATCGAGCCGGTCGAGCGCGTCGCTGAGTTCCGCAGAGAGCCACGCCAGAGTGCTCATCGCCACCCCGCCGACGACCCGGTGCCGCGCCTGCACGACATACCGGCGCGGCGGCCAGCCGTGCTTCCGAACCGACGAGATCCAGTCGACCCTGCTCTGCGGCGTCGACAGCACCATTCGCTCGGTCGCTGTGGCCGTCGGGAGACATTGCTCCCAGTGCCGCAGCGACTCCGGCCACTGCGCGACGTGCGGCTCGAGCAGGCCGAAGAGGACGCGACGAACTCGACTCCGCACCTCGTCCGGGGTCCAGGCGATCAAGGCGTCAGGCTCCGCGACGGCGGACACCAACTCGATCATCTTCCCGTCACCCGTCCAGACGGCAGTGATCTCCTTCAGCCCCTCTCGAGGAATATTCAGCTCTTTCAACTAAGTGAAAAGCGTTGCGATATAATCCATTGCCATTGATCCTCGGTGAAGACCTCTTCATCGTCGAGTATCCGATTACCCAGCATCTGCAATGTCTCATCGCTGTAGGTGGCGAGGTACTTGCCGACGTTCAAGACGTAGCCCTCCGCCAGCTGTTCGGCAAGTGAGTCCGATTCGGTGCCCGATTCGAGATAGCGCCCGATCCGCAGGAATACTGCCGGGCCGAGGGAGGTTTCCGGCTTCGAGCAATGGGCCGAGTACAGCCCCTGAATCGCCACAACCACGGGATCCTCAATCCCGGGATGGTGTGCTCGCAGCAGTTCCTCGAACTGTCCTGGAGATATCAGCGGCACCGGGACGACGACGAAGCGGCGAGACAGCGCGAGACCGAATCTGAAGACCCTCATCGCGTCCTGGGGGTTGTAGGTGCCGATCATCCGCCAATCTTTTCCGGCAAGAAAGCGCATCGACTCGCCAATGTCGTCCGACTCCGCCATGCTCGACCCCGCCCGGCTCCAGCCGAGGAGTATCGGGACACCCGCGTGCGGCTCCGTGCGTCCGATCTGCACCTCCTCGTCCGCGAGCCATGTCAGAAGGGGACCCATGATCCTGTCCAGGTCCGCCCTGTTGGCTTCGTCTAGGACGAGCCAGCGATTCTGGCGGAGTACATCCGGTATGCACCCACTCGACCATCGAAGCCGGCCGTCATCAGCAGGAACGAAGCCGCCGACCAACTCGAACGCACTCCACGTGTCATCGGGTGTCACCCACACCGGATTGGGGTGAAAGCCCTCTTCGAATCCGAGCGCCGTCGGGTCGCCGGCCACCTGATCCGCGATCCATCGGACCAGCCTTCCCTTGCCGGTGCCCGGCGGCCCCACGAGCATGACGAATCGGTAGCTCGTCACGGCGAGACGCAACATGCGCTCGACGCGCCGGTCGAGGATCGCCGGTTCCGGTTCGTCGGCGGGTGTCGTGGCCGATGGCTGCTGCTCGACGACAATGCTGCGAACCGCAGCCGGAGGTGCGAGTCTGTCCGGTAGCTGAGCAACGTCCCAATCCGGCGACCCGAGCAGCGGACAGCCCGGCGAACGGCGAATCGAAATGTTCTCGAGGTCGCCCTCGGTCAGGGCGAACTGCCCGAGCAGAACCCTCCCGGCGTCATGCCAGTCGCTACCTGCGGGGAAGTCGTGCTCCCGCAGCAACAGGCAGATCAGGGCTTCCGTGCTCGGACGACGATGCCCCTTCTCGGCAAGCGTGTCGCGGAGGATAGCGGAGGCGTCCGACCGTAGACCGTTGCGGATGTCCTCTCCCGGGCGTGCCCCGACGTTCCTGAAGATCGAGGTGGCGAGTTTCGGGCCGCGGGTCGTGTTGTTCCATACCGTCTTGCGCCCTGAGTCGTCGGGATTCCTCCAGTCGTAGCGGAACGGATACAAGCGCCCGAGTGGATGCGACGGATCCAGCACGAACAGTCTCTTGACAGCGTCGTTCACCTGTTCGATCTTCGCCTCATCATCTCCGGGCCGGGCCTCCAGCGACTTGGCGACGAGGAAGCTCTCGAAGAGGGACACGACGGCTCTCGTATAGTGCAGTTCTCGGAAGTCATCGAGCGCCGTCTCCAGCGCGTTCTGCGAGACTCTCACGGTCGGACCACCTCCACTCGGCGCGAGGTTACCGCGACATAACTCTAAACACAGCGAAAAGTGGTCTCGGACGTAATCCGGCCGCAACCCGTTGCGACGCCGGGCTCACCCCGCCGCGGGTCACAGCTTGCGGGCTTGGCGGTGGCCTTCGTAGACGGCCTCGTAGGTGGTGCGCGGGGCGATGGCGTCGCCGATCATCTCGACACTGACGCCGCGGCGGCGCAGCGCGTGGTACAGGCCGTTGTCGGACTGCCGGCCGGTCGCCATGACGATCCAGTCGGCGGCCAGGGTCGTGGTGAGGTCGTTGAGGTAGACGTTCAGGAACTCCACGGTGTCGCCCTTGATCTCCTTCACGAACAGGTCCGGCAGCACCTCGACGCCGGACTCGTAGAGGTGCTGGCGCACCCATAAGTAGTACACCTCGGGGATCGTCTCCATGCCGATCATCGGCCAGCGGGTCACGAGCTTCGTGTCGCAGCCGGCGTCGGCGACCTTGACGGCCGTGAGCGGGGCCATGGCGTCCTGCAGATCGTCGATGACGATGACCGAACCCGACGGCTCGACAGCGCCGGTGGCCACGTCGACCCAGCTCACGCAGTTGCCCGTCTCCCAGCCCGGCAGCGGCGCCGCCGTCTGGCCCTGCCAGCCGTCGCGCCGGTAGTGCGAGCCGGTCGCCACCACCACGTGGTCCGGCGACTCCGCCTCCAGCAACGCGTCCAGGTTTCCGTCGTCCACGTTCTCGCCGGTGCGGATGACGGCGCCGTTGCCGGCGGCCTGAGCGGCCAGCCACACCGCGATCTGTCCGTACTCTGAGCGCTTGGGCAGCGCCGCGTGCCAGCGCACATGGCCGCCGGTGCGGGCCTCCCGCTCCACGACGACCACCTCGTGGCCGCGGGCGGCGGCGATGCGGGCGTACTCCAGACCGGCCGGGCCGCCCCCGATGACAAGCGCCTTCTTGGCGTCGGCCACCGCGGTGAGGCTGCCCTCGCCCCACTGGCGCTCGCGGCCCACCACGGGGTTGTAGACGCACTGGACGCGCCCGCCGGAGATGACGCTCCGCCAGCAGTAGTTGGCGGCCACGCAACGGCGGATGTCGTCCTCGCGCCCGTCGCGGACCTTCTGCACCCAGTGCTCGTCGGCGAAGAGCTGACGCGCCAGCAGGATGGCGTCAGCCTCGCCGGCCTCGAGGATCTCTTCGGCGATCCCGGGGTGGGTGATGCGCCCCACGAGCAGGACCGGCGTGTTCGTGACCTCTTTGACAGCCTTGGTGTAGCCGCGCTCCCAGCCGGGCTCGTAGGTCATCGGGGTGTGGATGAACGAGTGGTGGACGCCTGCGGAGATGTTCACGTAGTCCACGTCGGAGCGCTCGTCGAGATCGGCCACGATCCGCTTCACGTCGTCCATCTCCAAGTCGCCGGGCCAGAACGAGGCGGAGTTGATGCGGTAGCCCACGATCTTGTCGTCACCGGCGGAGGCCCGGATGCCGGCGAGGGCCTCCAGTGAGAAGCGCAGGCGGTTCTCATAGGAGCCGCCCCAGCCGTCGGTGCGGTGGTTGTACAGCGGCGACAGGAACTGCCACGGGAGGTAGCCGTGGGCCATGTGGAACTCCACGCCGTCCAGCCCGGCCTCGAAGGCTCGCCGCGCCGCGCTGGCGTAGGCCTCGATGATCTCGTGGATCTCGTGTTCCTCGATCTCCTTGGGCATGGGGGCGTTGGGGTACTCGCCCGGTGGCACCTGGCTGGGCGCCACGTGCCACCACTCGGCGTCGAGGTCGGCGGCGGGGTCCTTGTTGATGACGTTCATGGCCCGCAGGCCGGGGTGCAGCAGTTGGGTCACGAGCCGGGTGCCGTGGCGCTGCACGGCCTCAGCCACCCGGGCGAGCCCCTCGATCTGCTCGTCGTTCCACAGGCCCGGGAAGTTCAGCTCGGAGTACAGCGCCTCGGGATGGATGATCGTCCCGCCGATGATGATCATGCCGAGCCCCGAGCGGGCGCGCTCCTCGTAGTAGGCCACCGCCTGATCGGTGAAGATGCCCTCGAGCGGGTCGGCCACCCAGGTGGGGCAGGTGGGGGCGAAGACGACACGGTTCGGGACCGTCGTGTGCCGGAGTCGCCATTCGCTGAAGAGTCGGGGATATGCGGTCATTGGCCTGCCTCCGGTTGCGATCGGGCTCGTCGGGAAGGTCCCGTGCGGCTGGCGCGCGGGGCCGATCACCTGGAAAAACTAGTCACACCGCAGGTGCCGGGCGAACGGCGCCAACCGGGCCTGCGGGCTGACGGGCCGGCCGCTCCAGACTAGAAGATCAGCTGCTCGAGATCGGAGATCGACTCTGTCTCGGCCACTGCGCCGAGCGCGCCTGCTCCGCCGGGGCCCGCGTGGGACACCGCGAGCGGCTCGCTGGCAGCGAAGCGCAGCGCCAGGGCGCCCGCCGGCAGGTGCTCGGCCAGATCCAACAGCAGCCGTTGGCGCGGCCTGATCTCGACGTCGCCGAACCGCTCCAGGGGCACCCAGCCGCTCCCGGTCAGCGCTTCCAGGGACAGGCGGCTGATGGTCTCCAGCGACGGGTTCACGATCGAGACCAGGCGGGGGTCGTCCGCGGCGCCCGGGAGTACGACCACGCCGCGTCGAGCGCCAGCGGCCCGCCCGGCGAGCACCGACACCCCATCGCGCGCCCCGGACTCGACGGTGCGCAGCCGCTCGGCCACCACGGGCGCGCTGTTGAACGAACGAACGCTCACCCAGTAACGCTCGCTGGGCTGGACACGGGTGGTGGCCGCCAACACATCCACGCCGGAGGCGGGGTGCGCCGTGGGCGCCGGCGGCGGAAAGAATGTGACTTCGACGCGCTGGCCCGGCGGGACGGTCAACTCGAACGGCGGCACACCGCGCGCCCCCAGCGCCGCGTCCACTTCGACAGCGAGATCGACCCTCGCTTCGGCACCCCCGGGGTTGTAGATGACGAACGAGTTGGCGGCACCGTCGTCCGCGCCGGCGACGCCCAGCGGGAACAGCCACTGCTCTTGGGGGCGCGGCGCGCCGGCGCGCAGCGACAACCCTGAGAGGCCCAGGTCTCCGTTGAAGGTCTGCAGCAGCGACGCCGCCAGGTTGCCGCTGCGGGCCCGCACCGAGAGCGCGACCTGCGACCGCCGCGCCACCTCGCTGCCGAGGTCGAGGACCACCAGCGCGCCGGCGGGCACCACCAAGCCCTGGTAGGCCACCGGGTCACGGCGACCCTCGTCGGTGGCGACGGTGATGTCCGCGACGGCGTCATCGGAGAACGGGTTCAGCAAAGCCAGCCGCGCCTGGGCGTCGCGTCGGGTGCTGGCAGCGGCGACGTGCCACTCCGACGAGGCGGCGGTGACGCACTCTGCGCCGTCCTCGCCGCCCGCCCCGGCGACCGCTTGGGTCACGATTCCGCCGGCTTGGTCCAGACGCACCTCGGCGGCGACGAACACCTCGGGGAAGCTCGCCAGTTCGGGCGCCGCCTGCAGGACCGTCGCCGCGGGATCGATGTCGACCCGCGCGTACGGCGCCACGGCGAACTCGACGCGCCGCGCGGGCCATTGCTGGGACCGGCCGCCGAGCGGCACCGCCGGGAGCAGGCGCGCCGCGCCGCGGAGCTCGCTGCCGGCGGTGTTGAGGATGCTCACCTGTTGGCGGGATCCGCCGGCGCCGCCGACGCCGCCGACGCAGAACCAGGTCTCACCGCCGGCCGCGGAGTAGCCCGACCGGACAGCCGCGGGCGAAGCCTCGGGCAGATCCGCCGCGGCGCCCCGCGCCGTCCAGTCGGTGACCGCCAAGGCCGCCACGGCGGCCACCAAGGCGAGGATCGCCGGCCAGCGCACCTCAGGACTCCCGACGGGCCCGAGCCAGCAGCGCCGAGACCAAGTCGTCGCTTCCTCGACCCTCCGCGACCGGCCCCAGCTCGCCGCTTCCGAACCGCAGAGACCGGCGGCGGAGCAGGGCCAGCGGCACGAGGACCACCACTAGCACCCAACCGACGATGCGCACGACGTTCAGGGCGGCCGGCTCGTGTCGCAGCGTTGCTTCGCCGCCGGCGCCGGTCGGGAAGCTCTGCGCCCAGCCGAGGGCGCCTCGAGGCTCGATCCTCGCCCCGCCGGAGTGCAGCACCCAACCGTCGGCGGCGTCGGCGAGGTAGAGGGTGCTGTCCGGCGGCAGGACACCGCGCGCCTCCGCAGGCGGGTGGAAGTCAGCCAGCGCCAGGTTCGGCGGCGCCTCGAGTGCCGCTGCGGCGACCTCGCCGGCGCCCGCCAGGAGGGTCCGGGACGGACGCCAGGCGATGTTGCGGTAAACGGCCAGGCCACCCCGTGACTCTTGGCGCTCCAGGTCGAACTGCGCGCCGAGACGGTCCAAGACCGCCGACGGCACCGGTTCGGCGACGTCCCCGAAGGGTTCGGGTGCGATCCGCTCCATGACGACCACGTAGCGCACGCCGAGCGGGGCCAACCCCTCCCCCATCCGGTCGGTCGCCCCGGACATCGCCTCCCGCCAGAGGTCGCCCAGCCGCTCGGACGCAGTGGGCTGCGGACCTGGCCAACGCAGACCCACGTCGGGGGGCACCGATGTTGAGGTGGCGAACACCAGGCTGTCCTCCAGCGCCCAGCCGCCCAGCGGAAGCACGTCGGGATGGCCGACCCAGAGGATCCGGAAGGCACCCAGCCCGCTCTCTTCGGCCACCTCTGCCAGCGGTGTCGTGAGGTCGCCGCGGGGCATGCCCCAGCGCCCGTCCAGGGTCAGGCTCAGCGCGGGCAAGCCGCCCACCGCCAGGGCCGCCAGCCCGACCCCGGCCGGAAGCCAGCGGCGCAGTCGCCCGGCGGCAGCGCCGGCGCCCGCGTCGGCTGCGCCCGCCGCGGTGGCGAGCGCCAACCCGAACGCCGCCGGCGCCAGCAGAACCTCCGGGCGGGGCAGGTTCACGGGGCTCCAGCCGTGCTCGGCGACCAGCGCCACGAGCACCGAGACGACCACGAGGCTCCACGCCCGAACCACCCAAACGAACCTGCTCCCCTGGGCTGTGAACAGCGCCAGAGCCGCTGCGACAACCAGCCCCCAGACCAGTGAGCTCCCAACCGCCGAGCCGGTGGCGAAGCTCAGCAGCTCGGCGACAGTGAGGTCGCCCGAGGGGTCCGGGCGCGCCCCGCCAGACTCGAAAATCTCGCCGAAGGCGCTCGGCGAGGACGGCCAGTTGAGCAGCCAGCCCGCCACTAGGCCGCCGGCGGTTGCGGCCAGCAGCCGAGGGAGCCGGTGCGTCGAGCCGATGAGCAGGGTCCCTGCCACCAACGCGCCGACGAGCATGACCAGGATCAGCGGCGTCACGGGCACGAATGCCCAGACCAGCGCCACGATGGCGCCCACCACCAGTGTCGGGAGCCAGAAGCCCCTCGCCTGCGACGGCCCGCCTGTGCTCTCGAGGCCCGCGGCCCGCGCCAACCAGAGGCAGATCCACGGCAGGGTGCCGTAGATCGCCAGGGCGCTCCAGACCCCGTTGGCCAGGGCGTTGTACGGCAGGGGCATGGCGAGGAAAGCCACCAGGCCCACGACCTGCGCCCGGCGGCTGCCGGTAGTCGCCAGCAGGCGCCATAGCCCGGCGGCGCCGAACGGGATGAGGCCCAGCACCAAGACGGTGCGGGTCAGGCCCATCGCCCCCAAGAGCAGCGAGGAGGCCACGCCCAATATCCCATAGGCGGTCGGTGCGGGACCGTCGGCGCCGAGCCCAGCCTCCCGCCAGTTGCTGAAGAAAGCGCCGAACAGCTCGCCAGGAGAGTCGCCCAACGGAGCGAACTCGCCGAACACCGGTATGCCGCGCGTCAACAGGTGCCGGCTCCCGAAGACGAAGACCGCCCCGACGATGGCCCAGCCTGCCGCGGAAGTCTGGGCCGATGCGGTCCGGGCGGCCTCCCTGAAGCTCCGCCGTCTGCCCCACAGCACACCGCTGCCCTCCGCCGCCGTGTCGCCGCGCAGCAGGCTTGCGGCGAACCGCACCAGCGAGACGTACCCGCGGTGCGACAGTCCTCTGAGGCGGTCCGCGCCGGGCGAGGCGGCCAGCAGGCGCCGTCTGCTGAGGATCTCCAGGAGTCCCAGCAGATTCCACAGCCAGGCCCCCAGGAGCGCCGCAGAGCGGCGCAGGTGCCCGGCGAGGGTTGCCAGCGTCGCCTCCAGGACCGTCAGCGCCAGCATCAGCGGGACCTCGCCGGCGAGGCGGGGAGCGCTCCCGCAGACCAGGACCGACCGCAGTTGATGCCGGCGGGACAACCACTCGTGATGGAGGCGACCCCGGCGCTCCGCCAGACGCCCGAGATGGCGCGCCCTCGCCTCGGGTACGACCAGCACCGTCCCGCCGGCCAGCCCGGCCCGGCGGCACAGGTCGAGGTCCTCGCCGTAGAAGGCCATGGCGGCGTCGAACCCGCCGAGCCGGTCGAACGCCTCGGCCCGGATCAGCATGCAGGCACCGGGCACGGCGAGCACCTCGGCGACCGCATCGTGCTGGCCCTGGTCGTACTCGCCGACGGTCGCCAACGGCACTGGAACCCCCATCCGGTCCGCTGAGAGACCCACGCATTGCAGGAACCCGGGGTTGTCCCACTCAACGAGCTTCGGGCCCGCCACCGCCGCGCCGCGCCGCACCGCTTCGTCCACCAACAGGGTCACGACGTCCGGCGCGAGGGCCACGTCGTCGTGGCAGACCAGCAAGAACGAGGTGTCCGCCGCCTCGGCGGCGATCCTCGGCGCGGGTCCCGTGGCGGCCACCCACTCAGCCGGCTGCTCCTTGGCGGCGAGCATGCGGACGGCTGCGTTGACCGCCGGTGCGAACCCGGGGTTGCCCGGCACGACCATCACGGTGGCCTCGGGCATGACCTCCGCAGCGCTGGCAGCCACCGCGGAGGGAACGCCGCCTGCGGACGCGGCGTTCTGCGAGACGTCCACGACGGTGACCGAGAGCGCCGCGTAGTCCTGGTCCCGCAGCGACTGCAGGGTCTCGCCGAAGGTCTCGGCCGGATCGTGGGCGACCACGATGGCGCGAACCGGGGGGCCGATCCTGCCGAGGCGCTCGCTTGGCGCAGCGGTGGCGTCGGTGGAGTCCACTAGGGTGCGAGAGTATCGCCGGCGCATCGGACAGGAGGGCCATGCGGCCACCAGAGAGGCCGGCGCCAGCGGTCACGGTTCTCGCCGGCGGCTACGGCGCGGCCCGCCTGCTGCAAGGCCTGGTGACTGTCTGCGACCCGGCGTCGGTCACCGCCGTCGTGAACTGCGGCGACGACATGGTTCTGGGCGGCCTGCACATCAGCCCCGACCTCGACACGGTCACCTACTGCCTCGCCGGCGAGCTGAACCCCGAGACTGGTTGGGGACTGCGCGACGAGTCCTGGCGGGCACGCGAGACGCTGCGGCGGCTCGGCGGCCCGAGCTGGTTCGCGCTGGGAGACCGCGACCTCGGGACGCACCTGTATCGAACGCAGCGCCTCGCCGAGGGTGCGCCGCTGTCGCTCGTGACCGCCGAGCTGACCGACCGATGGGACGTGGGAGCACGCCTGTTGCCGGTCACCGACGACCGTCTGCGGACCCGCGTCACGATCGCCGACGGCACCGAGGACAACGGGCGCGGCACCGGCGGCGAGATCGGCTTCCAGGAGTACTTCGTGGGCTTGGCGCACGCCGTGGCGGTCCGGTCGGTGCGCTTCGCCGGCGCTGAGCGGGCGCGCCCGGCGCCGGGGGTCCTCAACGCCATCGCCGAGGCGAACACGGTTCTCATCGCGCCGTCCAACCCGATCGTCTCCATCGGACCGCTGCTGGCGCTGCATGAGGTGCGGCGAGCCGTTATGGGGCGACGAGAGCAGACGGTTGCGATCTCGCCGATCGTGGCCGGCGCGGCGCTGCGGGGCCCCGCGGCCCGGCTCATGGCGGAGTTGGGTCACGAGCCGTCCGCTGTCGGGGTGGCCCGGATCTACGCCCCGGTGGCGGGAACGCTCGTGATCGACGAGCAGGACGCGGCGCTGGCCCCGGCGGTGGAGGCCGAGGGGATGCGCTGCGTCGTGGCGGCGTCGATCATGCACACCCCCGCCCACGCCGCGACCCTCGGTCGCACAGCACTGGCAGCGGCGGGCCGCGCCGAGCCGGCGCGTCGCTGACCTAGACGGTGCGCACCGGCGACGCCACGCTGCGGATCTGCCCCGTCGTCGGGGTCGGCGAGGTTCGCCCCGGCGACGACCTGGGCGCCCTGATCGTCGCCGCCGCCGAGCTGTGTGAGCGCGACATCGTGGTGGTAACCCAGAAGGTCGTCTCGAAGGCCGAGGGAAGACTGGTTCCGACAGATCACAGCGACCGCGCGGCGCGGCGGCGGCTCGTGGAGCGCGAGTCTGTGCGGGTGCTTCGCCGGCGCGGCGAGCTCATCATCTCCGAGACAGCGCACGGCTTCGTCTGCGCCAACGCCGGCGTCGATTTCTCTAACGTGCCTGACGGGCAGGCCGCGCTGCTGCCCCGCGACCCCGACCGGTCGGCACAGCGGATCCGCCGCTCCATCAAGGCGGCGGGCGGCCCAGCGGTCGGCGTCGTCATCTCCGACACGTTCGGGCGTCCCTGGCGACGCGGCCTGACCGACGTGGCCATCGGCTGCGCCGGCGTGCTGGCGGTGCTCGACCTGCGGGGCACCGCCGACGCGGGCGGCCGGCGGTTGCAGGTCACCGAGGTGGCCATCGCCGACGAGCTGGCCGCCGCCGCCGAGCTCGTGATGGGAAAGGACCGCGGCGTGCCGGCGGCCATCATCCGCGGCGGCGCCGCCGCCTGGTTCGGAGACGGCCGGGCGGCGCGAGACCTGCCCCGTCCGGCCGCTGAGGATCTGTTCCGCTGAAGGAGCCTCGGCGGCAGGAGCCTCCGCTGCGGGCCTCGGCGGCAGGGGCCCGCCCGCGGCGACGGGTCGCTAACGGCGAGCGCCTTGCAACGACTCGCCGGTCGCCACCGTCACGCCGTCGCCGAGGAGCGTGAAGCCCGCCACCGCCGCCCCCGGACCCACCACGGCGTCATAGCCGACGACCGAATCGACCACCACGGCACCGGCGGCGATCCTCGCCCCAGGCAGGACCACCGAGCCCTCAAGGCGTGCCCCAGCCTCGACGACGGCCCGCTCCATGACGACGCTTCGGGCGACCTCGGCGGCGGGCGACACCGTCGCCCGGGGGCTCAGCGGCCTCAGCGACATCTCCCGGCGCCCGGAGGTGAGGTCGATGTTGGCCCGAAGGTACGAAGCCGGCGTGCCCGCATCGATCCAGTAGGACTCCGAACGCAGGGCGTAGAGGGCACCGTCGGCGGCCACGGACGGGAAGATCTCGCGTTCCATCGAGACTGGTCTGCCACTGGGGATCCTCGCCAGCAGCGACGGCTCCAAGACATAGACGCCGGCGTTGATCCAGCCGCTGGCCGCGGCGGCACCCGCCGGCTTCTCCACGAATCGCCGGACACGCCCGGAACCGTCGGACTCGACGAGCCCGTAGCGCGAGGCGTCGGTCATGGGGATCGTCAAGATGGTGGCCTCGGCGGCCCGCGACCGGTGCAGCTCCAGCAACTCCCCCAGCGGCGCGTCGGTCAGCACGTCGCCGTTGAGCGCCCAGAACGTCTCGGCGAACGGGTCGCCGACGGCCGCTTCGCCGTTGCCGGTCGAGGCTTGGCGAGCCGCGAACAGGATCGCGCCGGCGGTGCCCAACGGCTCGGGCTCGGTGGCGTAGCGGAGTCCGGCGCCGCCGCAGCGCCCCGAGGGATACGCCGCACCGAAGTCGTCGGGCCGGTAGCCCAGCGAAAGCACCACATCGTCGGTGCCCTCAGTCGCCAGTTTGGCGACCACGTGCTCGATCATCGGGCGATCCACGATCGGCAGCATCTGCTTGGGCCGCCGCTCGGTGAGAGGGCGCAGCCGCGTCCCCAGCCCACCGGCCAGAACGATGGCCGAGCGGGGACTCATCGGACGGCCAGCGGGATCGGGCACCGGGGTGGGCTCGCGATCAGCGCTGCGCCGGGCTCGTCGAGGATTTCTTGCGGCGGGGGCCGCTCACTCGTCCTGCGGCTCGGTGACCAGCGGCGTGGACTCCTCGCCAGCACGCAACGCGAACGGGTCGATCTGACCGAGCCAGGCGATGCTCGGCGGCGGCGGCAGTTCGGCGCCCTCGGGGGCGCGAGCGATCGTCCAGGCCTCGCCGTTGTTCAAGAAGCGGATGTCCGCCATGTTCTCGGTGAAGACTTCCGGCGCCTCGTCCACCGAGCTGGCGAACTCCCAGCGGTGCACCTGGATGATCGCCGGCTCACCGTCGCAGATGAAGTCCTCGGCCAGCACCCTGCCGTCGTCGAGGGTGATGGCGTCATCGCTGATCTCGGCCCGCATCGCCGTCATGAAGTCCTCCAGCGTGGCGTTCTCACCCGAGGCGGCCTCGAAGTAAGGGTGAACGTGGATGATCCCGTCATCGTGGGAGTGGATGCCGAGCGCGTCGTCGGTGCTGCTGAACTGTGGCAGGAAGTCGCCCTCGTCGCCTTCGGCGCAGTCCCAGAGCACGTACGGCGAGTGCCAATGGTCCTCGTTCTGCACCGGCCGGGCCTGCACGTCGCGGGTGGTGTAGGCGAACGCCACGAGCGCGGTCCCCGCTGCGATGATGAGCACCACCAGCGCCGGGAAGCTCGGCCGCGCCAGGCGGCTCAGCCTGCTGCCGCCGCCTCCGGTGCGCGCCGCCCGCTCAATGTTGCGGACGGCATCGGCCAGGGAGGTTCGGCTCCGGGATCCTCGTGCCATAGCGACAGGAACGCTACCGCCGTCTCGTGGGGATAGCGCCCGCGCGAACCAGTCGGCGCGCTCGTAGCCTGCGAGGCGTGGGCGAGCCGGTCGTCTGGCTGAACGGTGCGATCGTTGCCGAGTCGCAGGCACGGATCTCGCCGCGAGACCACGGGCTGCTGGTGGGCGACGGGGTCTTCGAGAGCGTCCGCATCACCGCCGGGCAGGCCTTCGCCGTGGGACGCCATCTGGCGCGCCTGGGGCGCTCGGCGGCGGCTCTGGGCTTGGAGCTGCCGCCGTCGGGCGAGTTGCGGGGGGCCGTCGACGCGGTGCTCGCGGCCGCGGGAGTGACCGAGGGCCGGCTGCGGATCACCGCCACGAGCGGCCCCGGCGGCTTCTCCTCGGCCCGGCCGCCCGGGCCCCCTACCGTCGTGGTGGCCGCCGAGGAGGCGCCGGCTTGGTCGCCACACGTCGGCGTGGTGACCGTTCCGTGGCCCCGCAACGAGTGCGGCGCTGTCGCCGGCGTCAAGACCGTGTCCTATGCCGAGAACGTGCTGGCGCTGCAGCGGGCCCACGCCGCCGGCGCCGGTGAGGCGATCTTCGCCAACACCCGCGGCGAGCTCTGTGAGGGCACGGGCAGCAACGTGTTCTTGGTGCGGGACGGCAGGCTGTTGACGCCGCCGCTGTCGTCGGGCTGCCTCGCCGGCGTGACCCGCGAGCTGGCCCTGGAACTCACCGACGCCGTCGAGCAGACCCTGCCGCTGGCCTCCCTGGCTGAGGCGACCGAGGCGTTCCTGACCTCCACGACCCGCAACGTTCACCCGATCTCCACCGTCGACAACAAACCACTGCCCGCCTGCCCAGGTCCGGCCACAAAAGCCGCCCGTCAAGCATTCAAAGAACTCGAAGCCCAGAACCTAGACCCGTGACGGGGATCACCACCCGAATTCTCATAGTTCTCCTAACCGCTCCACTGGCGACGGTTCTCGTGGGATGCGTCGAGGCCGACGACGGACCGTTCAATTTACCGAGCCGAGCATACGACATCGCTAACAGAGCTACCCGGTATGATATTCCTGTTCATCTGATTAGAGGTTGGGCTGACGCGATCAACGCAGCCTATCGTGCACTCATCCATGAGCGCACATCAGTCAGCATTGCAATTCTTCGCAGAGACGCGAACGGTATTGCCCGGTCAGCTGATTCTCTCAGATTCCACGCTTACGCCATCACTACTAGTGGTCAAGCAACATAACCTGTCAAGCAACATAACCTATGTGGTGTCGCCTGGCAACCACCCCGTCAGCATCAGACGAATCTATGGGTGGACTTCCCCCCACTGACCGGTCACCTCCAGCCACCTCCACGAACGATCTCTGCGAGACTTCCTCAACGCTAATCCGAATATCCGGAAGACCAGAGTGCGTGACTTCGTTATGAATCGCTCGGTAGAGATGACATTCTCGGATTTGTTTGTTCAGGCTTGCTTGATCGCGACAGAGAATTTGACGAGTTATGTGGGACTTTGCACGCTGCTCGAGAGCTATTTGACTCGATGCCGAGTTGCGATGTAATGCTCACGATTCGGACGATGTATCACTGCAATGCCCAACATTCTTGGTCAATCAACGACATCTACGATACTGATGCGTTGTGCTCCGCACTACCGTACTGCGATTTCGTTCTCACCGACAAAGCCGTAGCAGCACAGGTGACCGCATCTGGACTCGCAACTCGCCTGGGTACGACCGTATCCCACAGAAGGCCCGATCTGCTCGAATTCCTCTCGCAAGCGTAGCTGTTAGTGCTCAGCTGGCTGGAACGGCGCGCTTGATTCGTCAGAGGGTTGCAGCGACCCTCGCCGAGGTCTCACAGTCGGGGCTTCACGTCACGAGCCAGGTCATGAAGATTCGGTTGCATCGGATGGTGGTCTCGTTGATCTGTGGACACCTCGGCCGCGCCTGGGACAGCCCGGCGATCTTCCGGCGCCACGCGGCGGCAGTCGCCCGCCGAGCTGTGGACCGGCCCGCCCTAATCGTGCGAGCCACCTCCGGACACCGGGTCCTTGATCAAATCCGAAGAGCCTCTATGGCTCAGCCCGTCGTGTACCCGCTGGATCCGACAGTCCGTGACTCAGATTCTGAAGCTCCCACTCCGCGGGCGCGCCGCGTCTGGGTGCATCAGGCGCACCGACACCCCCAAACCAACCGGGCGGCGATCTCGACCGCCCCGAAGACCGCGAACTCGGCCAACACGCACAGCGCAGGCGTACCCCACCCGACTCGGGGCCTCCTCATCTGGACAGGGCTCACTGCCAGACTCGCGAGGCCCCGGCCAGCGAACGCTGCCGACCCTCAGTCACAGCACCTGCCCGAATCGCGCCATGACCTGATACGTGCGGGTGAGGACTACGCTGGTTTCGGTGCTGACCAAGCTCACTGTCCGCAATTTCAAGCGGTTTGCCGATCTGGATATCGAACTGGGCAGCCCCTTGGTGTTCGTCGGCCCCAACAACTCGGGGAAGACCTCAGCAATGCAGGCCTTGGCCCTTTGGGAGGTGGGTGTCAAACGGTGGAACGAGAAGCGCGCGGGCGGGAGCGCGCCCGCGAGGAGGCCCGGCGTGACCGTCGGGCGTCGGGACTTGGTCGCCGTCCCTGTTCCACACGCGAAGCTTCTGTGGCACGGGCAAGCCGTACGAGAGCAAAGCAGGTCGCAGGGACGACCGAGCACATCCAACGTCTTGATCAAGGTGATCGTCCGAGGTGTCGCCGAGACCGGGGAGTGGGAGTGCGGGCTCGAGTTTGACTATGCCAACGAGGAGTCGTTCTACTGCCGACCGATCCGGCTCAGCGACGGTCCGACACCCGAGCGAATGCCTGTCCCCTCGGATGCGGCTGCGGTGCAGTTCGCCTATCTGCCGCCGATGTCGGGCTTGGCGGCCGCCGAGACTCGCCTCGACCACGGCGCAGTGAACGTTCGAGTCGGGGAGGGCCGCACGGCTGAAGTCCTGCGGAACCTCTGCTACCGGGTGCGCGAAGAGCGTCCCGACGACTGGACCACGCTGACCCAGCACATCGCTGCGAACTTCGGCGTTGAGCTCGACGAGCCCCGATACGTCACGGAGCGGGGCGAGATAGCGATGAGCTATCGCGAAGGCGGCTCGCTGCTGGACCTCTCCTGTGGCGGACGAGGCTTGCAGCAGACGATGCTGCTCCTCTCCTATATGTACGCAAACCCTGGAGCAGTGCTGCTCCTCGATGAGCCCGATGCCCACCTCGAGACCCTGCGCCAGCGCCAGACTTACCGACTCATCAGCGAGGTGGCCAGGGAGAGCGGCAGCCAGATCATCGCCGCGAGCCACTCCGAGGTGGTGCTCGGCGAGGCCGCGGGCAAGGACACGGTCATCGCCTTCGTGGGGCGCCCCCACCGCATCGACGACCGCGGTAGCCAGGTTCTGAAGTCACTCAAAGAGATTGGATTCGATCACTACCTCCAAGCCGAACAGACCGGCTGGGTCCTGTACCTGGAGGGATCGACCGACTTGGCGGTACTCCAGTCGTTCGCCAGACGTCTCGGTCACACCCGCGCAGCAAACGCCTTGGAGCGGCCGTTCGTTCACTACGTGGGCAACGAGCCCTCACGGGCCCGCGCCCACTTCCACGGACTGCGGGAAGCAACGCCAACTCTCCGAGGGGTCGCCCTGTTCGACAGGCTGAAGGCCGATCGATCCGAGAACGACCCGCTCGTGCATCTCGAATGGCGGCGCCGAGAGATCGAGAACTACCTCTGCTCAGAGAAGACGCTGAAGGCCTACGCCGGTGCCGCCGGTGACTGGTCCGGCCCGCTCGACCTCTATGACCGCCAGCAGAAGATTGCCGACGCCATCGAAGAGGTGCAAGCGGCAATGGAGACGCTGGGAAAGGGATCGCCCTGGAGCCACGACGCGAAGGTCAGCGATGACTTTCTGACGCCTCTGTTCAACGTCTACTTCGAGAAGCTGCAGATTCCCAACCTCATGAACAAGCGGAACTTTCACGAACTGGCCGAATTCGTTCCCGAAGATGAGATCGACCCCGAAATTGGCGAGAAGCTCGATTCAATCGCAGACGCCGCGGAGAGTGCCCGGCGCCCCGACGCCACGGACGGATTCAAGGAACTCGAAGCCGAGAAGCTGGACCCGTAGTCCTGGGGTGGCGGTGCCGTGCAGATCGCGTCCGGTCGCCAGTAGCGGGACCCGACTGCGGGGCCTCAGAAGCAGGCCTCATGCACGATGGGGTACGGGTTGATGTGGTTGCCGCGTCCGCCTAGGTGGTACTCGAAGTGCAGGTGCGGGAGCCCGGCGGCGTTGCCGCTGTCGCCCACGTAGCCGATCACGGCGCCCGCGGGCACCCAACCGGCGCCGACGTTCTCATAGGCCGAGAGGTGGGTGTTGTAGTAGTAGTTGCCGGAGTCCGCGAAGATGTACGCCGAGTTCCCGCCGATGCGGTTGGCGCGGTGCTCGACACGCCCGCTCTCGACGGCCAACACGGGCGTCCCGGTCGGCGCGATGAGGTCGTTGCCCTTGTGCCAGCCGCCGTAGTGGCGCGGGTCGCCGAAATCGTCGAAGTGGCTGAACGGACCGGCCAGCGGGCAGACCCAGCCGCTGGCCGCCGCCAGCACCGGGAGCGCGCTCGCCGAGGCGTCCGCCGCCGTCGCCTCGCTCGGCTCGCCGGGGCGCACCGGCGGCAGCGCGCCGTCGCCTGGCTCGCCCCCGGCGGCGGCCCGGGCCACCTCCTCACCGGCGATCCGGGCGGCCTCCTGGGTGGCACGGAGAGACTCGTCGGCGGCGATGGCGGCGGCGCGGGCCGCCTCCAAGCGGCGCGCCTCCTCGGCCTGCCGGCGACGCAGCTCCTCCTCGATCCGCCGACGCTCCTCCTCCTCGAGCGCATCGAGCAGCCTGTCCTGCTCATACAGGCGCGGCGCGATCTCCAGGTACACGTCGCCGATGGCGTTGAGTTCCGCCTGCACGGTCGCCGCGGCGGAGGCGGCCTGGCCGATCAGCTCCTGCTGGTGCCGGGCGCGCTCGGCCAGCTGGGCCTGCGCCTCATCGAGGTCGTCCTTCGCCCGGCGGTAGTCGTCGATAATGTCGAGTGAGCCCTCCCGCACGAAACGCGCCAAGGCGTCCACCGCGGCCTGGTGGTTGATGTCGTCGCCGGCCAGGATCGACGGAGGCTCCGTCGAATCGATGTAGCGCTGCACCGCGATCTGGACCATCTGCTGGCGGAGCGCGGCCACCTCGGCGTCGATCCCGACGATCCGCTCGGACAGCTCGACGATCTCGACGTTCAATTCGTATAGGGCCAGGTCGGCCTCCCAGTAGCGCACGCCGGCCGCGTCGGCGCGCGCCTGGGTGGCGATCAGCTGGTCGAGATACCCGTCGATCTCGTCTTGGAGCGCGGTGACCGTGGCGCGCACCTGCTCGACTTCGCTCTGCGCGCCGGAGGCGGAGCTCATCGCCAGCAGCAGGGCGATCGGCAGTCCAAGCAGCAGCTTGCGCCTCACGACGTCCAACCTAGAGACGTGCGACCTACAGAACGTCGCTCTCGTCCCTGATGTCCCCGACGAGCGACTCCAGCACGTCCTCAAGGGTCACCAGACCCACCGTCACGGTCCCCTCCCGCACGAGGGCCACGTGCACCCGGTGCCGCCGCATGAGCCGCAGCAAGTCCTCCAGCGGCAGGTCCGGGCGCACCATGAGGGCACGCCGCACACAGCCGGCGGGAACCGCCCGCGCCCAGCGCTCGGGCGGGACCGTGAGCAGGTCCTTGGCGTGAACGAACCCCTCGGGGCTGTCGAGATCGCCCAAGAGCAGCCGCGAGTGCCCGCTGGACACCACCGTCGCCTCCGCCTCCGCCACCGACGCTTCCAGCGGGATGGCGCAGATTCGCTCACGGGGCACCATGATCGACGCCACCGGGCGCTCGCCCAGCTCCAGCGCGGACGCCAGCAGCGTGTGCTCGAACTCACTCAGCAGACCGCCGGTGCGCGACTCAGCCAGCAGCTCCGACAGCTCAGCGGGCGTGCGGGCGCTGGAGTTGTGAACCACCGGGGCCGCCCCGCAGAGGCGCACCAGCACCGCCACGATCCATTCGAGGGCCCGAATCACAGGCCGGAACGCCCCGACGAACAGCCGGTGTACCGGCGCCAGCCACATGGCCACCGCCGCGGGATTGCACAGGGCGGCGTTCTTTGGAACCATCTCGCCGATCAGAACGTGGGCGAAGACCACGAGGGCGATGGCCACCGCCACGCTGACGCCGTGCCCGTAGACGCCGAGGACGCCGTCGAGCAGCCGGGCCACGGCCGGTTCGACGATGAAGCCCAGACCGAGGGCCGTCATCGTCAACCCGAGCTGGGCGCCGGCGAGTTGCATGCCCAGGTCCCCCATCGCCCGCACCGCGATCCGAGCTCGGCGGTTGCCGGATTCCGCCAGCACCTCCAGGCGGCTGCGCGACGCGGCCACCAAGGCGAACTCAACGGCCGTGAAGAAGGCGTTGCCCGCCAGCAGCACCACCGCGATCAGCAACGCCAGGACGGTCACAGCTGCAGCCTCGCGGACTCGGCGACGCGGACCGCCACGATCCGCCGACGGACCATCTCGGCCACCTCGAAGCGCCAACCCTCCCAAGACAACGAGTCACCCACCGCCGGGACACGACCGAGCCGCCACAGCACGAACCCGGCGAGGGTCTCATAGGGACCGCCGGGCAAGCGCAGACCGCAGGCCTCCTCGACGCCATCGGCGCGCAGGTCGCCGGCCAGCAGCCATTCACCCGGCGGCGCCGGCGGGGTCAGCTCGGCTATCGGGTCGTGCTCGTCGTCGATCTCCCCGACGATCTCCTCGGTGATGTCCTCGGCGGTGATGATCCCGGCCGTGCCGCCGTGCTCGTCCACGACGACCGCAAGGGACTGCCGGCGGCGGCTCATCTCGCCCAGCAGGCTCCCCAGGTCGGCGCTCTCGGGCACCGCCCACACCTCGCGCATGAACTCGGTGACTCGGACCCGCGACCGTTCGGCGGGCGTCACGCCGTGGACCGCCTTCACATGGACGACGCCCCGGACGTCGTCCAGGTCGCCCTCCACGACGGGAAAGCGCGAGTGGCCGCTGCTGACCGTGGCCGCCACGAGGTCGGCCATCGTGTCGCTGGCGCCAACGGTGACCACCTCGACACGGGGCACCAGGGCATCGGACGCGGTCTTGGCCCCGAAGCGGATCGAGCGGGTCAGCAGCGTCACATCCTCGGGGTCCAGCGCGCCGCTGCTGCCTGAGGAGCGGATGATGTGTTCGAGTTCCCGCAGCGTCCGCACCGACCGGAGCTCGTCGGCGGGTTCGAGCCCGGCGCGGCGCACGATCCGGTCGGCGGTGCCGTTGAACAGGGTCACGAACGGCCACATGAGGTACCCGTAGAGGCGCAACGGCCTAGCGCACGCCAAACCCACCGCCAGAGGGCGCGAGATCGCCAGCATCTTCGGAAGCTGCTCGCCCGCCACGAGGGTGACCGACATCGCCAGCGCCAACGCCACGGCCACCGACACGGCGCGGGCCGAGGACGCACTCAGCACCGAGCCGAACGCGCCGACCAGCAGCTCCGCTATCAGCGGCTCGGCAACCCAGCCCAGCAACAGGGACATCACCGTGATCCCCACCTGCGCGGCCGAGAGATGGAAGGTGAGCCGCTCGGTCACCTTCAGCAAGCTCTGCGCGGCCCGCCGCCTGGCGCGCCGCCCGCGGCTCGCCGCCTCCTCCAGGGGTCCTCGGGGCACCGAGACGGCGGCGAACTCGGCGGCCACAAAGAAGGCGTTGGCGCCGATCAGCGCGACGACCGCAAGAAGTCCGAGTGCGACTCTGATCGTCGGTCAGTCTATCCCAGGGGCGCCCTCGGCCCGGTGAGGCTGAGGTCCGCCGGTAGCATCCGATGCCATCACCGCTGCCGCACACATCCACCCGGACTCCTCCAAGGGCTGGCTGCGGCGGCTGTGGCCGATCGTCTCGGCGCACCGGTCGCTGCTGACCTTCGGCGCCGCCTGCGGGGCCGTCGCCCTCGCCACGCAGGTGGCGGTCCCCGCCGTGGCCCGCGAAGCCATCGACGCAGCCGGCGTCGGCTCAAGTGACCGGTTGCGGACCCTGTGCATCCTGCTGGGCGCTCTGGCGGTCGCCCGCGGGCTAACCGGTGGTGCCTACCGCTACCTGCTCTTCAAGCTGTCGCTGCGCATCGACAGCGAGCTGCGGATGATCATTCAGCGCCACCTCAGCCGGCTGTCGTTCTCGTTCTATGACCGCAGCAGTTCCGGCGACATCATCTCCCGCGCCAACACCGACATCCGCTCCATCCAGATCCTGTTCGCCTTCGCCCCCATGCTGGGGATGGCGGTGCTCACGTTCTTCCTGGCCTTCGGGCTGATGCTGTGGATCCATGTGCCGCTCACGTTCGTGGCACTTGCGACCCTGCCGGTCGCCACGCTGGTGGGGAACCGCTTCCGGAACAGGTTCCTGCCGCTGTCGTGGATCATCCAGGGTCGCAGCGCCGAGGTGGCGGCGGTCGTGGACGAGAACGTCAACGGCACCCGGGTCGTGAAATCGTTCGCCGCCGAACGGGCCGAGATCGCCAAACTGGCCCGCGCCGCCCGGCGGCTCCAATGGGCGTCGGCCACCAGCGTGGACGTGCGCGCCCGCCACAACCCGCTGCTGGAAGCGCTGCCGCGGATCGCCATGGGGCTAGTGCTGCTCTACGGGGGCTGGCTGGCGATCGACGGGCAGGTGTCGATCGGCACGCTCTTCGCCTTCGGCGCCTACATCATCATGCTGCAGCTGCCTTTTCGGATGTTCGGTTTCATCGTGATGCAGAGTCAGCGGGCGGCCGCCTCGGCGGAGCGGATCTTCCAGGTTCTCGACACTCCCCCGGAGATCGACTCGCCGGCCGGCGCGACGGTGCTTCGGCGCGCCGAGGGCCGCCTGAGCTTCGAGGGCGTCACCTTCGCCTACAGCCGGGGCGAGGGCCGCTCAGCGGTCCCGGTGCTGGACGGATTCGACATGCGGATCGAGCCCGGCGAGACGGTGGCGTTGGTGGGGCCAACCGGCTGCGGCAAGTCGACCGCAGCGCGTCTCGCCGCCCGCTTCTACGACCCCGACGCCGGGGCGGTGCGCCTCGACGGCTTCGACTTGCGCCGCCTCGACGTGGAGTCGCTGCGCGCCAACGTGGTGGCGGCATTCGACGAGCCGTTCCTCTTCTCGGTCAGCCTGCGCGACAACATCGCCTTCGGCCGGCCCGACGCGCCGCTCGACGAGGTCATCCGGGCGGCGCAGGTGGCGCAGATCCATGAGACCGTGGCCGCCCTAGCCGACGGCTACGACACGGTCGTGGGCGAGCGCGGCTACACGCTGTCCGGCGGCCAGCGGCAGCGGATCGCGCTCGCCCGGGCGCTGCTCGTGGCGCCGAGCGTCCTGATCCTTGACGACGCCTTGAGCGCCGTGGACATGGGCGTCGAGGAGGCCATCGGCGCGGGGTTGCGCCAGCGGCGCGCCGGGGGGACCACCCTGCTGATCGCCCATCGGCTCTCGACGATCGCTCTGGCCGACCGGGTGGTGTTCACCGAGGGCGGCCGGGTCACAGCCACCGGCAGCCACGCCGAGTTGATGGCCACCCAGACCAGCTACGTGCAGGTCCTAGCCGACGCCGAGGCGCGCCAGGCCGAGCGCCACCCGCCGGGCCCCGACGCCGCCTCGCCGGCCGTCTTCGGCCTCACGACCGCCGAGAGGCCGGCGCCGTGAGCTTCATGGGCGGCGCCTACGTGGCCGGGCCCCAGGGCCCGTCCTCCTCGCAGGCCAACGCCGCCGCCGGACTGCCGTTCGCGGGCATCCCCTCCGAGATGATCGACCGGGCGGCGGACATACTCGAGTCCGAGCCCGCCCACCCCGAGCCCGAGGTGGAATTCGCGCACCGGGCGCCGGCGGCCGCGCCGCTGTCGCTGCGGACGATGCTGCGCCCGCACCGACGGCGCGTGCTGCTGGTCGTGGCTCTGGTGGTCATCGAGGCCGCCGCCACCCAGGCGGGGCCGCTGCTGATGCAGATAGGCATCGACGAAGGCGTGGCGACGAGCCGGCTGGACATCCTGGGCATCGTGGCGGCGGTCTACTTCGCCACCGTGGCTGTCCACATGGCGGCGGGGCGCGCCCGCACGTCCCTCGGCGGCCGCCTCGGCGAACGCCTCATGTACGGCCTGCGGGTGCGGGTCTTCAGCCATTTCCAGCGAATGTCGCTGAGCTTCTACACCTCCGAAAGGGCGGGCGTGCTGATGTCTCGCATGACCAGCGACGTCGAGGCCCTCACGATGCTGCTGCAGGAGGGGCTCGTGATGATGGTCGTGCAGGGCCTGACCTTGGCGGTCATCACCGGCGTGCTGTTCTACCTCAACGTCCCGCTGGCGGCGCTGACGGTGGGCGTCGTGGTGCCGGTCACGCTGGTGCTGTCGCTGTGGTTCCGACGCGCCTCGGAGTCGGGCTATGACCGGGTGCGGGACCGCATCGCCGTCGTGCTGGCGGACCTGTCGGAGAACCTGGCCGGCATGCGCACGATCACCGCCTACAACCGCCGCCGTCGCAACGTGGCACAGCACCAGGTCGTGGTGACCGACCACGAGGACGCCAACGTCTACACCTCCAGGGTGTCGTCGCTGTACGCCTCCGCAGCCGAGGGCGTCGGCATTATCGGCCAGGCGGTCGTGTTGGGCGTGGGCGGCTGGCTGGTGATCGACGGTCGCCTCACGCTCGGCGCCCTCACCGCCTTCGCCCTCTACCTGACGGCGTTCTTCGCCCCCATCGGCCAGCTGGTGATGCTCCACAACGCCTACCAGCAGGGCCAGTCCGCCGCCGCCAAACTGCGGGAGCTGCTGGCCCGGCAGCCGGAGGTGGCCGAAGCGCCCGACGCGGCGCCTCTCGGACCCATCGAGGGCCGGATCAGCTTCGAGGGGGTGTCGTTCTCCTACGACGGCGGCGATCCGGTGCTGGCGGACGTGAATCTCGACATCCCCGCAGGAGCAAGCCTCGCCATCGTCGGCGCCACCGGGGCCGGCAAGTCCACGATCGCCAAGCTGGCGGTGCGGTTCTACGACCCAGACGAGGGCACAGTGCGCATCGACGGCGCCGATTTGCGCGGCGTGCAGCTGGAGTCGCTGCGCCGTCAGTTCGGCGTCGTGCCCCAGGAGCCGTTCCTGTTCAACGGGACCATCGGGGACAACATCCGCTTCGCCCGGCCCGACGCCGGCGACGACGAGGTAGCCGAGGCTTGCCGGGTGGTGGGCCTGGAAGCGTTCGTGGCGTCGCTGCCCGACGGCGTGGACACGCCGATCCACGAGCGCGGCGCCTCGTTGTCGGCGGGCGAGCGCCAGCTGCTCGCCCTCGCCCGCGCCTTCCTGGCCCGGCCGCGGGTGCTGATCCTGGACGAAGCCACCTCGAACCTGGACCTGCGATCCGAGGCGCGTGTGGAGCGGGCGCTGGACGCCTTGCTGGAAGGACGCACGGCGGTGATCGTGGCGCACCGCCTCGCCACGGCCATGCGCGCCGACCGAATCGCCGTGGTGAACAATGGGAGGATCGCCGAGATCGGAAGCCACGAGCAGCTCGTCGAGTCCGGCGGGCTCTACGCCGCCATGTTCGCCGCCTGGGAGTCCCACGCCACAGGCGACGGCGCCGCGGCGACCGGGCAGGTCACCGGCGCGGCGGGGGCCGCCAGCCGATGAGCACCGGGCCGATGACCCCGGCGCTGCGCCTCAGCGGCGTCGGCGTGGTGAGGGACCGCCGTCCGCTGCTCACCGGCGTGAACTGGACCGTGCAGCCGGGCGAGCGCTGGGTGGTGCTGGGCCCCAACGGTGCCGGCAAGTCCACGCTGCTGCGGGTCGCCTCCCTTTACCTTCACCCCACCGAAGGCACCGTGGAGGTCCTCGGGCGCCGGCTCGGACGGGTGGACGTGCGCCGCATGCGCCACCGCGTGGGCTACGCCTCAGCCATGCTCTCGGACCGCATCCGCCCCACGATCAGCGCGCTGGACGCCGTTGTGACGGCCCGACACGGCGCCTTGGAGCCCTGGTGGCACAGCTACAGCGACGCCGACCGCCAGCGGGCCGCCGACCTGCTGGAGCGAATGGGCTGCGGCCACCTGGCGGCCCAGCAGTTCGGCCTGCTCTCCTCGGGTGAGCGCCAGCGAGTGCAGATCGCCCGAACGCTCATGACCAGCCCCGGCCTGGTGCTGCTGGACGAGCCCACCGCGGCGCTCGACCTCGCCGGGCGGGAGGAGCTAGTGCGCTCTCTGGACGCCCTCAGCGCGGATCCGACCACGCCACCGACGGTGCTCGTGACCCACCACGTCGAGGAGATCCCGGCGGGGTTCGACCATGCGCTGCTGCTGCGCGGGGGCCGGGTCGTCGGCGCGGGACCCATTGAGGAGGTGCTCACCGCGGCGTGTCTAAGCGCCTGCTTCTCCATGGAACTGGAACTCGAGCACCGCCGCGGCCGTTGGTGGGCCCACGCCGCTGATTAGCGCCGATCGTCGGGCGCCGCCTGCCAGAGCGCCGACTGCGTGGCATTCCCCGCAATCGCTGCCAGACTGGCCGCTTCATTCTCACAGAACGCAAGGGAGCGTTGACATTCTCGTTGACGACTTGCCGCGCCGCGAACCTGCGGGCGCGGCGCTGCGCACTGCTTCAGCCCAACTGACGGAGCCCGCGTGACACGGCGCCTCGCCGGCGTGTTGGCGCTGGCCGTCGGCGTCGGCGGCGCCTGTTCGGCTATCGGCGGCTCATCGTCGCCGCCTCCGGCGCCGCCGGCGGCCGTCGCCGCCCCGGCCCCCGTGGCCGAGGAGACCACCGCCACGACCGAGCGGTCCCCGCTCGTGAGTTCACTGCCGCGCCCCGCCCCCGAGGCGCTGCCGGAGGAGTTCGACGATGCCGACGGCTTGGACGAGTCCATCGTCGAGCCCGACGAGCCGACCGTGGCAGCCGCGCCACCCGAAGACGACCTCGGCGAACCAAACGATGCCGGGGACCAAGCCACGCCAGAGGAGGAGCTTGTCGAGCCGCCCGCGCAGGCCGAGGAGTCGGCGATGGATCCTGCCGAGGATCTCGTGTCCGCCGCGGTGACGCCGACGGGCGACGAGCCCACCGATTACCCCGAGCGCGACTTGCAGCGCGCCGCGGATCCCTCGACGCCGCCGAGCGCGCTCGCCGAGCTCGTCGGCTCCGAGACCGACGCCGAGGTGGCGGTGCGCCGGGCGGTGGCAGCCAATCCGGCGACGCCGCCGACCGTGCTGGCGGGCCTGCTGTCCGACGGCGATCCCGGCGTGCGCTGGCTGGCGGCCGCCAACCCGTCGAACTGGCCCCAGGCCAGGAACCTGCCTGAGGTTCGCCGCCCGCCTGGCGAGTTGGAGCCCCTGCCGGAGGAGCCCGAAGAGGTGGAGCCCGAGCCGGTGCAGCCGGATCCGCGGCGCGGCGCCGCCGCCAATCCCGGCCCGTGGCACGCCGTGCTCGCCACCTTGACCGCTGACCTGCCGGCTCGCCAATGGGCCGCCGCCAACCCGCGCACTCCGGCGGGCGCGCTGCTGGCGCTCGCTTGGGACCCCGAGCCGGACGTGGCGGTTTGGGTCGCGTCGAATCCGAACGCGCCGCCCGACGCCCTAGCGCACATCGTCGCCAGCACCGTGGACCCCATGGCCTGCCGGGCCGTGGCGGAGAATCGGTCAACCCCGCCGAGTCTGCTCGCCGCGCTCGCCGATCAGGCCGCCGTCGGGCGCTTCCTCCGCCGCAACGAGGTCTTCGGGTGTGCCGCACCCGGCGCCCTCATCGGCGTGGCCCGCAACCCGGTCGCCCCGGCAGCGACCCTCAGCGACCTGGCCGGAGACCAGGACCCGACGGTGCGCTCCCTGGTGGCCGGCAATCCGAGCACCCCGACGTCGGCGCTGACCGACCTGGCCACCGATGACGACTTCCTCGTTCGGCGGGCCGTTGCCGCGAATCCGGCCACTCCGCCCGAGGTGCTCGCCGACCTCGCCGCCGATGACGACCCCGGCGTGGCCTGGGAGGCGGCCAGCAACCCGTCGGCGCCGGACGAGGTGATCGCCGAACTCGTTCCCGAGGACGAGGCGCCGCAGGAGGAGGCCGAAGCGGTACAGGAGGCCCCTGCTCCATGATCTCGAACACACCTCAGCGGCAACCGGCCGCGGCGCCGACGCGCCGTCGGACCGAGCCCGCCCGCCGGGAACGGCTGCCCGGCCGGTTGCTGGCTCCCATCCTGGCGGCGATTCTGGCCGGTTCTCTGCTGGCCCTGCCGGCCATCCATGTCGCCGCCCAGGAGCAGGACACACCCGCCGAGGACACCACCGGCGTGGACGCCCTCGTCGAGGACGCTCTCGGAACGATCCCCGGATTTGCCATGGGGGTCTCTGAGGCCCCGCCCGTGGTGGTGACGCCCGAGGGCACGTTCGTTCTCGTCTCCGGATTCTCGCTGTGGATCCCCCACGCCCCGCCCGACGAAACCGACGAAGCCACCGACGGCGACTGCCCGCAGGCGGCGCCCATCGGGTACGACCCGGCTCTGGCGGACTGGCACGTCACGTGCATCGGCCCCGGGGTCTGGGTGGCGGAAGTCATCTGCGGCGAGGCACACGTCCGAGCAGGGCGAACGGTCCGTTTCGAAGCGAGCCACGAGCCCGCCGAACAGCCGTCGATGTACGACCTGTGCGGCTACCTGCGCTGCCCCCCGACAACGACCGACTTACCGCCGGCCTCCCCGGACGAGTCGGGCTCGCCCGACGAAGCCTCCAGCAAATCCCCAGCGCCGGAGGAAATCACCCCGCCCGACAGCGACGAGACCGCCCTCTCTGACGAGACCGCCCGGCCCGAAGAGACCAGCGACGAGACCCCCCCAGCCGAGGCCATCACCTGGCCCGAGGAAACCCCAGGGACCGACGAGGAGCCCGCCGGACCAGAGGACTTCTGGTGGATCCCCGCGGAGGCATGCGGAGCGCCGTGGCCTTCCGGAACCTGGCACCGGGTCAGCAGCCAAGATCCGATCCTCGAGAGCGAGACGCTGGCCAGCCAGCTCTCCGGCATCTGGCTGGGGATCACCGACCGAGAGGCTCAGGCCGTGCCGGACCTATCGATCTCCTGCACGGTCGAGGCACCTTCTGAGACCCCCGACGAGACCGCCGAGCCGATCGACGAGACCGCACCGACCGCTTCCCGCGGACTCACCCTCACCATCCGCACAGGAGGCACAATCGCCGCCGCCTACGGCCGCGGCGTGCCGGTCGAGTACCGAGTCGGCGACGCCACCAGAACCCAGGAGTGGCTCGAATTCGCCGGGGGCCAGAGTTCCGACGCGGGCGTGTCGGTCCCCCCGTGGCTCGTCGCCGATTTCGTGGACATGATCCGCCTCGATCCCGAGGCCGACCTGGTGATTCGAGTCTTCGGCTACGACGGCGCGCCGGTCGGCACCGCCTCCTTCACCCTCAGCAACTTCGAGTCAGCAGCAGCGCCGATCCTGGATCGCTGCGGGCTCTGAGCCCGCGCCGCAACCGTGGGCTTAGCCCAACGCTAAGCAACGGCTTCAACATAAGCGTTGATTAGCTGCCGCGCGGTGTCAACGCCGAGCACGCAATCCGGCGTCAGCTGGCCCAGAGCCAGTCCAGCTCGGTGAAGGCCAAGCTGTACCCGAACCTCCCGAAGTTGTCCTGCACGTTGACGATGAGGCAGCGCTCGGTGCCGCCGTTCTCCGGTCCCCGCAGACCTCGGCCGATCATCTGGAAGTAGGCGTTGGGGCGGGAGACAGGGCGGGCCACGACGATGGCTTCAGTCTTGGGGGCGTCGAATCCCTCGGTGAACACGTTGTAGTTGACGAGCGCCCGGACGTCGCCCCGCCGGAATCCCTCGACCGCCCGCTTGCGGTCCGCGGGACGCGTGTCACCGCTCACGCTCCGCGCCGTGATGCCCCGCAGCTCGAGCGCGGCTGCGACGGTCTGCGCGTGCTCGACCGTCGTGGCGAAGACGACGATCTGCCGTTCCTCGGCGAGCTCGGCGCATCGCTCGATGATCCGCAGTGAGCGGCCTTGGTCGGCGGCGGCACGGCGGGCCAGTTCGCCTTCCGAGTGGACCCGCAGCCTGACAAGTGTGTCTGGGTCGTCCCAGTCAATCGGGCCAGTTCTGCCAGCCGCGTCGCGTTCCTCCCGGATGAACCGCTTGGGTCCTTCCAGATCCGCCTCGCTCAACTCGACCGTTGCACCCACAAGGAACTCATGATCTGCGTACGCGAGAACGCCGCGTCCCTGCAATTCGGAGATGACCTGCTCTGCATCGTCGCTCTCGAAAACACCTCGATCCAGGCGGTTCTCATCGAAGCGGCGAGCCAGACGTCGGGTCTCCTCGTCGTTGTAGCCCCGGTGCGGAGTGGCTGAGAGTCCCAACAGCAGCGACTCCTGGGCTCTGCTGGCTCCCTCCAGGCCGATGGCCTTGAGCACCGTCGTGGATTCGGGTGCTATCGCTCGATGCGCTTCGTCGAACACCACCAAGGGGACGTTCTCCGAGTACCAGTTCGCCTCCGAGCCAGCCCTGATCCTGGATCGCAGCGTTTGGACTGTCGCCACCACCACGTGCGGATAGTCCACGGCTCGTGGCTCCTCCTGGCCGCCCCACAGCCGAGAGACGCGGAGCCGCACACCTGTCGGTCCGATGTTCGCCCAAACCTGCTGCCACGCCACAAACGCCTGTTCGCAGAGTTCCCCCCGGTGGGCGACCCAGAGAATCGGGCCGTCGAGTGGCCCCGCCGCCCCGTTCTCGTGCCTGGCGCGAATCTCCTCGACTATCGCTTGAATGGCGACAAGGGTCTTGCCAGAGCCGGTCGGGAGGCTGAGGAAGCCGCGGCCCCCGCCAGTGCTCCCGGAGCCTTCCCGAATCATCTGCCGCACGTTGCCGACGATCGTCTCCTGGAAGTCGTGAAGCTTCGGGAGCGGGCGGGCGTCGACCTCCTCGAACGGATCCGGCTTCGCGCTGCGCGACCCCGCCCAGTCGTCGGGGAGCCCGAGGGAGCGGACGAACTCGATGGCGAGTCGCGACCCTGCCAGCTGCGGCGGCGGATCGAGGTCTCGTAGGTGAGATTTGTAGTGTCTCAGCACGCCGGTTCCGGAGACAGCGATAGCGGCCTTGGCGACCTCCTCGTCGCTCAACTCGCCGCCATCCGGGGCGATCACCGTGAGCAGGGACGCAGGCAGGCCACCGCGCAGCGCATCGACCCCCACAGCTTCGAGCAGGCGCCGCTCGTCGGTCTCGCAGGCGCGCACCCTGGCGCGCCGCTCCGCGATCTCCGCTGGCGGCCGATAGGCCGGGATCCTCTGAATCTCAGAATCGGACAGGTCGAGTTGGAGTGCCTGCGCCACGAGCCGCGGCTGGTGCGCCAGGTCCATGTCAGACTCGCTGGCTGCGGCCAGGTACACCACATCCCCGTCGAAGGCACTCTCGCGTTCGTCCTCCAGGACGCGAATGCGACCGCAGCGGACGAGCGCGACCCGAATTTGCCCTGGATTCAGATAGCTCGCGAGACCGGGCCAGACCTCGGTCAGCGGGGTCGGATCCTCCTCGCCGTATACCTCGGGTTTCGGATCGTCAAGATCGAATGCCTGCTTGATCTGCTCTGCTTTCCGATGCCGCAGCAGGGCCTCCAGAGCGACAGAATTCGGCGGAGGCTTGCCGAGCGCGTCCGAGAACGGAACGATCCCGTCGCGGGTCTGGATGCGACCGTGTGCCCGGATGGCGCTCACCGCCAGCGGCGCGCACTCCATCTTCGGGCAGTTGCACGGGTTCTGGAGGTCATGCCGCATGATCCACGGCGCGAAACAGTCGTCCGAGTCCAGTAGTGCCTGCGTGTAGAGCGCCTTGCCCTCCTCGGAGAGCGCGGCGAGAACCCCGAGCGGGCCGACGCCACATTCCGATACGAACTGAAGTCGTTTGGATTGCGGACGCCGCTTGCTACCCGGTGTGCACGCAAGATTCGGTTGTTGGAGGAACGCGGCTCTGTGATCCTCACGATACGCCTCGAATCCCGGTTCCACCGACAGGTCCCGGCCGCCCTCGGGGCTTTCCACCGCTCCGAGTCGGCGCAGTAGTGCCTCATTGGGCGAGTGGAACTCCAGGTCGACCGTTGCGCCGTCGTCTCGGCTCCCGTCGCCGGGCACGATGTCTTCCGGCATCAGGACCGAGCAGATCGACTCCCAGCCACCCGCGCGAGTCCGCACTCGAAGCTGGGCGCCCCAATACCTGAGCTCTCCAATGATCCGGTCCCGCCACTCCTCAATGACCTGGTTCCAGCAATCGTCCATGATCTTGAGCGCTCCAGCGACGTCCAGCTTGCGTGACAACTCCCAGAACCGCGTGTGACGGTCGGCGTCGTCAGATGGCCACCGTGACCTCAGCACGGCATCGGCCGCGCGGCGGAAGCGCCTCTCATCCGACGGCGGTCTCAGTCCCAGATCCTCCAGCGCCTTCCGCGTCTGGGGATCCGATGCCAACTCCGGATGGACGGAGACGGCAGGGGCGATCTCGGAGTCCTCGACCGTCGACTCGTCCGGCAGTTCGAGCCGATCGACGTCGGGGTATTCCCAAGCGCCCTGCGCCGTCAGGATGATCTTCCCCAATCCGGAACCGCGGCGATCTGACGGAATGAGCGCGGCGGTCTGCACTGCCGCCCTTGACGCCTCAACCCTGTCGCCGGGGGCCGCGGCGGCGGTGAGCGCCTCCAACCACTCGGCAATTCGCGCATCCGGGAGCTTTGGGTTGGTGCTGCCAGCCGCGTCGCCGTGCCACAGTCGAGCGACGGTCGAGCGGCGCTGCTGAGTCCGAAGCGCCGCGTGGTGGAGCCAGTCGCGGGGACGACCGGGATAGGCCGCCCACCGATCCAGCGCCCGAGCGCCCACGTCGGGCGGGTACTTGAGGGTCCGCGCGCAACGCAACTTCCCGTCTTGGTCGGGCACGATCTCCCGTTCCTGCACCAGCTCGAAAAGCCGGCTTCGGATACGGTCCGCGAAGTAGTTGTCCCCGCGTTCGCCGCGGCGAGGCAGGGCGTCGAGGTGTTGCGCCGGGTCCTCCGCGGTCGAGAGTTCGGGCAGCGCCTCCGCGATCAGCTGTGCCGCGGCGCCGATCAAGTCGTCGTTGTAGGGTCTGCCATGCAGGTGCGTCCACGTGTGGTCGGTCCTCCACTGCGCATTCAAGATTCCGGGCACGAGGCTCTCCGTCTCGGTCGGGAAGTGCGCCCAGAACTTCGTGGATGGGCCAAGCCGGTCGATTGGCACCGCCCAGCGAACCGAAACTTCGTGGCGGTCGTCGCCGTCCATCCGGGCCACAAGAGCGTCCGCCGACAACTCATGGGCGCGTTCGAACAACCTCCAGTGACTGGTCTCGTCCCCGCCAGCGAGGAGATAATCGCCGTCGACCTGCTCCACCTCGAACTCCCGATTCGGCGTGTCGGAATCGTCGATCAGTGCGATCTTGGCGACGTGGGGCACGAAGAGCAGGAACTCCGCGGGAAATTTTCGCATCTGACAGAGCAGGCCTTGGTGCGCCCCGCCCTTGAGCGGCAACCGCACGATGTTGGCCGCCCAGTCCATGAGGTCCGCCAGCACGTCGTCGCGGCGGGAGCACTCGGCGGGGTGGATCGGCTCGGGGAGGCGAAGCACCGGGCACTCCTCAGCGTCCGGCACCACCTTGCGCACGCGCCGGCGCGACTCGGCGCGGTCGAAGCGAAATGAGCCTGACCGGCTGAAGAACTCCGGCGAGTCGCTGACGCCGAGCACGGACTTGAAGCCGAGCCCGAACATGCCGATCTGATCGGTCCCTCGTCTGGTGCCGAGTCGCGAGAACATGAGCGCCGTGACACCATGGCAGTTGATGGGTTCGCCGTCGTCTGCGCAGTAGAGGCAGTCGCCGGTGAGACGGACTTCGATCCGTCCACGGGAACCCCCCGACGACTCGCGCCCTGACGGTTGGGCAGGTCGTCCGGGAGTTGCCGACGCATCCTCGCCGCAATCGCTATCGGCTGGCTCGAGCTCGCCGCCCCGAGCGTGAGCCCGAGACCAGATCGCATCGGCACCGTTCTTGGCCAGCTCGACGAGCTGCCGATCTTGGTAGCCACCCTGGATGATGTCCCGCTCCTCAGCGACATTCGCTCGCAGATTGATCGGCTGGGCGCGGTAGGCGTCAAGGGAATTCTGCGACTCCTCTGCGACGAAGCGGCCCAACTTCCCGTCAGGTGGGGCCCAATCAGCTACCACCACGCCCTCTCTCCCCGGCGACAAGAACCCACACGCCCGACTCGCAACCTCCAGCGAACAACCGGACTGTATCCCCCCGCATCGCAAGTGGGCGCGGTCGGCTACGGCCGTGCCCCGCCCGGCGAGGCAATCTCGGTGCATCTCACGCCCCGGCAGCCCGGCCCCGAGGGTGCGGATTGAAAGTGCCACTTACAATTCGCCCCTCGTCGGGGCCATGAGGGAGCAAGTTTCCGGGCCCGACGAGGGCGCATGCCCCGCAAATCCAAGATAGTTCTTTGGATCTGCGGGCGCGGCGGACTGGCTAGTCGCCGGCGAACTCGGCCACGTCGACCGCCTCGCCGCGCTCGACTGAGGCGACAGCGGCCTCGAGCACGGCAATCACCGCGAGGCCCGCCTCGCCGTCAGTCTCGACAGAGCCTTCGCCCCTAACGGCTGCGGCGAACTCCGCTAGCTGCTCAGCCAGCGGGTCGGTGGCCGCAAGCGGCACCTCGCGGCGCGCCGTCTCGCTGCGCTGCTGGGTGAACAGTCGGGTCCCTTCGTCGGTGCTGGCCGCGGAGGCCGCCGAGCCGAAGACGCAGAGCTCCTCCGTCAACGGGTTGAAGTGGGAGGTCACGAGGTTGCCCACGGCGCCGGAGGCGAACTCGAACAGCAGCCCGGTGGCGTGGTCCAGAGGCTCACCCGCCAGCACCCCGTTGCTGAAGGCGCTGACCCGGCGGATCGGGCCCAGGAGGTAGTGGAACGTGTCGATCATGTGAACGCCGAGCCCGGTCATGCCGCCGAGGGGGCTCTCGTGCCGCGACGACCGCCAGTTCGCCGGGAAGCCGCGGCCCACGGTGAACACCGACGTGGCCAGCAGCGGCGTGCCGAGGCGCCCGTCGTCGA
This sequence comes from Acidimicrobiia bacterium, assembly GCA_009840735.1. GTDB lineage: Bacteria > Actinomycetota > Acidimicrobiia > Acidimicrobiales > CATQHL01 > VXNF01. Next base: position 60,107 of record VXNF01000083.1, on the reverse strand, counting down.
GCATGGCGCGGATGCGCCGGACCGCGGCGGCTCGACGCCGCTGGTGGCCCACCATGAGCACCGTCCCGGCGTCGGCCGCGGCGGCGACGGCGCGCTGCCCGTCAGCGACGCTCAACGTGAACGGCTTGTCCACCAGCACAGCCTTGCCGGCGGCGGCCGCCTCGCGGACCTGCTCGCCGTGGACGCTGTGCGGCGTCGCCAGCACGACGCCCTCCACATCGTCGGCGGAGATCAGCTCGCGGAACGACGTGGCCGCCCGGCAGCCCCAGGCCTCCGCGAAGTCCAGCCGGGCCGAATCGGTGCGGGCATAGCACGCCACCACAGCCGCGCCGCTGCGGGCCGCGGCGTCGGCCAGTTCGCCGCCCCACCAGCCCAGACCCACGACCCCCAAGCGGACCGGCTCGTTCCCATCGCTCATAGCAGCAGCCTCTCTTCGTACTCGACACGGGACAGCACCACCGGGTCGTCCTCGGTCACTAGCACCATGTCCTCGATCCGCACCCCTCCGCCGCCGGGCACGCCCGGCACCCACACCAGGGGCTCCACCGCGAACACCATGCCGGGGCGGAACTCCGTGTCGGTGGCGCCCGGCATGCGCTCGCCGATGTAGGGCGGCTCGTTGGCGCCCACGCCGATGCCGTGGCCGATGAACAGGCTGAACAGGTGCTCGGCCAGCCCGTGGGCGCCGATGGTCGCCACGACGGCGTCGGCGGCCTCCGCGGTGGTGGCGCCGGGCCGCATCCTGTCGATCCCCGCCATCAAACCCTCGTAGACGGCCGTGTAGATCTCCTGCTGGCGCCGGTTGGGGCGACCGATAACCGTGGTGCGCCCGATGTCTGCGAAGTACCCATTCCAGGCGGCGCCGATGTCGATGAAGCAGAGGTCGCTGTTGCGCATCAACTTGTCGGTGGCGAGGCGGTGTGGGGGCGACATGTGCTCGCCGGAGGCCACGAACGGCGTGATGACATGCGCCATCTCACCGCCGAGGCGGAACAGCGTCTGCATGGCGTCGCCGGCCACCTCCAGCTCGCGCCGGCCCGCCCTCGTCTCATCCAAGGCCCGCTGCGTGACGGCGTCGCCGATGGCGCAGGCCTCGGCGATGATGGCGATCTCGACGTCGGTCTTGATGAGCCGGGCCTGCTGCATCACCGCGTCGCCGTCGGCCAGTTCCAGGTCCGGCAGGTGCCGGCGCATGGCGTCGATGAACGAGACGTTGCCAGCATCCACCCCCACCCGTCCGCTGTCGAGCCCTCGCTCGGCCAGGATCGGCCCCAGGATGCTCGCCACGAAGCCGTCCACGAGTTCGGCCTGCTCCATGATCGGGATGGCGTGCGCCTCGGCGATCCACGGCATCCCCGCCCGAACCTTGTCGATCTCACCGCCCGAGCACAGCAGCACCGGCTCACCGGCCGGCAAGAGCAGGGCACCGTTGAGCGCCATCGTCTTGCCGGCAATGAGCTGTGCCCGCAGCGAGGTGAGGTAGCGGACGTTCTCGTCTTTCCAGACCATCAAGGCGTCGAGGCCCGCTGCGGTGAGGGCGCGCTGGGCGGCGGCGAGGCGCTCCCGCCGCAGGCGCGCCATGTCGTAGCGCTCCTCCCAGTCGACCGCGAAAGGCCCCTTGGCGTGGCCCGAGGCAGGACCGAGGGTGCGGCTCATCTGCCTGTCCGCCGGGGATCGGTCAGGCCCAACGAGAAACTCGCTGGCGGGCGTCAGCCCTAAGAGGCCGTCTCGGCGAAGTGCGACTCCTCCATCGTGGCCTGCAGCTTGAACAGCCCGAAGGCGGGCGGGTCGGGCAACGGGACCACCACCGGGCAGGACTCGAGGCGGGCCTCAGTTGTCGGGCTGCCGCGCAGGATTTGGGCGTCCCATTCCGGCCAGTCCGAGGGCTGGCTGCGGCCCATGAGCGGCCAAGCGTCGACGGCGGAGTAGCCGTGCAGCAGCAGCCTCCGCTGGCGGTCCGTGCGGTTCTGGCCCGAGCCGTGCAACAGCCGGACGTGGTGCAGCGAGATGTCCCCGGGCTGCAGCTCCACGGGCGCCACGTCAGCGGGGTCGAACACGCCGGGGCGCACGCCCCCGACGAAGCGGCCGTTCTGGCTGTGGTCATACGCCCGCCCGCGGTGACTGCCGGGCACCACCAGCATGCAGCCGCTGGCCTCGGTACACGGATCGAGGGCGATGCCGACCTCGAGGACCGAGTCGTTGGTGTGCGGGTAGTAGCCCCAGTCGGTGTGCCACTCGCCGATCCCGCCGCCGCCGGGCTGCTTGGCGTTCAGCTTGGAGTGCATCCAGCGGATGGCGCCTCCGATGAGATCCTCCACGATGTCCAACAGCCCAGGATGCGCCAATGCCTCAGCGAAGGCCTCATGGTTGGTGTGGGGGCTCCGAATGCGCCGAATCAGCGGCGGCCCGCCCGCTAGGTGCGGCGCGTCGTCCAACTCGATGACGTCGGAGTCCTCGGTGAGGTTCAGCGCCTGCTGTGCGAAGCGGTCGGCCGCGTCCTGCAGCTCGGCCACCTCGCTGGCTGTGAGCGCGTCCTGGACGACCAGGTAGCCGTCTCGCTCGTAGGCCTCGATCTGGGTCTGGGTCAGTGCCATGGCGCCTCCCGATGCTGTCGCACCACGATACGCCAGCGACGCTGGCAGTGGCCACGCCGGCGGCGCGTGGCCGCGGATAGCGCAGTCACGAATCCCACGGCCAACGGCCGCGGGTACCAGACCCGCCGGCGCGAGCAGCCGACCAGATCAGGGTCGGATCGCCAGGATTACGCCCGACTCGAGGGTCACGGTTGCCTCCCGTGCTTCGAAGACGTTGCTGACGCCCCGGCTGGAGCCCGCCTCCAGCGTTTCGCCCGCCAAGGCCCAGCGCAGCCCGGAGGTCCCCACGCCGGTGGCGGGACCGCCGTGGGCCAGCAAGGTCACGAGGTCGCCCACGGCGCCGCGGAGCGTCTCAGCGCGGCGCACCACCCAGAGACGGGCCGAACCCATGGCGGCGTCGATGCGGACCTCGGCCAACTCCTCGGCCGTGATGGCCGCCACGTTCGCCAGCAGGTGGTCCAACCGCCCGCCGGCGCCGCCCACCAAGGTGATGCTCGCGGCACCGCGGTCGCGTGCCTCGGCCAACGCCAGAGCCAGGTCGGTGGCGTCCTTGTCGGTCGGGAATCGACGCCGCTCGCCGGCCGCGGCTGCCGCTGCGGGCGTTGCCGAGTCGAAGTCGCCCACGACCACGTCGACCCTCAGCCCGAGCCCAAGAGCGACATCGGCACCGGAGTCGGCCGCCACGATGAGTTTCGGAGGCGCCAACTCCCCCAGCAGGCGGCGCCCGGGCGGCTCACCACCCGCGACCACCCAGGCGTGGCCGCTCACCGCGGCGCACCTTCCTGCGGGCAGCGAGTCGGCGGACCGGCAGCGGCGGTTGCGGCACACCGGTCACCGTGGCGCAAGGGGCGACTCGGGGGCACACTGTTACTGTCCATTGCCGAGGCGCTCTCAGCCAAATCGGGGGAGGGTATGAAGGCCGTACAGGTTACCGCTCCGGGCCGGATGGCCTACGCCGACGTCGCTGCCCCCGCCAGCGGGCCCGAGGCGCTCGTGCGGGTCGAGACCGTGGGCATCTGCGGCACCGACGTGAAGATCCTCTCCGGCGCCATTTCGATCAGCTATCCGCGGGTTATGGGACACGAGATGGTCGGTGAGGTGGTCTGCGGCGGCGCCACGGGTGTGCCCGCCGGCCAGCGGGTGATGATCGATCCGGCTGTCTCCTGCGGCTCGTGCCCGCTCTGCCGACAGGGCCGGACGAACCTGTGCCTGCGCGGCGGGCTGCTGGGGCGGGACGCAGACGGGGTCTGGGCAGAGCTGGTGACCGCCCCGGCCGGCCGGCTTCTCCCGGTGCCGGAGCACCTGGGGTCCCAGGCGGCGGCGATGGTGCAGGTGGCCGGCACCTGCGTACACGCCCAGCGTGCCGCCGCGACCTTCCCCGGCGATGTCGCCGTCGTCATCGGGCTGGGCGTGAGCGGACTCATCTTCACCCAGCTGCTGCGGGCCGCGGGTGCGTCGGTCATCGGCGTGACCCGCTCGGCCTTCAAGCGAGAGTTGGCGACGGCCTTCGGGGCGGTGGCGACGGCCGCGCCCGACGAAGCCGCCGCGGTGATTGCCGAGGTCACCGACGGTGCGGGCGTGGACTTGGCGGTCGAGGCGGTCGGGACCGAGGCCACGGTCGGCCTCGCCATCGAGTCGGCCCGCGTCGGCGGTGAGGTCCTGGTGTTCGGGACGGTGACCGGCAGCGGCGGCGGTCTCCCCTATTACCAGCTGTATTTCAAGGAGCTGACCGTCCACAACCCGCGGGCGGCCATCGCCGACGACTACGCCCGCGCCATCGAACTGGCCGCCGCAGGGGTGCTGGACCTCGAACCGGTCGTCACCGACCGCATCGGCCTAGCGGAGGTCGACCGCGCCTTCGAGCGTGTGCAGAGTCCCGACTCGCTTAAGGTGCTGATGCCCGTCGGCTGAGCCCGGCGGGATACCGACATCCGATGGGAACCCCGCCGTGACACGCATCCGGATCGACCGCCAAGGCTCGGGGCCTGCTCTGGTGCTGCTCCACTCGCTGCTCACCGATGCCCGGGCCTTCGACCCGGTGGCGCCGCGGCTGGCGGCCCGCTTCGAGCTGCACCGGGTCTGGTTGCCCGGCTTCGGCGGCTCCGAACCGATCCCCGACCCGTCTCCGACGCTGTTCGACATCGCCGGTACGCTGGCCGAGGCGCTCGAGGCGGCGGGCGTCACCGGCAACGAGGTGGCCGTGCTGGGCAACGGCTTCGGAAGCTTCGTCTGCGTGGCATTCGCCGCAACCTGCGGCGACAGCTTCGGCCCCCTGATCGTGGCGAACGGGGGCGCCGCTTTCTCCCCCGCGCGCCGCGCCGCCTTCACGACCATGAGCGACCTGGTGAGCGGCTCGGGAATGGGTGCCGTGGTGGACATCGCGGTGCAGCGGATCTTCGCCGAGGAGTACCTGGAGGCGCACCCCTCCGCTGCCGAGGAGCGCCGCGCCGTGCTCCTCGAGATCGATCCGGGGTCGTTCGCCGCCTCCTGCCGGGCGCTGCGCGACATGGACCTGCGCCCCCACCTCGGTGCCATCGCCAACCCGACGCTCGTGATCGCCGGCGGCGCCGACACCACCACCCCGCCGGAGATGGGCGCCGAACTCGCCGCCGGCCTTCCCGACGCCGAGTTCATCACGCTGGAGGGCTGCGGGCACTGTCCCCCGCTGGAGCACCCAGGCGCCTTCGCCGACGCCGTGGAGGACTTCCTGGACAGGAAGCCGACAGCCTGACGACGGCGACGGCTCAAGCGGGGCGGTACTCGATCAGCGAAGATCGCCCAAAGATCGCCGCCACCCGTACCGAGGACTCGGCTACCAAGGCATCCACCAGATGAAACTCCTCGTCGCCTGGTTGAAGCAGCCAGCTCCGGATCTCGTCACCGGTGTAGGACATCGTCATCGCTTTCGCGTCCCTCGTGGCAACGCTAGCTGCGGTCTATTGGCCCGTTCATCCTCGCAGGTGGCCGGTCCAGCGGCCCCGGGACAGAGCCGCCCGCTGCGACGGGGCTCGCTGCCGGCCCGTCGGGCCGCTACCCGAACTTGTGCCCGCAGCGTGGCCTTCGGCACCGTGCCTTGGCGGAGTGGACCGTACTGGACTTGAACCAGTGACCTCTCGCGTGTGAAGCGAGCGCTCTACCAGTCTGAGCTAACGGTCCGGGGGATGCAGGATTCTACGGCGCGCGGGGCATGGGCCGCACCGAGCCCGTGCCGTGGCACCGTCTTGGCGTCGAGCGCACAGCCGCGTACCCGACCCGACTGAGCCTCAGCCGTAGTGGTGGGCGACGATCTCGGGGTAGCTGCGGGCGAAGTAGTTCCAGAGCTGCTCGCCGTAGGTGGCGGGCCGGTAGTCGCTCGCCATGTCGCCGACGCCGGCGTCGGTCTCCTCCTTGCGGGCCATGAACCCGGCATCGGCGTGGTGCGGACTCGCCGCCACCGCTGCGACGAAGCGCCCCTCGAGCGGCAGCGGCGCCAGCGGTGCCTCCAGCGACGGCCCGTAGAAATGGGCCGTGGAGTAGCGCTCGGTCGAGGACATGACTCGATGCGGAGTGGCGACGAGGTAGTTGCCGGTCATGGCCTGCAGGCTCTCGCCCAAGTTCACGACGAAGGACCCCGGCAGCAACGGCACATCGATCCAGTCGCCAGCCTGGTTCTGCACCTGCAGGCCGGGGCTGGAGCCCGGCGATAGGACCGTGAGGAACCCGGTGTCATGGTGGGCGTTCACTCCAGCGCCGCCGGGCGGAGTGGCCGGATAGTGGATGAACTTGGTGAGCGACATGGGGCGGTCGCCGATGAACCGCTCCAAATCCGCCGCGGGCAGCCCCAGACCTTGCCACATCGCTGCGAGCAGGCGACCGGCCAGCACACCCAACTGTCCGGACCATTCGTTGCTCAGCGCCTCGTGACCGGCCAAGACGTCATCGGGGAGCCACTGGTTGGGACCCAGCAGGCGCAGATACTCGGGCTCGGCGTCGGGGGCTGAGGCGGGCCACTCGCTCCAGCAGTCAATCTGCTCGCGGATGTCGGGGCGATTGTTGGTGTATTCGGTGCCGACCGGCTCCCAGCCCCGGAAGTGCCGAGAGGCGCGCTTGTCGATCAGCCTCTTCTGCTCGACGGGGAGGCTGAAGAAGCGCCGCATCATGTCGTAGGTCGCATCGTGCAGCCGCTCGGGTACCCCGTGGCCCACGACGAGCATGAATCCGACCTCGTGGCCGACACTACACAACTCCTCGGCCAGCTCCGGCGACGGTCGATCTCCGTTCGTCAAGCCCCCCACGTCCACGATGGGGATGTGCTCAAACGCCGCCGCGGCCATCAGACGAGTCTAGGGATCATGAGGGTCGGGTGCCCCCGGATTCGTCCAGGAGCGCGAGCGCCAGGCGTTCGAGGCCGGCGACGCGGCTGGCTTTGACGAGCACGGCGTCTCCCTCCCGCAACGGCCCGAGCGCTGCGAGCGCCGCGGCGGAACCGTCCAGCGGCGGAGCGCCGTAGGCCGCCTCATCCACCGCGAGGAGCTCGATGTCCAGCGCGGCAGCCAGCTCCGCCACGGCGGCATGCTCGGCGGCGTGGCGCTCGCCCAGCTCGGCCATCGTGCCCAGCACCGCCACGCGCCGGCGCGCCGGCGCGGCCGCCAGGGCGTGGAGCGCCGCGGCCACCGAGGCGGGATTGGCGTTGTAGGCGTCGTTGATGATCAGCGCACCGGTGGCGCTCGTGCCGACCGCCATCCGCCACGGGGACAACTCGGCACGGCCCAGGCCAGCGGCCACGCCCTCGAGGCCCACGCCGAGGGCCAGGGCCGCCGCCGCCGCCGCTAGAGCGTTGCGCGCGTTGTGCAGGCCCGCGGCGCGCAGGCGCACCGGTGCCCGACCCCACGGCGTCACCATCACGAAGGAGGGCCGGAGCGCGCCGTCCAGGGCGGGCTCAGCGGCGCGCACGTCGCCGGCGCCGAACCCGTAGCTGACCACCCGCGCCTCCGTGAGCGCCGCCATGGCCGCCACCCGCTGGTCCTCGGCGTTGAGAACGGCGGTGCCCGTCGCCGGCAGGGCGGCTATGAGGTCGGACTTCTCGCGTGCGACCGCTTCGAGGGTTCCGAAGGCCTCAGTGTGGGCGGCGCTCACCGCGGTGACCACCGCCGTGTCGGGTCGGGCGAGCGCCGCCAGGTCGGCGATCTCGCCGGGCGCGCTCGTGCCGATCTCAGCGACCAGCGCCCGCTCGGTGCCCGAGGCTCCCAGCAGCGTGAGCGGGACGCCGATGCTGTTGTTGAACGAAGCCGGGCTGGCACACACCGGCCCAGCGACGCTCAGCGCCGAGGCCAGCAGGTCCTTAGTCGACGTCTTGCCGACCGAGCCGGTGACGCCCGCCACGTTCCCGGCGAAGCGGTCCCGCGCCGCGGCGCCGAGTTGCGCCAGAGCCGCCGCCGTGTCCTCCACCACGACCAGCGGCGACGCGAGCGCCCCCAGTGCCCCCAAGCGGTCCCGCTGCACCAGACAGCCGGCGGCCCCGGCCGCCGCCGCCGCGGCGAGGAAGTCATGGCCGTCACGCTCGGCCACGAGCGGAACGAAAAGCTCCCCCGGTCGCAAGGTCCGGGAGTCCACCGACGCCCCGGCCACTTCCACGTCCGCCCCGATCAGCTCCCCACCGAGGAGGGTCGCCACCTCCGAGAGCGCGAATCTCACGGTGCTACCGGGGTCCCCCGACGGAGGCGACCGCTGCCGACTCCTCGATTCGCCGGCGCCGCCAGCGCCGCGCAGCATGACCGGCCACCGGATCGAACGTACACCCCCGGCCGGATCCGGCTCGGGATCCCGCCAGCGGCCCACGCGGCTGTCGGTTTCATCGAGCCCGTCAGCGCCACCGGTAGCGTGGCGCATGTGACCGAGCGCATCCGGCTGGTCGTACTGTACGGCGGCAGATCAGCCGAACACGAGGTCTCGCGGCTCTCGGGCAGCTACGTGGCGCAGTGCGCCCGCGCCGGGAGCGTCGAGGTGGACCTCGTGGGCATCACCCGCGAGGGGCGCTGGGTGCGGCCGCCCGCTGATGTTTTGGAGCACGAGGCCGACAAAGACGCCCTGCCCGCCCTCGGCGACGACCTCCCAGCGGTGTCGTTGGACCGGGTGCTCGAACCGAGAGCCAACGAGCGGCTGGTGGTGTTCCCCGTCCTGCACGGCCCCTTCGGCGAGGACGGCACGGTGCAAGGGCTCTGCGAGATGGCCGGGGTGCCCTATGTGGGGCCGGGCGTGCTGGCCAGCGCCGCGTGCATGGACAAGCCGGTGGCCAAGCGCCTGCTTGAGGCCGCCGGGATGCCGACAGCGCTCCACATCGAACTCCGCAGCGGCGACGTGACCGCCGAGACCCCAGCCGCACTCCTCACCGACCTGGGCAGTCCGGTCTTCGTGAAGCCGGCCAACCTGGGCTCCTCGATCGGCATCTCCAAGGCGGCGGGCGCGGAGCAGGTGGCCGCGGCGCTCATGCGGGCCGCGAGCTACGACGACCGGCTGATCGTCGAGGAGTACGTGCCCGGACGAGAAATCGAGGTGGCAGTGCTGGGCAACGAGAACCTGCGGGCGTCTGCGCCCGGCGAGATCGTGCCTGGCGGCGAGTTCTACGACTACGCCGACAAGTACCTCAACGGCACAGCTGAACTGCACGCCCCCGCCGACCTGCCCGTCGCGGTCAGCGAGGAGGCGCAGAGCCTCGCTGTCGCCGCCGCCCGGGCGCTGGGCGTCGAAGGCCTCGCCCGAGTCGACTTCCTCTACGACGAGGCCGCATCGCCGGACAGGCGTCTCCTCGTCAGCGAAATCAACACGATGCCGGGGTTTACCCCCATCTCCATGTACCCCCGTCTCTGGGCCGTCTCCGGCCTCGACGGCCCCACTCTCATCGCCGAGCTGCTCCGCTTGGCCCTCGACCGCCACGCCCGCCGCCGTGCCCACAACCGCACCGAACACTGAGTCTCGCTCGGCAGATCGCGCAGCAGCGATCCATCAATTCGTCAAATAACTCTTCGACAAGTCGCATAATAATCTTTCGGCAAATCGCCTAATTCAACAGGGCTGATGTAGGCTCCCGAGCGTGGCCGACCTGTACCCGAGAATCGTCGAGAGGCTGGTTGCCGAAGAACTGCTCCCCAACTTCCCGGCGGTCTTCCTAGTCGGACCGCGCGGCGTTGGGAAGTCAACAACCGCCGGGCGGCTCGTCGACACAGTAATCGACCTCTCGGAGCCAGGCCCGAGGCAAGCGGCGCGGGACGATCCAGACGGGGTGCTCGCCGCCACCTCGGGGACTGTCGTGATCGACGAGTGGCAGGAGGCACCGGAGATCCTCGCGGCCGTGAAACGGGCGGTCGACGCCGACCGGGCGCGCGCACCGGGGCGGTTCATCGTGACCGGATCGGCCCGCGCGACTTTCAGCAGCCAGACCTGGCCGGGCACGGGGCGGCTGATCCGGGTCCGGATGTACGGCCTCACCCAGTCCGAACTGGCGCACAACAATGCCTACAACCCCATCGACACCTTGTTCGCCGCCACGGCGCCCGCCTTCGCCACCTCGCAGGTGAGCCGCGCCAGTTACATCGACCGGATCGTGGCGGGGCGCTTCCCTGCGGCATTGCGGCACTCGGGTCGCAACCTGTCCCGCTGGTTCGATGCCTACGCCGAGCAACTGGCCGAACGAGACGCCCCTCAGATCACTGGCGGCCACCCGAGAGCACGACTGCTACGCGGCGTATTGCGCTCGTGCGCGGCCCGCACTGGCCGGGAACTCAACAAGGAAGCAGTGGCACGAGACGCGGAGGTTGCCCGCGCGACGGCCGACAGCCACGTTCGGCTGCTGGAGGACCTCTCGATCGTCGTACTTGTCCCTGCATGGCACAGCAACCGGATCCGCCGGCTCACGCGCTCGCCGCGCCTCCACCTCACCGACCCCGGTCTCGCCACCCATCTGCTTAACGCCGACGCCGAGACCCTGACACGCGACGGCATCCTGATCGGACAGCTCTTCGAGACTTTCGTCGCCGCTGAACTGCTGGCCCACATCGAGACCGCCTCCGCCGCAACCGGCCTGTTCCACTACCGCAACCGTGACGGGCGCGAGATTGATTTCCTGCTCGAGCGCCGCGGCCGTGTCGTCGGTATCGAGGTCAAGTCGGCCACAAGCGTCAGTCGGGACGACGCCCGGCACCTCATGTGGCTGCGCGACCGCCTCGGCGGGGACTTCCACTACGGCGCGGTGCTGTACAGCGGGCAAATCCCCTACCGGATCGACGGCAGCATCTGGGCTCTCCCCATCAGCGCCCTCTGGCAACCGCCGCACCGAACACTGATCGCCGCGGGCGAGCAACGCCGTGCTTGGTAGCAGCATGGTCATTACCAAGTACACTGAGCGCATGAGCGATTTGCACGAGTTCCGGGTTTCGGCGTCGGGGCAGATGTCCCTTCCCGCCCCGGCTCGCCGGCGTTGGGGGCTCCACAATGGGGGGCCGGTCGATGTGCTGGACCTCGGCTTCGGCGTCCTGACTGTGCCCAAGGGCGAGGGCGGTCGGTTGCTCGACGATCTGCTTAGTCGCGACGAGCACGCCGCCTACGTCCGGTCACTGGCCGACGATCCCGACCTCGCCACCACATGAGCAGTGCGGTCGTCGACGACCATCTCCTACACGACCTGCTGACGGGCCGGATCGACCTCGGGCTCGAGGCGATCCTGGCAGACCACGAGCCTGCGACCACGAACCTGTACCTGCTGCGGCTTTGCAAGAGCGTCTCGTCCGCGACGGGGGGCGCCCTTACGGGTTCGTTGCCCGCCGAGGTGCGTAGCGCGCTGGGTCGACGGCTCGTCGCCCTCCCCGACGAGATCATGGTCATACCCATGCGCGAGCTTGCCTTCCGCATGGCAGAAATCGCCGGCGCACACCGCCTGTCCACCCTCGGTGCCGAGGCAGTCGCCGCCGCGGAGCGCCTCGAGGCGCCGCTGTGCGTCTGGGCCGGAGACGACGGCCCCCACATTCGCGCCGCCATGAATACCTTCGGTGAGTATCAAACTATCTACCGCGATCTCTGAGCAACCAACGAGATCGAACAACCGCCTGGTTTCTACTCGGGCGCGGCCTCCAAGAGCCTGCGCAAAGCCGCGGCAATTTCACCGGAACGGTCCGGGCCTGCGCCGCTGGCTGAGGCAGCGACGACGTGATCTGCGCCCACCGGCGGCCGCGCGGAGACTCCCACGGCAAGACCACCGCATCGCGAACGTGGGTCGGCGGGTAGGTCGTCGCCCCCAGACGATTAGAGCAGTGGTTGAACGCCGCGAGGATCGAGCGTATCGTTCATGCTGATTCCCCGGTGTCGCCAGTGCTCCAGTGGCATGCGCCCGGGGTATTGACGTTTCGGCGCCTGATCGCTGTCGGGCACGCGGCACGACGAACCGGATAGGGGCATGGACGCGAGCGCTAGCTGTCGACGCCTGAGGCAAGCCTGAGGGTCCTCGTGGGGCGCGTTGTGGTGCGCGGGACCGGTGACGCGCGAGCTATCGGCCGGGCCGTCGTCGGCTCGAGAGATGTGGGGGTGACCGCAGCGTGGCTGACGGCGCCGTGTCGCTGAACCTGCACGCCTCGTGCTACTTCGACCCCGCGGCCACAGCCCCGCTCGACAGCCTGTACCACGAGGCGGCGACGGCACCGCTCGGTGCCGAAGTGGTGCCGTTGACACCGCTGACGCTGGTGGCGCGGGCGCGGCCGGGGGGATGGATCTTCGACTACACCGACGTCGGCGAGCCGCATATCACCACCCCCGCCACCAGCTACGAGTACATCGGCGAGAACGTGTCCGGCTGGCCCGACACGCCCGCCCTACTGACGATCGCCTGCGATGCGGAGGGAAACTGGGTCAGCCTCGTGACCTGGCGGAACATCTGGCCGTGGGGAGACGCCGATGTCCTGGTGCGGCATCGACTCGGTGCCGGCGACTGGACACACGACGCCTGGACTCGCTGGCCGCAGGACATCCTGGCGAGCGCGTCGCACTGGAGCACCGGCGAGTCCCTCGTGGCCGAGGCGACCGCGGCCGCCGCCCGCGTGCTGAGCATCGCGCTCTACCAGCGCGCCAGCTGGGAATCAGCCGAGCAGCTCGCCGGGCGGACCGGACTCGGCCACTCCGCTGGGACAGCCGCGCTGCTCGCCCGCGCCGAGTTCTCCCTGCGCGGCATGGCCGAGGCTCTCGAACACCTCGACGACGGGCGGGCGCAGGCACCCTGAGCCGCCCCCGCGCGCCGAGGCCGCCGAGCAGGCCGCTCAATCAGGCCGGCGGCGGTTCGCCGCGCTCGGCTGAGGCTCGGCCGAGCAGCTCCGCGGCGTGCCGGCGGGCCGACCCGCTGCGCGGCGAACCCGACAGCATCCGCGCCAACTCCACGAGACGCTCCTGGCCGTCGAGGACGCGAGCGCTGATCCGCGCCTCAGCCCCGTCGTCGCGCTTCTGCAGGCTCACATGGCCGTCGGCGTACGCCGCGACCTGCGCCAAGTGGGTCACCACGAGGGTCTGGCGCTGCTTCGCCAGCCTGGCCAGGGCGCGTCCCACCGAGTTGCCCGCCTCGCCGCCGATCCCGGCGTCCACCTCGTCCAACAGGACCGTCGGCGGCGCCGCCAGCAGGACGACGTGCAGCGCCAGCATCCCACGAGACAGCTCGCCGCCGGAGGCCACCTGCGTCAGCGGCGCCGGCTCGGCCCCCGAGTTGACCGCCAACAGGAAATCGACTTCGTCGCCCGGGTCGGCGCCGACACGCAGGCTCAGGCGGGCGTTGGGCATCGCCAGGTGGCGCAGCTCCGCCGTCACCGCCTCGCCCAGTGCGGGCGCGGTCCGGCGACGGCACTCTCCCAGGCGGGCCGCCTCGGCGCGCTCGGCCTCCTGCGCCGCCTCGAGTTCGCTGGCTAACCGCGCCGCGGCCCCCTCGGCGTCCTGCAGCTCCGCCAAGCGCCGACGCGCCCCATCGGCGAAGTCCATCACCTCGGCCAGCGTGGCGCCGAAGCGGCGGCGCAGCCCCGCCAACAGGGCACGCCGCTCCACCACTTCGGCCAAACGGACCGGATCCTCCCGCACCTCATCGGCAACCCGCCGGAGTTCGGCGGCCAAGTCGGTGGCCTCCGCGATGAGCCCGCGGAGCCGGTCGGCGGGGCCCGCCAACGGATCGAACGGGTCCAGGCGGCTCTGCGCGGTCCCGAGGGCCTCCCCGGCCGGGCCGTCGGCGCCGAGCAGGCAGGCGGCGCCCGCGGCGGCCTCGCGAATCGCCGCCGCCTCGGTCAGCAGCCGTTCGCTGGCCTCGAGCTGCTCCTCCTCTCGGTGGTCGCCGAGGGCGGCGGCGTCGAGGATCGCCAACTGATGCTCCAGAACGTCCAGCTCGCGGGCGCGGGTGCGCTCGTCGCCGCCGAGCGCCGCCAGCCGTTCGCTCAGCGCCGCGCAGCGCCGCCGGGCGGCGGCCAGCGGGCCGGTGTCGACACCGGCGAACCGGTCGAGCGCGCTGCGGCGCACCGCAGGGCGCAGCAGTGCTTGATGGTTGTGCTGGCCGCAGATGTCCACCCGGTCGCCGACGGCTTCCTGCAGGGCGCTCAGCGGGGCCAGGCGTCCGTTGAGGTAGGCGCGGCCGCGCCCGTTGGCCGGGACGACCCGGCGCACCACGAGTTCCTCGCCATCGCTCCCGATGAAGCGACCCTCGACCTCGGTTTCTGCAGCGCCAGTGCGGATCAGCCCCGGATTGGCCCGCCCGCCGGCCAGCAGTCCGACTGCCTGAGTGAGCAGCGTCTTGCCAGCGCCGGTCTCGCCGGTGAGCACCGTCATGCCGTCAGCGAACTCGAGGGCCAGCTCCTCGATCAAAACCATGTTGCGAACGACGAGGTCGGTCAGCAAGTCGGGGTGCCGGCGCGGCCGGCGCGTCTATGGGTGGCGTGCATGTGATCTCTCCGCGGTCTCCTGCGCGCCGCGGGCGTCGCCGCGGCTGGCTCTCAGCGGTCCCCGAGGGCGAACTTGGCCTTCAGGATGTCGTCGAAACGGCGGTGGCTGAAGCTCACCAAGCGGGCGGGTCGAGCCGAGGCGGTGCATTCCACTACGCCGCCGGGGCTGAGAACCCGGCACACGTCGCCGTCTAGCGACAAGGCGGCGGGCTGCTCGGAGGTCACCTCGAGGCGGAGGTCCGTCGCCGGCGGCAACACCAGCGAGCGGTCGAAGAGCGAATGCGGCGAGACGGGCGTCACGACGAGCGCCTGATGCGTGGGGGCAAGGATAGGGCCGCGCACGCTCAACGAGTACGCCGTGGACCCAGTCGGTGACGCCACGATCAGGCCGTCGGCGCGGTAGGTGGCGAAGTGGCGTCCGTCGACGCTGAGGCTGAGGCGGACGCTGCGTCCCCGGTCGAGCTTCTCGACGACGGCTTCGTTCAGCGCGCCCAGCGGCGGCCCGGAGTAGTCGCCGCCGTCGGCGCGCACCCGCACCGCCAAGCGCATCCGCTCAACGATCTCGAACTCCCCGGCCAGCCAGCGCCCGATGGCGCCGCGGGCGTCGCCGGGCTCCAGCTCGGCCAGGTAGGCCAGCTGCCCGAAGTTCACGCCCAGAACCGCCACGCCCGCGTCGGCCGCCAAGCGGACCGCCCGCAGGATGCTCCCGTCGCCGCCGAGGCTCACCACGAGGTCCGCCCCGCCGACCTCCGCGTCGGCACAGGCCAAGTCGGCCAGGTCGGCGGAGGCGGCGTCCGGTCCGGGAAGTCGCACCTCGTGGCCCTCGGCGGCCAGCCAGCCCGCCAACTCCTGGGCCAGCAGGCGCGCCGGAGGGCGGCGAGGATGCACCACCAGCGCGAACCGAGCCACGGGCTCAGACTACGAGACCGCCGAGCGATGCTGCGGCCCGCACCGCCGCATCGACGGTGCCACCGAGCGCCGACGCCGGCGGGGCGCAGTCCCCCGCTGGCGGCTTGGTGCAGTGCAGAAAGAACTCGGCGTTGCCCTCGGCGCCGGGCGGGTCCGCCAGCACCACCGCCTGAGGGGCGAGTCCCTCCGCCTCGGCGACGGCGATCACCTCGGTCAGGGTGCGCCGCCACACCCCCGGCGAGCGGATCACACCCTTGGCGGCGGCGGCCTCGCGCCGGCCGGCCTCGAACTGCGGCTTCACCAGCGCCAACAGGTCGCCGCCAGCAGCGGCGAGCGCAGCGAGGCGCGCCATCACCACCCGGAGACTGATGAACGACAGATCCACGGTCACGAGGTCCGCCGGGCCGCCGACCTCGCCGGGCTGCAGATGGCGGACGTTCACCCCGGCGTGGTTACGCACCCGCGGGGTGGCCAGTAGGCGCTCATGCAGCTGCGCCCGGCCCACGTCCACGGCCGCCACGCTCGCCGCGCCCCGCTGCAGGAGACAGTCGGTGAATCCGCCGGTGGAAGCGCCCACATCGATGCAGCGCCGACCGCGCACCTCGAGGCCTAACGCCGTCAGGGCGCCGTCGAGCTTCTCTCCGCCCCGGCCCACGAAGCGGGGTGGACGCAGCACATCGAGGGCGTCACCGGGAAGCACTGCCCGGGCGGCTCGCTCGGCGACCGCCCCGTTGACCGTCACCGCCCGCTCGTCGATCAGCTGGCGGGCCTGCTCCCCGCTGGCTGCCAGCCCGCGGCGCACCAGCTCGGCATCGAGTCGGCGCCGCCTAGGGGAGTTCACCGCCCTGAACTAGCCGACCGGTTCTGTGAGCAGGGCGTCGACCACGCACGGGAGGTCAGCGGCAACGATTGCCGGCTCGGGCTGCACCGGCAGGTCCGCCCGCCCTGTCACGCCGCTCAGAACCAGGGCGAAATCGAAACCCAGCGCCTCAGCGAGCAGGCCGTCACTGTCGGGGCGGTCACCAACCACAACGCCGGGGCCAACCCCGAGGCGCCGCCGCACGCAGCTCACCGTGGCTTCGTTGGGCTTGCCGGCGAGGGTAGGTTCGGTCTCCGCTGCGGTGGCCACCGCCGCCAGGATCGCTCCCCCGCCGGCCTCGAGGCCGTCGGGCGTGGGATAGGTCGGGTCGTGGTTCGTGCCGATGAGGCGAGCCCCGGCCCGCACCGCACGCATGGCCCGACCGCAGGCCTTGTAATCGAAACTCGGATCCATCCCCACCACGACCGCGTCAAAGCGCTCCCCGGTGCGGTCCCCGTCGGCGGTCGGCTGCGAGCCCGAACGATCGCCCGCAAAGCAGGCCACAACGGCGCCGGTGCTCTCGACGGCCTCGACGATGCCAGCGCCGCCGCAGACCATTACCCGGTCCCCCGGCGCCAGCAGCGACGCAGCCGCCGTGGCTGAGGTGACCACCTCGGTCAGCGGACGCACCCCGCAGCGCGCCAGCCGCTCCTGCTGCGCGCCGACGGTGAGACGCGACATGTTGGTCACATAGACCACGCGCCAACCCGCCGCCGCCAGCCGGTTGGCCGCCTCGGCCGCACCGGGCACGGGCCGCTCCCCCACCCACATGACCCCGTCGAGGTCGATGACGACATTGCGCGCGGCACTCACAGCGGCACCGCGATCCCCGGCCCGTGCCGCGAGGAGACGAGCGTCAGTAGACGTCCCAGGTGGCTCGGGAGCGCAGCAGAGCCTCCAAGTCGCCGGGGCCGCTGCGATCCTGGGCGAACGCCAGTTGGCGGGCGACCTGCGAGGCGTACTCGGGGCCTTCTGTAGCCCGGAACACGCCGACCGGCGTCGGCATAAAGGGCCCCGAGGCGAGCCGAGACAGGGCGAAGGCCAGCGAGGGGGTCTCGGCGCGCTCGTCGTGGACCAGCAGGTTGTCCTCGCCCACGTCAGCCACGTCCACGAGCTGCAGCTCGCCGCTGCGGCTCATGATGACGCCGCGCTCTCCCTCGGCGCCGAAACGGATCGGCTCGCCGTGCTCCAAGGCGATGAGCATCGAGGGACGCTTGTCTTTCTTGGTGATCTCGGCGAAGGCCCCGTCGTTGAACACGTTGCAGTTCTGGTACACCTCCACGAAGGCCGCCCCGCTGTGCTCCCAGGCTCGCCGGAATGTCTCCTGCATGTGGGTGCGGTCCATGTCGTGGGTGCGAGCCACGAAGGTGGCTTCGGCCCCCAGCGCCACGCTCAGGGGGTTCAGCGGCTCGTCTACCGAGCCGAGAGGCGTGGACTTGGTGACCTTGCCGATCTCACTGGTGGGCGAGTACTGGCCCTTGGTGAGCCCGTAGATCTGGTTGTTGAACAGCAGGATCTTGATGTTGACGTTGCGGCGCAGCGAGTGCAGCAGGTGGTTGCCGCCGATGGACAGCATGTCGCCGTCGCCGCCCACGACCCACACGTCCAAGTCGGGCCGGCAGGTCGCCAGTCCGGTGGCCAGCGCCGGAGCGCGCCCGTGGATGCCGTGCATGCCGTAGGTCTTCATGTAGTACGGGAAGCGGGCCGCGCAGCCGATCCCCGAGACGAAGACCGTGTTCTCCGGACGCGCCCCCAGCTGCGGCATCAGCAGCTGCATCGCGGAGAGGATGGAGTAGTCGCCGCAGCCCGGACACCAGCGAGGCTCCTGGTCGCTTGTCCAGTCGGCTTTGGTCGTGGTCGGACCGGCGGTCGTCTCAGTGCTCACCTGCGGCTCCTGCGATGGCGGCGGCGATCTCGCTCGCCGTGAACGGCACCCCTTCCACCTTGGTGATCGACTGCACGTCGATCAGGTAGCGGGATCGGACGACCGAGGCCAGCTGCCCCAGGTTCATCTCCGGGACGAGCACGCTGCGGTACCGGCCCAGCACCTCACCCAAGTCGGCGGGCAGCGGGTTGAGGTGGGTGAGGTGCAGGTGGTCGACGGCGACGCCGGCGGGGCGCACCCGCCGGACCGCGCTGGTGACCGCTCCCCACACCGAGCCCCACGACAGCACCGCCATCTCCGCCGGACCGTCGCTGTCGAGCATCGTCGGCGGGATGTCAGCGGCCACGCCGTCCACCTTGGCGGCGCGCAGCTCGGTCATGCGGCGGTGGTTGGCGGACGCATAGGAGATGTTGCCGGTGACCTCCTCCTTCTCAAGCCCGCCGACCCGGTGCATCAGATCAGGGGTGCCCGGGATCGCCCAGGGCCGGGCCAGCGTCTCGGGGTCGCGCTTGTAGGGCCGGAAGACCGGGGCGCCGTCCTCGTCAGTGTCGTTGAACGCGGTGGTGAAATCGACGCTGATGTCGGGCAGGTCGTCCAGGTCGGGCAGGCGCCACGGTTCGGAGCCGTTCGCCAGATAGCCGTCGGAGAGCAGGATCACCGGCGTGCGGTACTTGAGGGCGATCCGCACCGCCTCGATGGCGGCGAAGAAGCACTGCGAGGGGCTGTAGGCGGCCACGACCGGCAGCGGGGCCTCGCCATGGCGGCCGTACAGCGCCAGATTGAGGTCCGAGGCTTCGGTCTTGGTGGGCAGACCCGTGGACGGGCCGCCCCGCTGAATGTCGATCACCACGAGCGGAAGCTCGATGCTGAGCGCCAGACCGATGGTCTCGGCCTTCAGCGCCAAGCCGGGGCCGCTAGTGGTGGTGACGCCGATGTGGCCGCCGAAAGAGGCGCCGACTGCGGCGCAGACGGCAGCGATCTCGTCCTCGGCCTGGAAGGTGCGCACGCCGAAGTTCTTGCGCCCCGACAGTTCATGCAGGATGTCGGAGGCCGGCGTGATGGGGTATGAGGCCAGGAACAGCGGCAGCTTGGCCTGCTGGGCGGCGGCGATCAGCCCCCACGACAGCGCCGTGTTGCCATTGATGCTGGTGTAGGTGCCCGGTTCGAGCTCGGCAGGGCGCACCGTGTAGGTGGCTTGGAACATCTCGGCGGTCTCGCCGAAGGCGTGGCCGGCCTTGAAGGCCGCCGTGTTGGCGGCCGCCACGAGGGGCCGCTTGCCGAACTTCATCTCGATCCAGTCCAGGGTGGGCTGGACCGGACGGTCGAACAGCCAGCTCACCACCCCGAGCGCGAAGAAGTTCTTGCTGCGCTCGGCGTCGCGGGGCTTCACACCGAGGTCTTTGCAGACCTCCTTGGTGAGGCTCGTCATGGGCACCAGGTACGTGGCGTAGCCGTCGAGGGTGCCGTCGGCCAGCGGGTCGTCGCTGTAGCCGGCCTTGTCGAGGTTGCGCTCCTCGAAGGCGTCGGAGTTGACGATCACCGTGCCGCCCGCCTCGAGGCGGCCCAACTCGCTGCGCAACGCGGCGGGGTTCATGGCCACGAGCACCGTGGGGGCGTCGCCGGGCGTGGTTACCGTGTCACTCGCCACCTGCACCTGGAAGGCCGAGACGCCGTGCAGCGTGCCGGCCGGCGCCCGGATCTCGGCGGGGAAGTCCGGCAGGGTGGCGAGGTCGTTGCCGAACAGGGCGCTGGCGCTGGTGAAGCGGTCGCCGGTCAGCTGCATGCCGTCGCCGGAGTCGCCGGCGAAGCGGATGACCAACCGGTCGAGGTCCAGTCGGGACGCCGGTTGCTGCGTGGCGGTATCGGTCACGTGTGTTCCCTCGGTCTTGGGGATCCGCGTGTGTCGGTGCCTCTGGCTGCGGCTCTGCGCCGGGCGGCCGACCAGTCCTGCAATCTAGTACCGCCGCGCCGGGGCCGGGGCCGGACTTGGGCCCTGTGAGCCTGAGTGTGACCTTGTTCACACAGCCGGTCGCGGACAGGTCGCACCGACGTCACGATACGACAAGCTGGCCCGTTGAAGGGGGAAATCGCGCCCGGCCACCGACCGTCATTGCGGCGGGTCATTCTGGCGGAGGCATGCCTGGAAATCGATCCGGGGCCGGGATCAGGAGGCGGCGGTCTGGTGGCGCTGGAGGTGGCCGGGCTTCAGGCCACCCCGATGGAGGCGTCAAGGTAGACGTCCTGGATGGCGCCGAGCAGCTCGATGCCGTCAGCCATCGGGCGCTGGAACGCCTTGCGCCCGCTGATGAGCCCGGTGCCGCCGGCCCGCTTGTTGATCACCGCGGTGCGCACCGCCTCGGCCAGGTCGGCGGCGCCGGCGCTGGCGCCGCCGGAGTTGATGAGCCCCGCCCGGCCCATGTAGCAGTTGACGACCTGCCAGCGCGTCAGGTCGATCGGGTGGTCGGAGGTGAGGTCGCTGTAGAGGAGCGGACTGGTGCGCCCAAAACCCACGGCGCCGTAGCCGCCGTTGTTCTCGGGCAGCTTCTGCTTGATGATGTCGGCGCCGATGGTGACGCCGAGGTGGTTGGCCTGTCCGGTGAGGTCGGCGGCGCCGTGGTAGTCCACGCCGCCGGTCTTGAAGGCGTCGCTGCGCAGGTAGCACCACAGCACGCAGAACATGCCGAGCCGGTGAGCCTCCTCGAAGGTCTCGCTGATCTCGACGATCTGCCGGCGCGACTGCGGCGACCCGAAGTAAACGGTGGCACCTACGCCGGCGGCGCCCAACTCGTATGCCTGCTCGACGCTGCCGAAGATCACCTGGTCGTAGCTGTTGGGATGGCTCAGCAGCTCGTTGTGGTTGAGCTTCACGATGAACGGGATGCGGTGCGCCCAGCGCCGGGAAACCGCGCCGAGCACGCCGAAGGTGGAGGCCACGGCGTTGCAGCCACCCTCGACGGCGAGGCGCACGATGTTCTCGGGGTCGAAGTAGCCCGGGTTGGGAGCGAAGCTGGCGGCGCCGGAGTGCTCGACGCCCTGGTCCACCGGCAGGATCGACACGTAGCCGGTGCCGGCTAGGCGGCCGTGGTCGAACAGCGCCTGCAAGTTGCGCAGGACCTGCGGCGAGCGGGCGCCGGCGGCGGCTACGCGATCCACGAAATCCGGGCCGGGCAGGTGCAGGTCCTCAGCGGGAATGGCTTTAGCGGTGTGGCCGAGCAGGTCGTCAGCGTCCTCGCCCAACAGAGCTGCGACGTCTCGCATAGGGCGGCTCCTGTGCGGTTCGATGGGTGGGCATGACGGCGGGGTCTCTGCGGCGGTGCCCGTCGCGGCGACCCTACCCCGGTGACAGCCGTCGGCGACGCCAATCGGGCGCTCCTCCCAGCTGACTCTCTGCGCTACGCCGGACACCTCCGTCGGCAGTTGGTCCTGATCGGCCACGATGGCCGACTAACCGATGGGGTTCGCCCTCCCTCAGGCGGACAGGTCGGCGAGGCGGTCGGTCGAGTCGGCGAATCCGGGCGAGTGGCGTTCGATCCAGGTGAACAGCCGCCGGGCAGCCGGTTGGTCGCCGCCGCGGTCGTAGAGGTCGGCTAGGGCGTACGCTCTGCGCAGGTGGAACTCCTGTGGGTTGCGGGGCGTGCGCCAGCCGTCGGCCAGCAAGGCGACCGCGTCAGGAAGCCGGCCGCGGTCGGCGAGCGCGCCGGCGGCCACGATCCGCCCCTCGGCCACCAGCCCCGCTGACGGGCTCTCGCGGCGCAGCTCGTCCCAGAGTTCCTCCACCTTGTCCCAGCGCTCCATTGCCCGATAGCAGTCGGCCAGCACGGGCGTCTGCTCGCAGCTGCGGGTGAGGGCGCCGAAGGCCTCCAGCTCCCGAGCCGCCGCCCGCCAGCGCCGCAGCCGGTACAGGATCAGGCCGTGCAGCTCGCGCACCTCGGCCACGTCGGCCGCCTCGGTGTCCATCACCGGTCGCAGCTGCGCCAGCGCCTCCCGGTGGTACTCCGACTGGAACGCCTCGGCCGCCTTGTTGAGGCACCGCAACGCCCAGCGCCCCCGCTCGGCCCCCAGCCTCTGGCGCAGCACCGCCGCTAGGTCTCGCGCCTCCCCAACGCTCACCGCCCCAGCCTACGAGTGGTCGCCAGCTCGTGGGGTTCACAGGCGGAGCGGGTCGATGGCCAGGCGCAGGCGGCCGGGAGGGCGCTCGACGGTTGCCAGCGCGTCGAGGAGCTGATCTCGATCCGCGGCACGCACAACCCAACGGTTCTCGCCCAGCTCGGAGACCTCGAGGCCGAGCGGCCGACCCAGACCACCCATGAAGGCGCCGGCCGCCTCGCCTGCGACCTCGGCGAGCGCCCCGAACGGCGGGAAGCCGAGTTGGCGGCGCAGTTCGCGGTCGTGGCGGCTGAGCAGATCCGGGTCGGCGGCGCGGGCGGCTTCGACGGCCGGGTGGTCAGCCCGGCGCGTCTGCACGAGAATGCGGCCCCCGCCGCTGCGAGGCCCGACCAGCCGGGCGGCGCGGGCCAGCAGCGCCATGGCCTGCTCGTTGGCGCGGTAGCGCGGCGCCGAGAGCTCCTGATCGAAGTCCAAGAACGCCACCAGGTCGGCGCGCGGCACCCGGTGCAGCGCCGCCTCGGTGCCGATAACGATCCGACTAGACAGGTCGCCGGGCTCGCCGGAGCTTGTCGAGCCGGTCAGTTCGGTGACCCGCTCACCCAGCAGAACCTCGAGCTCCTCTCGCAGCTTGTTGACCCCCGGACGCAGGGTCTTCAGGC
Organism: Acidimicrobiia bacterium; assembly: GCA_009840735.1. Taxonomy (GTDB): domain Bacteria; phylum Actinomycetota; class Acidimicrobiia; order Acidimicrobiales; family CATQHL01; genus VXNF01. Next base: position 37,167 of record VXNF01000083.1, on the reverse strand, counting down.
GCGTCGCTCCGCAGCTCGAGCACACCCTCGGGCGCCGCTCGCCGCAGCGGGCGCACACCAGGGCACCGGGGCGCTCATCGGTCCCGTTCGGGACGACCTCGCCGACGGTGGCACCGCAGGCGTCACAGACCACGAGGTCGCCGCAGCCAGTGCAGGCCAGCAGCCGCGCCCGCCCCTTGCGGTTCAGCACGCAGACGGCGCGGTCGCAGGAGCGCAGGCGGGCCACCAGCGTTGCGCTCAACAGCCCGGCGCGGCCCACCTCGGGGTCGCGCTGATCCACGACCTCCACGTTCGGCCAGCCCTCGCGCTCGATGGGACGAGCCGAGGTGAGCGGCTCCCCCGATGCCAGCACGCGGGCCTCGAGGCTGGGGATGGGCGAGACCAGAACGCACGGCACGCCGGCGCGGCGGGCCCGCTCCACGGCCACCTCGCGGGCGCTCCAAGACGGCGAGTCGGCGGCCACCAAGGACTCGTCGTGCTCGTCTAGGACCACGATTCCCGCCAGATGGGGCATGGGGCCGAAGACCGCGGCGCGGGTTCCCACTGCCACGCCGCCCGCAGCGGCCTGCGCCCAGCCTTCGGGCAGCAACGACACAGGCACCCCCCGGCGGCGAACCCATGCGGCCAGGCGGGACGCCTCCGCGACCCCCGGCACCACCAGCAGCACGTCGCCGCGCCGCAGCGCCGCGGAGAGCAGCGGTCCCCGGTCACCGGCAGGCGGGATCCGCACCAGCGACACCGCCCGATCGAAGGCGGACTCCCAGACCGAAGCGCCGGCCGCGGCGGCAGCGTCAGCGGGCAGCAGCGCCGGCACCCGGCGCGCGGCGCTGCGAGCAATGTCCCCGACGACCCGCGGCGGCGAGGCAGTCCCGTAGAACGTCGCCCGACGGCCCGCCCAGTGCCGGGCCGCCCAGCCGGCCAACTCCAGGACCTCCGCGGGCGGGCCGACCCCGACCAGTTTGGCCAAAGGCGCCAACTCCGGCGCAGGCCCGACGGCGGTCCTCGAGTCGCCCCCTGCCCGCAACCCGCCTGGGGGCACCGGGTGGCCGGGCGGTTCCCCAGACGGCGGGTCGCAGGCGGTCACCCAGCCGCCGACTCGCCGGCCCTTGAGGGTTACTCGGACCATCGTGCCTACCGTCAGCCGGCCAGCCCGGCCGTCGTCGTGCCAGGCCTGGGGTACTGCGTAGTCGAACTCCCGCTCGAGGGCGACCACGTCGGTCAGCACTCGGACGACCCGCGGGCCGCGCCGGGCAGCGGATTCGGGTTCGGTTGGCTGCGGCTGGCGGCTCGGGGCGCGGCTCAGAGGCCGAGTTCCGATCGCAGTTCGTGGACGCGGTCGGTGCGCTCCCAGGTGAACTCGTCGCGCTCGCGGCCGAAGTGGCCGTAGGCGGCGGTGGCCCCGTAGATGGGCCGCAGCAGGTCGAGGTCGCGGATGATCGCGGCCGGGCGCAGGTCGAACACCTCCCGGACCGCCGGCTCGATCCGCTCAGGGTCGACGCGGTGCGTGCCGAAGGACTCCACCATGAGCGAGACGGGCTGCGGGACGCCGATGGCGTAGGCCACCTGGATCTCGCAGCGTTCCACCGCGCCGGCGGCGACGAGGTTCTTCGCCGCCCAGCGGGCCGCGTACGCCGCCGAGCGATCCACCTTGGTCGGGTCCTTGCCGCTGAAGGCGCCGCCGCCGTGTCGGGCCATCCCGCCGTAGGTGTCGACGATGATCTTGCGTCCGGTGAGCCCGGCGTCGGCCGCGGGGCCTCCCTTCACGAACATCCCCGAAGGGTTGACGTACACGCTCGGATCGTCGATGTCGAGGCGACCGGCGGCGTTCGTCGCTGCCTCTTCGAGCACCGGACGGATCACGCATTCGAACACGTCGTCGCTGATGGTCCTGCGGTCCATCCACTCGGAATGCTGCGTGGACACCAGCACTGCGTCCACGCCGACGGCCTTCGGCCCCTCGTAGCGGACGGTCACCTGCGTCTTGCCGTCGGGACACAGGTAGGGCGGCGTGTCGGCCCGGCGGGCTTCGGCCAGCCGCTCGGCCATGCGGTGCGCCAAGTGGATCGGCAGCGGCATCAGCGTGTCGGTCTCGGTGCAGGCGTATCCGAACACCAGTCCTTGGTCGCCGGCGCCGAGGCCATCGAGGTCGTCGGGACCGCCGCGCTCGACCGCGTCGGTGATGGCCTCGGACTGCTCGCCGATGGCGAGGAGCACACCGCAGGTGTTGCCGTCGAAGCCGCCGTCGCTGCGGTCATAGCCGATGCCGCAGATCGTCTCGCGCACGATCGTCGGAATGTCGACCCAAGCCTCGGTGCGGATCTCGCCGCCCACGACGCAGAGGCCAGAGGTGAGGAACGTCTCGCAGGCGACCCTGCTGTTGGGGTCCTTGGCGATGAGGGCGTCGAGAATGGCGTCGGAGATCTGGTCGGCCATCTTGTCGGGGTGGCCTTCGGTCACCGATTCCGACGTGAAGATGTGGGTGGGGCTCACTGTGGTTCGATCATCGTTCCCGGCTGTCGAAGCGCCGCTCGAAGTGCTGCTCGTGCTGTCGTCCGCCCCCCCGTCGCCAGCGAGTATACCGGCTGGGCTCCCACCGCCTTCGACGACAGGGCCCGACACCGCTGGCAACCTGCCCAAACCCTGTACCTTGAATGTGCCAACGGTCATGCGGTCATCCACGCCATGCCGCTCCGGCGCACGTTCCGGCACTTCCTGACAAAAGGACGCCAATGAGTCAGAAACCTATGGCAACACTAAGCGACGAGGCGGCCATTGCGATTGCCATCGAGTTTGAGAACCGAGAGTTCACCCACGAGGAACTCGTCACAATCGCGGCGACCCGCCAGCGCACGCCACGACCGATCGAAGGGCGACCCTCGACGGGAGACGACGCTTGGGGTGACAAACCGATCGAGGATGGCGCGGGCCACATTGCGCCCCCGGTCGAAACCCCAGTCCGGGTTCTGGCCCTTCACGGCACCGAGACGGGCTACAGCCGGCGCACAACCTTGCGGAGTTCGTTGTTCACGGGGTCTACGGCGAAGCCGCCGGACTCCAAGGCCGTGACCCCCAGCAGCGGATCCACGTCGTCGGGGCCGAAGATCACGGTGGAGCCCAGACGGCGCCCCTCGAACTCCATCTGAGCGAGAGCTGTCTGGGTGTGGAACTCACTGCCGTCGGCCAGCAGGTAGACCGCGTCCTCCAACGGCTCAACGCCGATGGCCTCGAGGTGCCGGCGCGGCACCACCGAGTCGATCGCGCCCGTGTCCACCACGAACTCGCCCTCCCAGCAGCGCCGCGAGTCCGCGGGGTTCCTGATCGTCACGTCCACCCGGGTCTCGCCCATGGTTGCTCCTCCTCCGCGCGTTCCGAGAGGTCGGAATCTCCGCGGCGGAAACTCAAGCAGCGGTTGAGCGTCGCGGAGACCAGACCCGGGCACCACCCTAGCGGTTCTCTGAACTGTGTCAAGACCTGATATTAGTTTTCAAGGAAGCCAATGTATTTCGGTATAATCCGAATGGGTCCGATCGGGTCGCATCAAACCACCATCAGGCGGCGCCCGCGCCGGGAGCGAGGGGCACCGCGTCGCGCAGGGTAACCGCGCTGGTGTCGCGGTCGAAGCCCGCGCTCGGTGCCGATTCCGGCTAAAACAAGCCGCGCGCACCACGCGCCAACGCGACGAGGAGACCCCCAGGTTGCTGTCATGATTCTCGAAGCTGGTGCCCGCGGCAGCGCCGAGCGGACCGTCGGCGAGGCCGACACCGGCGCGGCCGTCGGCTCCAGCGAGTTCCCGATCCTCGCCACGCCGATCCTCTTGGCCCTCAGCGAGGCAGCCACCATCGACGCCCTCGGCGACAAGCTCCCCAGCGGCTCCACCAGCGTCAGCATGCGGGTCCACTTCGACCATGTGCGGCCCGTCCCGGTGGGGCGCACGGTGTTCGCCAAGGCGCGCCTCGAGCGGGTCGAGGGGCGGCGGCTCACCTTCAGCGTGGAGGCGCGCGACGCCGACGGCGACCTGGTGGGCAGCGGACGCATCGTGCGGATCGTCGTCGAGCGCCAGCGGTTCGGCGAGTACCTGCCGCCGCAGTAACCGCCGCGGAGCCGCCGCCGGGATGGAGCCGCCGCGGCGCGAGCGACCGCGCCCACTCCGCAGCTGGACGACAGTCGGGGCGGTTCACCGTCTGTCCGTCGCCATAGGCCGCTGCCCGCGGCGATCGCCTGTCCAGACGCTCAGTTCACTGCCCCGCCGCGCACGAGTAACCTGACCGCCACCGATCGGCACTCCGGTCAGAGCCGCGCCGCGTCATGCCCCACGAAGCGGCGGCGCGCCCTCGAGCCGCCCGGACGCCGACGCAACCCGCTCCTCTCAAGGAACCCATGGACCGCAAGCGCACCTGGACCGTCTACGCCCTCCGTGCGGGCATCAGCGCCGGGTTGCTGACCTTCCTGATCGTCCAGGGTCCGAATCTCGACGCCTCCAAGCTGCTCCCAGACTGGAACCGCTGGACACCGTTCTGGCTGTTCGGGGCCTTCGCCCTGATGGGACTGTCGCTGGTGCTCGCGGCTCTCCGCTGGCGGCAGGTGACCGAGGCGCTACGCCTCGAGGTTCCCCTGCGCGGGATCCTGTCGCACTTCATCGCCGGGCAGTTCGTGTCGAACGTGATGCCGACGACCATCGGCGGGGACGTGCTGCGCGTGACCCGGCTGGGGCGCGACACCGGCAAGCCGCCCGCGGCTTTCGCCTCGGTGATCTTCGAGCGGCTCTCAGGGTGGTTGGTGCTGCCCATGTTCACCTTCGTCGGCCTGGCGCTGAACCCGCCGCTGGCCAGTCTGGGCGCCTCGTCGGCCACCGCCATAACGCTCGCCTGCGTCACCCTCGCCGCCTTCGGCACCCTGCTCTACGTGGTCGGCCACAACGCCACAGGCCGCTGGCTGAAGGATCGCAGCGGCATCGCCCGCTACCTCAACGCCATGCACCTCGCCCTCGAGGCGCTGAAGGCGCAGCCGCGGGCAGCGGTGCGGCTGCTGGTGGCCTCGGTGGTCTACCAGCTGTGCGTTCTCTTGGCGGTGGGGTGCGCCACCGAGGCGATGGGCATCGACGAGGTGGGGTTCACCGCGCTCTTGGCGTTCTTCCCGGCGGTGCTAATGCTGCAGGTCCTGCCGCTGGGGATCGGCGGCCTCGGCGTGCGCGAGGCCTCGCTGGTGCTCTTCTTGACTGCCGTCGGCGCGCCCGAGGAGCAGGCGTTCTCGTTGGGCCTGCTCATCGGGCTGCTGATCCTGCTGTGCAGCCTCCCCGGACTGCCCGCGGTGCTGCTCGGCAACCGGCTGTTCGGACGCCGACGCATCCCAGCGGACCCGCCCGAAGCCGACGATGACCGCGCCGAGGCTCTCGTCTGAGGTTCCCGTGACCACCGGGGTCGTCCGACCGAGCCGCCGTGGGCACCACGACCGGAGGCAGCGGTGGGCCGAGTCCCCGCTGCTGCGCCGATTCGAGGGCCTCGTCGGGGGATCGAACGGCGCCAAGCGCCAGGAGTTGGGTATCCGCTGGTGGCGGGAGATCCTCCTCATCGGGCTGTTCTACGTCGGTTACGGCATCGTCCGGAACCGGTTCGGCTCGGCCGCGGTGGGGCCGGTCCACGCCTTGAACAACGCCGAGATCGTGATCGAGCTGGAGCGGGCGCTCGGCCTCTACTTCGAGTCCACCGTGCAGGGCTGGTTCCTCGGCTGGGACGCCTTCATCGCGGTGTGGAACGTGTTCTACGGCCTGCTGCACTTCACCGTGACATTTTTTGCGATGGCTTGGCTCTACTTGAAGTTCCCGGAGGTCTATCAGCGGTGGCGGACGACCGGTTTGCTGTGTACCGGGCTGGGGCTTGTGGGCTTCGCGTTGTTCCCCCTAATGCCGCCGCGACTGTTGGGCGATTGCGGGCCGTACGGCGCCTGCCTGCCCGATGCGGGCTTCGTCGACACCATGGTCCATTACGGAGGGCTCTGGTCGTTCGACTCGGGGACCTTCCAGACGCTCTCCAATCAGTACGCAGCGATGCCCAGCATCCACTTCGCCTGGGCGTTCTGGTGTTTCCTGGCGCTGCGCGGTCGGATCCGCAACGGCTGGGGCCGCCTGCTCCTCTACCTCTACCCGCTGCTGACCCTGTTCGCCGTGGTGGTGACCGCCAACCACTACTGGATCGACGCCGCGGCCGGCGCCGCCTGCGCGCTCGTGGCTCTGGCGTGGGCGACTCCCCTGGTGCGCTGGAGCCAGCAGCGCCGCGCCCGGCGGTTGCAGCGCCGCCGGGACAACGACGAACTCCCCGCCACTACCGCCCCGCGCGGCGTCGCTCACTAGAGTATTCCCCACGTGTGCTCCCCTGACGGTCTCCGGAAGGCTCATCCATGCTGCTGAATCAGGCCATCACCCCCGCGGCTCTGCGGGAGATGGACTACGACGAGCTCGACGCGCTCGCCGAGGAGATCCGGGCGTTCATCGTGGAGGCGGTCACCACCCACGGCGGCCATCTGGGCTCGAACCTCGGGGCCGTCGAGTTGACGATCGCCCTGCACCGAGTCTTCAACTCCCCCACCGACGCCATCATCTGGGACACGGGCCATCAGGCCTACGTCCACAAGATCGTCACCGGCCGATCGCAGCTGTTCGAAGAGTTGCGCAAACCGGGCGGGCTGTCGGGCTACCCGTCGCGCGAGGAGTCAGAGCACGATTGGGTGGAGAACAGCCACGCCTCGACCTCGCTCAGCTACGCCCACGGCCTCGCGCTCGCCTACCGGTCGGCGGAGCAACGCGGCGCCCCTCGCCGCCGCGTCGTGGCGGTCATCGGCGACGGGTCGATGACCGGCGGCATGGCTTTCGAGGGTCTGAACAACCTGGGCCACTCCAACTTGGACGTGGTGATCATCTTCAACGACAACGGCCGCTCCTACGCCCCCACGGTGTCCCGGCTGAGCGAACGACTCGCCCGCCTGGCGGTGAATCCGGCGTTCGTGCAGCAGCAGGAGCGGATCGAGCGCATCCTGGGCGATCTGCCGCTCGTCGGCGAGCACGTCGACCGGGTCGTGGACGCCGTCAAAGCCGGCGTGCGGGAGCTGCAGGAGTCGCCCTCGTTCTTCTCCGACCTCGGCGTCCGCTACACCGGGCCGTTCGACGGTCACGACATCCGTAACCTGGAGCGCAGCCTGCGTCACGCGGCCGAGCTGAAGGGCCCGGTCGTCGTACACGTGCTGACCGATAAGGGCCGCGGGTACGCCCCCGCCGAGAGCGACCCCGTCAAGCGCATGCACGACACCTCTCAGACCAAGCTCGGCAGCTACACCCAGGCCTTCGCCGACGCCATCGTGAAGGAGGCCGAGTCCCGGCCGGAGCTGGTGGCGATCACCGCCGCCATGCCCGACTCCACCGGTCTGCTGACCTTCAAGGACCGCTTCGGCGACCGCTTCGTGGACGTGGGCATCGCCGAGCAGCACGCCGTCACCTCCGCGGCCGGCATGGCGATGGGCGGCCTGCGTCCCGTGGTGGCCATCTATTCCACGTTCCTCACGCGGGCGTTCGATCAGGTCAACCTCGACGTGGGGCTGCACCGCCAGCCGGTGGTGTTCTGCATCGACCGGGCGGGCATCACCGGCGACGACGGCCCCTCGCACCACGGAATCCTCGACATGGCGCTACTCACCAAGGTGCCCGGCATGTGCGTGATGGCCCCGTCGTCGTACCAAGAGTTGGAGGTCATGCTGTCCCAAGCGTTGGAGATGACCGACGGGCCCGTCGCCATCCGCTGGCCCAAGACCGCGGCCCGCCAAGTCGCCGAGGACGAGGTAGGCCGAGGACTCGCCGGGCGCAAGGTGCGCAACGGCGACACCGTCTGCCTGCTGGCGGTGGGCAAGATGCTCGAGGCCGCCGAGCAGGCCGCGGAGCAGCTAGAGGGCCACGGGGTCTCCACCTCGGTCTGGGACGTGCGCGTGGTGACGCCGCTGGACGAGGCAATGCTGAGCGACGCCCGGGCGCACGCGCTGGTGGTCACCGTCGAGGACGGCATCCGCGAGGGCGGCGCCGGCGCCGGCATCGCCACCGCGCTGAGCGCCATGGACGGACCCGGCGCCATGCCGGCGCTGCGGATCCTGGGGATCCCCACCGCCTACCTCCCCCACGGCAAGCCCGACGAGATCCTGGCGGCTTGCGGCCTCGACGCGGCCTCGATCGCGGCGACCGCACGGCAGGCGCTCGACTGAGCCTGTCCGCGCTGCGTCTGTCCTCCCCCGGAGGCGGGCGCTACTGGTAACGCTACTGGTAACGCTACTGGTAAAAGGGGTTCTCGCCGGCGGCGTGATCGGTCACGTCGATCACGTCGAGGATCTCCGGCACGTGCTGGGAGATGATCGCGGCGACGCCTTGGTGCAGCGTGGCGGCGCTCATCGTGCAACCCTGGCAGCCGCCCCCCATCAGCAGGAACGCCTTGCTGCCCTCCACCTTCACCAGCTCCACGTACCCGCCGTGGGAAGCCAGCGACGGGTTGACGTGGTTGTTGAGCAGATCCTGAAGCCGCTCGGCCACCGAGCCGGACTCCGACAGGTCGATGCGGTCGGCCATGTCGGGGCGGTTGGGGTTGCGGATCACCAGGCCACCCTGCAGGGGATTGCTGGGCACGTCCAGGGTGGCGCCGGTGAGGTTCTCGACTGAGTCCCCCGGGACGATGACGGTCAGCCCGGCGACCTCGTAGGTCACGTCACCGGTGTGGAGGTCGTCGAGCTCGTGCAGAGACAGGTCGTAGGAGAACTCGAAGGTCATGCTGGGCGACATCTCGGTGCCCGAGACTGCCACACGCAGCCCCAGCGCTGCGCCGTCATCCTCTTCGCCGAGCGCGCCGCGCACGACCTCGGCGGCCTCGTCGGTGACTTGCAGGACCGAGGTCGCGGGGACGGGCTTCGTATCGGTGGTCACGAGACGCAGGATATCGGCTCGGCCGGCTGCGGCGGGGCGGCGGCGAGGAGCGTCAGCGCAGATGACGCCCGCAGATGGGCCAGGGCTGCCAGCCCCGCCGTGCGAACAACAGGCGCGCCCTGGCGTCCTGCACGACCGGTTCGGCCCAGTGCGGTCGCCCGCTGCCGCCGACGGACTCCCAAGTCGGCTGATCGAACTGGTAGGCGCCGAAATAGCCGTTGCCGGTGTTGACGAGATAGTTCCCCGACGACTCGCACTGCCGCAGCGCCTCCCACTGGGCCGGCGTGGGATCGCTCCGCCCGCGGCGGGCCAGCTCCGCGTCGGCCTCGCCGTGGATCGCCGCCACCGAGGCGACCCAGCGGGCCTCGGTCAGCCGCTCCTCGAGCAGCGGCACGTCGCGGCGCGCCAGCTGGATGTCGCGGTGTACCACCTCGATGCGGTCGAACACGAGTACGAGGCGATCCCCGGCCTCGCCCAGAAGCCGCTCGTAGTCGCCATAGGCGTCGGCGATGGCGGTGACCCGCGCCGCCAGCAGGTTCTGCAGGTAGAGGGCGTCGATGAGGTGCTCCAGCGCCAGCAGCTCGGCGCTCAACGCCCCGAAGCGGCCCGTCATGTAGGAGACTACGATGAGGTCCGCGGCGCGGCTCCGAGACTCGATGACCTCGTTGAGGAGTTGCTGCTCGAGCCCAGCGAGGTCGGCGGCCTCCGCGAGGAGCACGTCGAACTCCGAGGTGCGCTGGGCGAGCCGGCGCTTGGCCGCCTCCAGGTTCTCCTCGGCCCAGGCGAGGTCCTGCTGCGCCAACCGGTCGCTGGTGTACGGGCGGTGCTCGTCGCCCTGCAACTCCCGGGCTGCCGCGCCTGGAGCAACCACGGCCGCGGCGATCACCACCGCGAGCGCGGCGAGCCGGGCCACCCGGCTGGGGCGAACTGAGGCGTCGTTGGTGACCATTGGTGGAGTTTCCTTACCGCATGGTGCCGTCTACCTCCAAATCCAGCGGCCGCAAACGGCGCCGCAGGCGGGGCTGCGCCCGCTGGGCGGAGCGCGGACCGCCGCCGCTGCTGCCTACGGTGTCGGGCGATGCATGCACCTCAATGCGCCCCCTCGGACTACGACGCCGTCGTCGTGGTCTCCTTCGGCGGCCCCGAAGGCCCCGAGGAGGTGATGCCCTTCCTGCGCAATGTGACCCGCGGCCGCGACGTCCCGGCCAGCCGGCTGGAAGCGGTGGCGGAGCACTACCTGCGTCGCGGGGGCCGCAGCCCGATCAACGACCAGAACCGTCGGCTCGTGGCGGCTCTGCGGGCGGCTCTGGCGAGAATCGGCCTCGACCTGGCGGTCTACTGGGGCAACCGCAACTGGCATCCGCTACTCGCCGACACTGTGGCGGCGATGCGCGCCGACGGCGTGCGCCGGGCGCTGGCCTTCGTGACCTCGGCCTTCGGCTCTTATTCGGGCTGCCGCCAGTACCAGGACGACATCGACGGTGCGGTGGCAGGCTGCGACGGTGCACCGGAGATCCACAAGCTGCGCCTCTTCTGGAACCATCCAGGGTTCATCGAACCCATGGCCGAGGGTGTGCGCGGCGCGCTGTCCCGCTTGGCGGACAGCCCCTCGGCGGCACCGGCTCGCCTGGTGTTCTCGGCTCACAGCATCCCGGCGGCCATGGCGTCCGGCGCGCCCTACGAGCGCCAGCTGCGCCAAGCGGCCGGGTTGATCGCTGCGAGGGTGCCCCAGGGTGGCGAGGCGGGCGGTTGGGATCTCGTCTACCAGAGCCGCAGCGGTCGGCCCGGCGACCCGTGGCTGGCGCCGGACGTTGCCGACCATTTGGCGGCGCTGCACCGGGAGGGCGTGGGCAACGTGGTGCTCGTGCCGTTGGGGTTCGTGTCGGACCACATGGAGGTGATCCACGACCTAGACGACGAAGCCGCCGGCGTGGCGGCGGCGATCGGCATGCGCCTCGTGCGTTCGCCCACCGTCGGCGCCCACCCCGTCTTCGTGGCCATGATCGTGGAGCTGATCGGCGAGCGGCTCGATCCGGGCGCGCCGCGCCGCGCCCTTGGAGACGCAGGTCCCTGGCCCGACGCCTGCGCCGCCGGCTGCTGCCCGCGGTCGCGCCCGGACGCTGACGCCGTGCGCTGACCCCGTCGCGGGCTCGACGAAGTTCCGGGTCGAGGAACTCGTCTAGACGTTGAAGCGGATCTCCAGCACGTCGCCGTCTTGGACCCGGTAGCCGCGGCCTTCCGCCCGCAGCCGCCCGGCGGCGCGGGCTGCGCTCCATGAACCGATCTCCAACAAGTCCGCCCACTGGATGGTCTCGGCCCGGATGAAGCCCCGCTGGAAGTCGCTGTGGATGAGCCCGGCGCAGCGGTCGGCGGTGGCGCCGGCGGGGAACGGCCACGCCCGGGTCTCCTTGGGGCCGGTGGTGAAGAACGTCTCAAGTCCCAGCGCCCGATAGGAGGCCGACACCAGCCGCGCCAGGGCGCCCGCGCCGAGACCAAAGCTCTCGGACATCTCGGCTCGCTCGTGGGTTGGCAGCTCCGCCACCTCGGCCTCCAGCCGGGCGCAAACCGCCAGGGCCGGCGCCCCCCCGAATGCCTCGGCCACCGCCGCGACCGCACCCTCAGCCTCACCCGCGGGGCCGGGCTCGTCGACGTTGACCACGGCCAGGACCGGCTTGTTGGTCAGCAAGAAATGTGGGGCCAGCAGCTCTCGCTCGCCGAGAGGCAGATCGCTTCGCCACAGCGCCGTGCCGGCGTCGAGGAGGGCCGCGGCGCGTTCCATGCGCGCCACCTCGGGGCCCAGGGCGGCGTCACCCTTCGCCTGCCGGCGCTTCTTGTCGATCTGACGTTGCAGGCTGTCGAGGTCGGCCAAGCTCAGCTCCAGCTCCAAGCTCAGCAGCGACTCCAGCGGATCCTCGAGGCCATCGACCTCCTCGTCGGCGAAGGCGCGCAGGACCAGCACCAGCGCGTCCACCTCCCGGATCCCGCCCAGGAAACGGTTGCCGAGCCCCTCGCCTGCGGCGGCGCCCGCGGCCAGACCGCCGATGTCGCTGAACTGGACCGTCGCGGGCGTGACCTTGGCGGACTCGCTCATCAGCGCGATCCCGTCAAGGCGCTCGTCGGCCACCCTGGCCTCGCCCAGATGCGTGCCGACGGTCGCGAACGGGTAGGGCGCCACCGGCGAGTCACCGCCGGTCAGGGCGTTGAAGAGCGAAGACTTCCCGGAGTTGGGCAGGCCCACGAGCCCGAAACGCTGCACCGCGGGGGCAGGGTATCGGCCTGCTCCGAGCCGCGGCCGGGCCGGTAGGCTTGCCCTCAGGAGGTAGCGATGTCCAAGCGCACCCAGCGCAAGCGGGCCAACGCCCGGCGCAAGAAGGCAAACCACGGGCGCAAGCCCAACCTGGGCCGGAACTCCTAGCCGCGCCAGCAGGGCGCGCCCGCTCGGCGATGCCTCCGGATCCAGGCGTCGCAGTGAGCCACACCGAAGTCGGCCCGGCGGCACCCGACCTCCCGGCGCTCGTCTACGACGGCGACTGCGCCTTCTGCGGTCGCTGCGCCGACTGGATCCGCGCCAGGCTGACCGCTGACGTCGCCGTCGTGCCCGCTGAGCGGGCTGACTTGGCTGCCCTCGGTCTCACCGCACAGCAGGCCGCCGAGGCCGCCTGGTGGATCGATGTCGGTGGCCGCCGCCGCGGGCACCGGGCGATCGCCGCCGCGCTGGGGGCCTGCGAGGGCGTCTGGGCTCGCCTGGGGCGGGTCTTGGCCTGGCCGGGGATCTCGCTCCTCGCCGCCGGCGTCTACGCGCTGGTCGCCCGCAACCGCCGCCGTCTCGGCTGCCGGAACTGTCTCAAGCGAACCCGCCGCGGGGGCCCGGCGCTGGCGGAGCCCCGCAGCGGAGCGCTGGCGGAGCCCCGCAGCGGAGCAAGCGGGCTGCGCCCGAGGCGAGCCGCGCGGCGGCCCGGTCCCGGTTAGGCTTCGCCCGTCGGCAGGCGGCGATCCCCTGGGACCGCCAGCAGGGCAAGGGAGCTGTTCCCCCTCGGGAACCTGGGCACCCGCAACCCGCCGTACACCGGGAGCGGGCCACGGCCCCGAATTGAGAACCGCAAACAGAAGCGAGGTCAAGATGCGACGAGGGATCACCGGACTGCTGGCAATCCTGCTGGCCACCGTGATGGTTGCCGCAGCGTGCGGCGGCGACGACGAGCCGACGACGACAGCCCCGCCACCGGCGCCGGCCGCAGATGACGGAGCATCCGAGTCGCCTGCCCCACCGCCCGCCGACGCGCCCGCAGAGGCGCCAGCTGACGCACCGGCAGAGCCACCGCCTCCACCGCCGCCAGGCGCTGAGGACATCACCGCGGCGCTGGTGTTCGACATCGGCGGGCGCGGCGACCAGTCGTTCAACGACTCCGCCGCCGCCGGGCTCGACCGGGCCGCAGCCCAGCTGGGCGTGAACACCACCGAGGCCTCGCCCAACCCCGACGGCTCCAACCGGGCCGAGATGCTGCAGCTCTCCGCCGACGGCGCCGACCTCGTCATCGGCGTGGGCTTCCTGTTCGGCGAGTCCATCACCGAGGTGGCCGCCAACAACCCCGACACGCTCTTCGGCATCATCGACAGCGCCCCCGACGGCACCGACAACCTCGCCGGGCTGGTCTTCGCCGAGCACGAAGGCTCGTTCCTCGTCGGCGCGGCCGCAGCGCTGAAGTCCACCACCGGAACCGTCGGCTTCATCGGCGGCGTCGACATCGACCTCATCCGGCGCTTCCACGCCGGCTTCGAGGCGGGCGCCAGGGCCGTCAACGCGGACATCCGGATCCTGGACGCCTACATCACCGAGCCGCCCGACTTCGACGGCTGGTTCCAGCCGGCGGAGGCCAAGATCGTCGCCCAGTCGATGTACGAGGCGGGAGCGGACGTCATCTACCACGCCGCCGGCGGCTCGGGCGCGGGCCTGTTCGAGGCGGCCAAGGAGTACAGCGAGTCGACCGGCACCCACGTGTGGGCCATCGGCGTGGACTCCGACCAGTACAACACCTCCGCGGAGGAGGTCCGCCCCTACATCCTCACCTCGATGCTGAAGCGGGTGGACGTGGCCGTCTACAGCACCATCGAAGCGGCCGCCAACGGCGACTTCACCGGCGGCACCACTGTCTTCAACCTTGCCGTGGACGGCGTCGGCTACTCCACAACCGGCGGGTTCGTGGACGACATCGTGCCGCAGCTGGAGGAATTCAAGCAGGCCATCGTGGGCGGCAGCATCGTGGTGCCCGAGACCACCGAGCGCGGCGGCGGCGAGGACGTGACCGCGGCGCTGGTGTTCGACATCGGCGGGCGCGGCGACCAGTCGTTCAACGACTCCGCCGCCGCCGGGCTCGACCGGGCCGCAGCCCAGCTGGGCGTGAACACCACCGAGGCCTCGCCCAACCCCGACGGCTCCAACCGGGCCGAGATGCTGCAGCTCTCCGCCGACGGCGCCGACCTCGTCATCGGCGTGGGCTTCCTGTTCGGCGAGTCCATCACCGAGGTGGCCGCCAACAACCCCGACACGCTCTTCGGCATCATCGACAGCGCCCCCGACGGCACCGACAACCTCGCCGGGCTGGTCTTCGCCGAGCACGAAGGCTCGTTCCTCGTCGGCGCGGCCGCAGCGCTGAAGTCCACCACCGGAACCGTCGGCTTCATCGGCGGCGTTGACATCCCGCTGATTCGGCGCTTCCACGCCGGTTTCGAGGCCGGTGTCCGAGCCATCGACCCGAACATCGAGATCCTGGACGCCTATGTGACCGAGCCGCCCGACTTCGACGGCTGGTCGCAGCCCGCGGAGGGCAAGATCATCGCCCAGTCCATGTACGAGAGCGGCGCGGACGTCATCTATCACGCCGCCGGCGGGACGGGCGCGGGCCTGTTCGAGGCGGCCAAGGAGTTCAGCGAGGCGGGCGGCTCCAAGGTGTGGGCCATCGGCGTGGACTCTGACCAGTACTTCACGTCCGCGGAGGAGGTCCGCCCCTACATCCTCAGCTCGATGCTGAAGCGGGTGGACGTGGCTGTCTACACCGCCATCGAGAGGGTGGTGAACGGCACCTTCACCGGCGGCGTCACGGTCTTCGACCTCGCAGCCAACGGGGTGGGCTACTCCATCTCCGGCGGCTTCATGAACGACATCATCCCGCAGCTCGAGGAGCTTAAGCAGGCCATCATCCGCGGCGACATCGTCGTGCCGGAGACGACCGGCTGATCCGCCGACACCGCCTCACGGAGGAGGTCGGTCGCGACGCCATGACGCCGGCTCTGTCGTTAGAGGACATCACGAAGCGGTTCCCCGGCGTGCTCGCCAACGACCGCGTCAACCTCACCGTCGCCGAGGGCGAGATCCACGCCATCTGCGGCGAGAACGGCGCCGGCAAGTCCACGCTCATGAACGTGCTGTACGGCATGCTCCCCGCCGACGAGGGGCGCATCGTCGTGAGGGGCGACGAGGTGCATTTCCGCTCGCCGCGGGACGCCCTGGCTGCCGGCATCGGCATGGTGCACCAGCATTTCATGCTGGCCGACAACCTGACCGTGCTGGAGAACATCATCCTCGGCGCCGAACCGACCGGGCGCGCCGGGCGCATCGACTTCGCCAGGGCTCGCCGGCGCGTGGCCGAGCTGAGCGACGCCTACGGACTCGACGTACACCTCGACGAACCGGTCGAGAACCTCGGCGTGGGCGAGCGCCAGCGCGTCGAGATCATCAAAGTGCTCTACCGGGGCGCCCGCATTCTCATCCTGGACGAGCCCACCTCGGTGCTGGTCCCCCACGAGGTGGAGGAGCTGTTCCGCAACATGCGGGACATGTGCGCCCGCGGCGAGACCATCGTCTTCATCGACCACAAGCTGGACGAGGTGCTCGAGATCGCCGACACGATCACCGTGCTCCGAGCGGGGCGGACCGTCGCCACGGTGAAGCCCGAGGAGGTGTCGCCGCGCGATCTAGCGGAGCTGATGGTCGGTTCGGAGCTTCCCACGCCGGAGGCCCGGACCACGGCGGCACAGGACGCCGTCGCCCTGGAGGTGAAGGATCTCTCGGTGCTCGACGACGATGAGCGGGCGGTCGTCAAGGGGATCAGCCTGGAGGTGCGCCGCGGCGAGATCGTGGGCATGGCCGGCGTGGAAGGCAACGGCCAAGTCGAGTTCGTGGAGGCCCTGTTGGGGATCCGGGCGCCCGCTGGGGGCCAAGTTCTCCTCGAGGGCAGCGAGATCAACGAGTGGACGGTGCGCCAGCGACGCGAGGCGGGCGTCGGGTACATCCCCGAGGATCGTCACCGGCGAGGCCTTCTGCTGCCGGCACCCCTGTGGGAGAACGCCATGTGCGGCCACCAGAGCAAGGAGCCGTACTCGCGCCACGGCTTCTGGCTGACCCCCAAGGCAGCGCGCCAGCGGACCCGGGAGCTCATCGCCGCCTTCGACGTGCGCACGCCGGGGCCCGACGTGGCGGCCCATGCGCTCTCGGGCGGCAACCAGCAGAAGCTCATCATCGGGCGCGAGATGGTCATGACGCCGAACCTGCTAATCGCCGCGCACCCCACGAGAGGCATCGACGTGGGCGCGCAGGCCGCCGTCTGGGAGACCCTGCACCGCGCCCGCGAGCAAGGGCTGGCGGTGCTGCTGGTATCAGCCGATCTAGACGAGTTGATCGGGCTCTCGGACCGCCTGCTCGTCGTGTTCCGCGGCCGCATCTCCGCCGCGCTGGATCCGGCGACGGTCACCCCCCGGGAGCTGGGCGCCCACATGACCGGCGCGGCCGCCGACGTCGAGGAGCCCCAGCCCGCATGACCGCTCGCGCCGCCTACCGGCTGCCGGCGCACCGCCGCCTGACGCTGGCCTTGGCCGCTCCCGTGGCGGCGCTGATCCTGTCGCTGGCGGTGGCGTCGATCGCGCTCGTGCTCAGCGGCAGCAACCCTTTCCCGGCCTACGGGCGGATGTTCTCCTACGGGTTCGAGTTGGAGACCCTCGTCGACATGGTCAACCGGGCCACGCCGCTGTACCTGTCGGCGGTGGCGGTGGCGATCGGCTTCCGCATGAACCTCTTCAACATCGGCGTGGAGGGCCAGTACATCCTGGCGTCGATCATCGCCGCGCAGGTCGCCGCCGAGCTGTCGCTGCCCGCGCCGTTGCACTTGACGGTCATCATCCTGGTCGGCATGGCGACCGGGTCGATGTGGGCGCTGATCGCCGGCGTCCTGAAGGTGACCCGCGGCATCCATGAGGTGATCTCCACGATCATGCTCAACGCAATCTCGATCAGCCTGGTCGTGGCGATGCTCTTCAGGCAGTGGGACGTGCCCGACGAGAGCCTCAATCAGGAGACAGCCGAGATCCCGCCCTCGGGCCGCATGCCGAACCTCAACGGCTTCGTCGAGCTGTTCACGCGGGAGATCTCCAAGGGTCGGGTGCTGTGGGGGTTCGTGATCGTGGCGATCATCATCGGGATCCTCTACTGGCTCTACGTGGCGAGGACGCGGCCCGGCTACGACCTGCGGGCCTCGGGCATCAACCCGCTGGCCGCCGAGGCCTCCGGCGTCTCCCCCAAGCGCACCGTCATCGTGGCCATGGCGCTCAGTGGGGCGGTCGGGGGGCTCGTGGGGCTGCCGGAGGTGCTGGGACGCGACTACGCCTACGGGCTGCAGTTCACCCAGAACCTCGGCTTCGCCGGCATCGCCGTGGCGCTGCTCGGCCAGAACCATCCGGGCGGCATCGCCATCGGCGCGCTGGTGTTCGGGTTCTTGGACAGCGCGGCGCCGATCCTCGACGTCCACGGGGACGCCCCCCAGGAGATCGTGGAGATCATGAAGGGCATCATCATCTTCGCGGCGGTCATCACCTACGTCGTGGTGCAGCGGCGCCGCCAGGACGAAGAAGCCCGCGCCGCCTCGCTCGCCATGGCCTCCAGCGAGGCGGATCCGCCCGCTGAGGGCGCCACCGACGCTGCCGCGCCCGACTCGAGGCCCGCGCCATGACGCTCTCCTCAGACACCACCCCCGGCGACGGCGCCCAACAGCCCTGGCGGCCCTTCGAGCGCTTCGCCGGCCGACCCAGCTGGTACCCGCGCCCGACGAACACACCGCAGGACCGGCAGTTCCAGCGCCGCCTGCAGCTCGCCGCCGTCACCGTCATCGGCGTGGCGCTGCTCGCCATCACCGAGCAGTTCGCCCGGCCGGCCACTGACCAGCTCGCCAACAGCACCACCTGGTCGATCGCGCTCGCCTACGCGGTGCCGATCCTGATGCCCGCCATGGGAGGCATCTTCGCCGAGCGGGCCGGCGTGGTGAACATCGGTCTGGAGGGAATGCTCATCCTCGGCACCTGGTTCGGCGCCTACGGCGCTCTGGAGTTCGGGCCGTGGTGGGGCATGCTCATCGGCGCCGCGGGCGGCGCTGTCGGTGGCCTGCTGCACGCCATTGCCACGGTGAGCTTCGGCGTGGACCACATCATCTCCGGTGCGGCCATCCTGGTGATGGCGCCGGGGATCACCCGCTTCCTGTCCGACAAGGTCTTCCAGGGGCGCCCCGGCGGGGGCATCACGCAGTCGCCGCGGGTTGAGGACGTCGACTCCTTCAGCATTTCCTTCCTCGCCGGCGGGGCCGGGACCGCGGACGCCCTCGGGCGCATCGAGAGTTGGGACTGGTTCTGGATCTCCGACGCCGCGGGCATTCTCCGCGGCTTCCTCTGGGAGGTGTCCTGGCTGACGCTCATCGCCTACGCCACCGTGCCGCTCTCGGTGTGGCTGCTGTGGCGCACGTCGTGGGGGCTGCGCCTGCGCAGCTGCGGCGAGCACCCCATCGCCGCCGACAGCCTCGGCGTGGACGTGTACCGCTACAAGTACTACGGCGTGGTGCTGTCGGGCGCCTTCGCGGGTTACGGCGGCGCCTTCCTGGTGATTGAGCTGACCGGCATCTACCGGGAGGGCCAGACCGCGGGCCGGGGCTTCATCGGCCTCGCCACCACCATCTTCGGCAACTGGCGACCCGTGGGCGCGGCGCTCGGCGGCCTGCTGTTCGGCTTCACCGACACGCTGCAGCTGCGCGACCGGTCCGCGGTTCACGGGCTGCTGCTGCTCGTGGTGCTGGCCTTGGGCCTCGTGGCGCTGGTGTTCTTGGTCCGACGCCGGCACCGCGCCGCGGTCGGGCTGGCCATCGCCGCAGGCGGATTCGCCGTGTGGCACTACCTGACCGAGACAGTCCCCAAGCAGTTCCCCCAGGCGCTTCCTTACATCACGGTGCTGCTGGTGCTGCTGTTCTACACCTCGAAGCTGCGCATGCCCGCCGCCGACGGCATGCGCTACCGGCGCGGCCAGCAGCAATGACCGCCGGCGGGGCTGTCACGGCCGCCGCGGCGGACTGGGACGATCTGTTCCGACGCGCCCGGGCGGTGGCCGCCAACGCCTACTGCCCTTACTCCCGCTACCACGTGGGCGCCGCGGGCCTCGTGGACGACGGGCGGATCCTCGTGGGCTGCAACGCGGAGAACGCCTCCTACGGGCTGGGGCTTTGCGCCGAGTGCTCACTAGTGTGCGCCCTGCACACCAGCGGCGGCGGGCGCCTCGTGGCCGTGGCGGTGGTCGGCGGCTACGACCTCGACGACCTGCCTGCGGGCAAGCCCTGCGGTCGCTGCCGCCAGGTCCTCTACGAGGTCGGAGGGCCCGGACTCCTCATCAACCGCGACGCCACCTTGGGTGACCTGCTGCCTGACGCCTTCGGCCCCGAGGACCTGTGAGCGACTGCTCCGCCGTCGAGGTGATCTGCGCCAAGAGGGACGGGCGGGCGCTGACGCCAGCGGAGATCGCCTGGTTCATCGAGGGCTACACCGCCGGGGCGATCCCCGACGAGCAGGCCTCGGCGCTGCTGATGGCCATCTACTTCCGAGAGATGCAGAGCGACGAGCTGGCCACCTGGACCCAGGCCATGATCGACTCCGGCGAGCGCCTCGACCTCTCAGGCCTCGACCGCCCGACCGTCGACAAGCACTCCACCGGCGGCGTCGGCGACAAGGTCTCGCTGGTTCTGGCGCCGCTGCTGGCGGCCTGCGGCGCGGCGGTGCCGCAGCTCTCGGGCCGGGGACTGGGCCACACCGGCGGCACGCTGGACAAGCTGGAAGCCATCGCCGGCTGGCGCGCCGCCCTCTCCAACGCCGAGATCCTGTCGCAGCTGGCCGACGTCGGCGCCGTGATCTGCGCTGCCGGTGCCGGGCTGGCGCCTGCCGACCGGCGGATCTACGCCCTGCGGGACGTGACCGGCACGGTGCCGTCGATCCCGCTGATCGCCAGCTCGATCATGAGCAAGAAGATCGCCGAAGGCACCGGCGCCCTGGCCCTGGACGTCAAGGTCGGTTCAGGAGCCTTCATGAAGACCCACGCCGCTGCCCGCATGCTGGCCGAGGCGATGGTCAGCCTGGGCGAGGCCCACGGCGTGCGCACCGCGGCACTGCTGACAAGGATGGACACCGTGCTGGGGCTGACCGCCGGCAACGCCTTAGAGGTGCGCGAGTCAGTGGAGACCCTCGCCGGTGGCGGGCCCGCGGACCTCGTCGAGGTGACTCTCGCCTTGGCCCGGGAGATGGTGGAGTTGGCGGGCCTGGACGCCGACCCCGCCGAGGTCCTGGCCACCGGCGCCGCCATGGACAGCTGGCGGGCAATGATCGCCGCCCAGGGCGGCGACCCCGACGCCGACCTGCCGCAGGCCCGCGTCGTGGAGACGATCAACGCGCCCGCCGACGGCGCTCTGGGTCACCTCGACGCCCTGGCGGTGGGTATCGCCGCTTGGCGTCTCGGCGCCGGGCGCGCCCGCAAGGAGGATCCGGTGAGCCCCACCGCCGGTGTGGTGTGCCGGGCCGCCGAGGGCGACGCGGTGCGCGCCGGCGAGCCGCTGCTGGAGTTGCACACCGACGACGAGTCGCTGCTGCCGGGCGCGCTGGCCGCTCTGGAGGGCGGCTTCGAGATCGTCGCCGAAGCCGGCCCGAAGAAGCCGCTGGTGCTGGACCGCGTCACGGCCGGCGGGCGGGCGTGAACGCCGCTGTCCCGTCTCCCGAGGAGATCCGGCAAGCCCCCAAGGCGCTGCTGCACGACCACCTGGACGGCGGGCTCCGGCCCGCCACGATCGTGGAGCTGGCCGCCGAGACGGGCTATCGAGGGTTGCCCACGGGGGACCCCGCCGAGCTGGGCCGCTGGATGACCCGGGCCGCCTCCGGCGAGAGTCTCGAGGCCTACCTGGAGACCTTCGTCCACACCCTCGGCGTGATGCAGACGCCCCAGAGCATCGCCCGGGTGGCCGCCGAGTGCGCCGAGGACCTCGCCGCTGACGGCGTCGTCTACGCCGAGGTGCGCTTCGCCCCCGAGTTGCACACCGAACGAGGGCTCAGCACCGACGAGGTGGTGCGCAGCGTGCTGGACGGATTCGCCGCCGGCAGCCGGGGGCGCAGCATCCGCGTCGTGGGGTTGCTGTGCGCCATGCGCCACGCCGCGCACGCCCTGGAGGTGGCCGAGCTGGCGGTGCGTCACCGTCACGACGGCATCGTCGGCTTCGACATCGCCGGCGCTGAGGCGGGCCACCCGCCGACCCGCCACATCGCGGCCTTCCAATACCTGCAACGGGCCAATTTCCACTTCACGATCCATGCCGGGGAGGGTTTCGGCCTGCCTTCGATCTGGGAGGCGGTGCAGTACTGCGGCGCCGAGCGTCTCGGTCACGGCGTGCGCATCGTCGAGGACATCGCCCTGGACGCCGACGACCCCGAGGCCGCGCCGCAGCTCGGGCCTCTGGCCGCCTACGTGCGGGACCGCCGCATCCCCTTGGAGCTCTGCCCCAGCTCGAACGTCCACACAGCCCTGGCGCCCTCCATCGCCGAGCACCCCATCGACCTGCTGGCGCGCCTGCGGTTTCGCGTCACCATCAACACCGACAACCGCCTCATGAGCGACACCTGCCTCAGCAAGGAGATGCAGCTCTGCGCCGAGGCCTACGGCTGGACGCTGTCCGACCTGCGCTGGCTCACGATCAACGCAATTAAGAGCTCGTTCATCCCCTTCGACGAGCGGCTACATCTGATCGACAACGTCATCAAGCCCGGCTACGCCCGCCTGGCCGCCGGCTGAGGACCCGCTGGACTGACGAAGAAGCTGAGGAGCACGCCGTGCGCCGATTCCTGATCGACACTGACACCGCCTCCGACGACGCCGTTGCGCTGATCATGGCGCTGCGCGCACCGGAGGTGAACGTCGAGGCGCTGACGATCACCGCAGGCAACGTGCCGCTGGACCGCTGCGTGCAGAACGCCCTCTACACCGTTGAGCTGTGCGGCTCGTCGGTGCCGGTGCATGCGGGCTTGGCGCAGCCCATGTTCCGGGAGCTGACCACGGCCGAGATGGTTCACGGCAACGACGGCCTCGGCGACATCGGCTTGGATCTCGGCGGGCGCAGCGCCGCAGAGGGCCACGCGGTGGACGTGCTGGTCGAGACCATCTGCGCCGCCCCCGGCGAGATCGACCTCGTCACCTTGGGGCCGCTGTCCAACGTGGGCACCGCGCTGCTGCGGGCACCGGAGCTGGCCGGCGCCGTGAAGCACTGCTACGTCATGGGCGGGACCGGGCGGCTGCCCGGCAACATCACGCCGGCGGCGGAGTTCAATATCTTCGTCGATCCTGAGGCGGCGCGCATCGTCTTCGAGTCGGGGATGCCGATCACCATGGTGGGCTGGGACGTGTCCTGGAGCTGCGCCTTCGTGGGCCCCGAGGGCGAGGCCCGGCTGCGGGCGATCGGCACGCCCTACTCGGAGTTCACCTGCGACATCCAGCGCGCCTTGGTGGAGTTCGTGGGCAGGATGACCGGTGCGGTGGGCTTCGACCTGCCGGACCCGTTGGCGATGGCGGTCGCCCTCGATCCGACGATCGCTGAGACGCAGGACTTCTACGTGGAAGTCGTGCCCGGCGACGGCCCGGCGCGGGGCCAGACGATCGTCGACCACAACGCCATCAGCGGCAAGCCTGCGAACGCCGCGGTGGTCACCCATGTGCCCCCGGAGGCGTTCATGTCGCTGCTCTGCGAGACCCTGCGCTGACGCGGCCCGCGCCGGAGTCGCGCCGCCTGCCCCGAGCCCGCCGATGGCCGCCACCTCCCCCGAGACTCGGGCCAGCGCGCCTGCCGTTGCGTCGCAGGCCCGCACTTCGCACCCCGACCGCGGCCCCGCAGCGGCGCTGGGCTTCCTGGGAGACTTGCTCGAGGACGTGGTGGTGCAGCACCGCAGCGAGGTGCGGGCCGACACCGATACCCCCTGCGTCATCCGGCGGCGCCGCGGTGGCAGCGCGGCGAACGCGGCGGTGGCCGCTGCCGGGGTGCTCGGGCCAGGTCGGGTGCGGTTCTTCGGGCAGGTGGGCCAAGACGGGCCGGGGGACCGCCTGCTGGGGGAGTTGGCCGCCGCCGGGGTGCAGCCCTGCGTGTACCGCGGCGGTCGCAGCGGCACCGTGGTGGTGCTCCTCGGCGCCGGCGGCGAGCGGACGATGCTGACCGACCGGGGCGCCTGCGCCGACTTCGCCAGCTTCACGCCGGCGTGGCTGGAAGATTTGGCGATGCTGCATGTGGCGGGCTACTCGCTGCTGAGCGAACCCTCCCGCTCGGTGGCCTGCGAGATGATCGGTGCCGTCCGCGGCGCCGGCGGTGCCGTGAGCGTTGACGCCTGCTCCGTGGGCGCCATTCGCGACACAGGGATCGACGCCTTCAGGTCCACCCTCACCGACATCGGCGCCGAGGTGCTGCTGTGCGATGCCGGCGAGGCCGCCCTGCTGGCGGCCACAGGAGGCCACCGCAGGCTCGCCGACCTCGTGATCGTAAAGGACGGAGCGCGCCCGACGCGCCTCTACGGCGGCGGATTCGACGGCGAGCCCGTCACGCCGCCAAGCCTGGGGGACGTGCCGGACACCACCGGCGCGGGCGACGCCTTCGCCGGCGGCCTGCTGGCGGCCCGCCTCACGGGCAGCGCCTGGCCCGAGGCGACCGCCGCCGGCCAAGCAACAGCGGCGGCCCACCTGCGGTCGCTCATGGTGCCGGACGAAAACGCGCAGCTCTCGCAGCGATTCTGAGACCGCCAGCGCCTGATCGGGGCGTCGCTCAACGAGTCGTGACGATGCCGCCGCCGGGGCGCTCGATGTGGACCTGGACGTGCGTGCCGGCGTCGTCGATCCATCCGTGCTTCGCCGCCTGCGCCATCATGTCCTCGAACTGCGCGTCCCAGGCCGGCACCCGGTCCGCCTCCGCCAGCCGCCGGACCGCCTCGACCGACCACCAGAGGTGATGGGTCCGACCGAGACGGGCCTCGGCGCCGAGCACCGCCAGCACGTCGTGGCGGTCTCCGTCGGCCTCGATGTGGAAGCGGTCGAAGTCGTCGGCCTCCACAAGCCTCCGCTGCCCGGTTCGCAAGTCCAAGACCACGTACATGCCCCTGCTCCTCCCGCCGCTCTGGCGTCGCCCGCGACGGGTCCGCGCCCGCCGATGCCGCAGTCAACCAAAGCGCTACGCTGACGCGGTCGCCCGCCGGGGCCGCGCTGTCGCCGACGGAGACCGGGAGCGTTCAACGCGGCGAGTCCCGGCAGGTGCTCGGCGGCCACCGGGCCGCACCGGGCACGCAGGAGGTGCGCAATGAAACTCATCACCGCCGTGATCAAGCCTCACCACGTCGACATCGTCAAGGCCGCTCTCAACACCGTCGGCATCCACGGAATGACCGTCTCGGAGGCGCAGGGCTACGGCCGCCAGGGAGGCCACACCGAGACCTACCGGGGCACCGAGTACCAGATCTCCTTCACGCCGAAGTCGCGCATGGACATCGTGGTGGACGACAAAGATCTCGACGCCACCGTCAAGGCGATCGTCGAGGCGGCGCGCACCGGCAAGATCGGCGACGGCAAGATCTGGGTGACCGAAGTAGACCGGATCGTGCGGATCCGCACCGGCGAGGAGGGCATCGACGCCGTCTAGCGGTGGTACGCCAACCGCAGCCCCCGCCGGGGCCATTCGTAGGCCAGCAGCAGCCCCGCGGCGGCCTCGGTGACGTATGCGGTTCGCAGGTCCTCGCCTCCCCAGCAGACGTTGGTCGCCAGCGGGCCGGGGACGCGCACGTAGCTGATCTCCCCGTCGGGACGCACCAGGCACAGCCCGTCGCGCAGCGCCGCCACGACGACTGTTCCGTCGGCTTCCACCGCCAGGGAGTCGAAGTGCCCCAGCGTGTTGGCGAGACAGCGCTTGCTGCGATGGTCCACCCTGCCCGCTGCGATGATGTCCCAGGCCCAGAGCCGCCCCGTCGGGGTCTCCGACACGTACAGCACCGCACCGTCGGGTGACAGGCCGACGCCGTTGGGACCGAGCAGCCCGAAAATCGCCCGACAGGCGAAAGACCCGTCGACGGTGGCATAGAAGACCCCTGCCCGGTCCTGGTCGTGGGCGCGCACCTTGCCGTGGTCGCTGAACCACAAGCCGCCGGCGGCGTCGAAGACCAGATCGTTCGGACCGCAGAGGCGATGGCCGCCGCAGGCCGTGTACAGCACCGTCACCTCGCCGGTGTCCAGATCCAGCCGGTCGATGCTGCCGGTGATGTACTCGGGGCTCTGTCCCGCCCCGGTGCCCGGCGCCGACGGCAGCCAGACCCCGTTCTTGTCGTACCAAGCGAAGCCGCCGTTGTTGCAGACGTACGCGGCGCCGTCGGGACCGATCGCGGCGCCGTTGGGCCCCGCGGTCGCGGCGCTGTCCCAGGCGGCGACCGTCTCGCAGGCACCGTCGGGGGTGACCCTCGTGACCCGCGGGCCACGCACCTCCACGAGCAGCACCGATCCGTCGGCCAGCGCCACGGGTCCTTCGGGGAAGGCCAAGCCTTCGGCGACCACCCGGTAGGGCAATTCCAGCGCCGCGCCCCCGGCGCCTCGGGCCCCAACGCCGCTTCCCGCCATGTGACCGCCTCCTGGCACGATTCCCGGTCCGGCCGCCGCCCGGCGGCTCAGCGCTCCGGCAGCGCAGGCTAATGGGCGGCCCGCCGGCGCCCGCCGGATTGCCCGGCCAAGCAGGGCCGGTGTTGATCGGGGCCGGTGTTACTGTCCGGGCTGTGGCGAGAGTCGTCGGTGCCGGCAGCCTGCAGCCGCTCCCGGCGACCGGCCGGCGGTTCGGCGACACGCGACGGGTGCGCCTCGACGAGGCCGGTCCCGACGGCCTGCTGCGTCTCGACGCCCTGGCCTGCCATCTGCAGGACATCGCCACCGACGACTATCTCGACGCCGGCTTCGGCGACGACCGCTCCTGGGTGCTGCGGCGGCTGCTCGTGGCGGTAGGTCGCCCCGCCGGCTTCGACGAGACCCTCGACCTCACGACGTGGTGCTCGGGCCTCGGGAGCCGTTGGGCCGAGCGCTCGACGCGGCTGCGCGGGACGCGCGGCGCAGAGATCGACGCCGTGGCGTTGTGGGTGCATCTGGACCCCGACACGGGAATTCCACGCCGCCTCGCCGATCAGTTCGAGGAGACGTTCGGCCCGTCCGCCGGCGGACGGCGGGTCGGCGCCTCACTCCTGCACCCGCCCCCGACCAACGATGCAGGCTCTGCGAACTGGGCGCCCCGCTGGTGCGACCTCGACGTGCTGGATCACGTCAATAACGCCGCATACTGGACAGCAGTGTTGGAAGAAGCAGCGACGGTTGGCCTGAAGCCGCCCTATCGCGCCGAGATCGAACACCGGACGGCGGTCGGTGGGGGCGAAGCCCTCCACACGCCGGTCTGCCGGGAGACCGACGGCACGCTGCGCATGTGGTTCCTGAATGAGGCCGGTGTGTGCGCCTCGGCGCTGGTCGGCCCCGAACCGTCCAGCGGCGCCGCGGCGCGGGCAGACAGCCTATGAAGTGGCGCCCCACGCTTGCCGCCGTCGCCGTGCTCGCCGCGGTCGCTGCCTTGACGGTGGCCATGAGCTCAGGCTCGGCACCGGCGGCGAGCGCCTCGCTGGACGACACCAGCGCGGAAGCTGTCACGGATCCGCCACCGGCCCAGCCGATCGCCGCCGAGCTGCCCGAGCGGCCCGACCCGCTGGGCGCAGCGGACGATGAGGACCCCGCCGAGGCCGCCGGTGACGAAGGGGAACGGACCCCCGAGCAGGAACCTGCGGCACCCGACGCCTACGGCGACGCCGAGGACGAGGACGAGGACGAGGCACCGTGGCCCGCTGCGGCCGCCGAGCCGGCGCGGCCCGACGAGGACCCCGCGTTCTACCTGGGCCTGCAGGTTGACGGGCAGTCAGGTCCGGCGCTCGCCGGCGCGGCCGGCAACGTCTGCCCAGACTCATCGGACCTGCTCGTGGCGCTGTACCGCGCCGGCGAGACGTGCTACTGGCAACAATACGGGGAGCAGCCCCAGGACAGCAGCAGCGCGGACGAACTCGCCCTGCTCGAGTCGGTGCCCTTCGTGGCGGGACACACCGCTGAGCCCCTGGGGCGGCCGGCCCGAACGATCCGAATGGGACCCCGCGGCGAGCCGGAGGCGCCGCGGTTCTACCTGACCTTCGACGACGGGCCGAACGCCCGCTGGACGCCGCCGACCCTCGACCTGCTCGACCGGTACGGGGCGCGCGCCACGTTCTTCCCGGCGGGGGTACACGCCGCAGGGAACATGGCTCTGGTCGAGGAGATCGTCGCCCGCGGACACACCATCGGCAGCCACCTGTGGTCACACGAGCGAGCGGCGCTCACCAGCGAAGAGCTGTTTCGCCGGGAACTGCGCGCCAGCGCCGATCTGTACGGCGAACTCGGCACCAACTGTCTGCGCCCCCCGTTCGGCGTCGTCAGCGACGACATCCTGCGATGGGCCGGCGACGAGGGGTTCGAGGTGGTGCTCTGGGCTGAGCCCGACCCGCGAGACTGGGAACTCCCGGGTTTCGACGCGCTTGTCGCCAGCATGCTCAGCGTGCAGAACGGCTCGATCCTGATTCTGCACGAGCACACCGGCGCCACGACCTTGGCAGCCCTCGACGCAGCGCTGGCAGCCCTGCAAGCCCAAGGCTGGCAGTTCGACGAGCCCATCTGCCCGCTGCGGTTCTGAACCCCGCCGCACCGCAGCAGGAGCGGCTTATGCTAGGCACCCCTGTTGGCCGTAGCTCAGTTGGTTAGAGCGCCGGGTTGTGGTCCCGGAGGTCGGGGGTTCAAATCCCCTCGGTCAACCACCCGCATCCGGCGCCCGCCGGGCTGCGGCACGCCCCTCTAGCTCAATTGGCAGAGCAACGGACTCTTAATCCGCAGGTTCTGGGTTCGAGTCCCAGGGGGGGTACCGGCGAGCCAGCGCCGCGCCGCGACAGGCCGGCCCGCCCTTGAGCGCCCGTGAGCGCCCAGGCTCGCTAGCTTTGCCCTGCGATGAGGTACGGATTGGCGATCTGGCTGGATCAGCCTCTCGACCCGCTAGCCGAGCTCGCCGTCGGTGCCGAGCAGGCGGGGTTCGCCGACGTGTGGCTGCCGGACCACTACTTCCTGCGCGACGTCTATGTGGCTCAGGCCATCATCGCCGCCCGTACCTCGACGCTGCGCTTAGCGACCGGCGTCGCCGCCGTGCAGCTGCGCCACCCCGCCCTGATCGCCAGCTCGGCCGCCACGATCGCGGAGCGCTCCGGCGGGCGGGCGGTCATCGGCATCGGCCCCGGCGGCCATGAATTCCCGTCCCAGTTCGAGATGCGCCCGCCCAGCCCGCTGCGGATGCTGCGCCAAGCGGTGCAGATCATCCGCGAGCTCAGCTCGGGACAGGCGGGCGTGCGGGGCGAGTACTTCTCCGCCGACGGCGCCGCGCTGGGCTGGCGGATCGACCCGCCGCCGATCTACCTGTCGGCGCGGGGCCCCCGCATGCTGGAACTAGCCGGTGAGATCGCCGACGGCGTGATCATCCACGGGGTGCAACGAGAGTTCCTGGACTACGCCCGCGCCCGCGTCGTCCGCGGCGCTGAAAGGGCCGGCCGCGACCCGCAGGCCTGTGAGATCGCGGTCATGCTCGATGTCGAGATCGACGCTGACGAGGCGGCCGCCATCGACCGGCTCCGAGCGCGCTGCACCCTCATGGCCGGCGGCAGTTACGCCGACGAGCTGATCCCGGTCTACGGCTTCAACCCGGAGGCGGTGGCAACGCTGCGATCAGCGCTCAACGACCCCGATGTGCGCGAGGCCGGCTACGTGACCGACGACATGGTCCGCGCCTTCGCCTTCGGTGGGACACGCCAGGCCGTGGCGGAGCGCCTCGGTGAACTCGGACGGCTCGGCGTCGATCTTGCCATCCTGAAGCTCGCCCAGAGCGACCTCGAAGCGACCAGGGACGTGCTCGCAAGACTCGGCCCTCTCATCAAGGGAGACCCAGCATGACCGCAGCCAGCGACATCGTCGTCATCGGAACAGGAGGCGGCGGCCTGACCATCGCCGCCGAACTGGGCCTCGCCGGGCGACCTGCGGTCCTGGCGGACCAGCCTCGCTTCGGCGCCGCCCTCGAAGCCGTCGAAGCCGCCGGCGGCATCGAGTTGACGTTCCGCACCTCGCTCACCGACACGACCGCGCCGGCCCGGCTCGCCCCCGTGGCGGCCACATCCAGCGACCCCGCCACAGCCGTCGCAGGCGCCGAGTTGGTGATCGTCTGCGTGCCCGCCTTCGGCCACGAGCCGCTGGCGGAGATACTGGCAAGCCGGTGGAGCGACGGCCAGACGGTTCTCTGGGTGGGCGAGCCGGGCGGCTCGTTCGCCGCCGTCGCCGCCCTGCGGGCGATCAACCGGCGGATCGACGTGGCCTTCGGCGACACCAACACCCTCCCCTACTACGGGGCGCTCGTTTCGGGCCCCGGCGCGGTGGGAGCGATCCGCAAGAGCGGCGGGACCCTCGTGGCCGCCCTGCCGAGCAGCCGCCTCGACCACGTGGCGGCCACCGCGGCCGGCATTTGGCCGTGGGTGACGCCGGCGGAGAACGTCTGGGAGACGCTGCTGTTGAACTTCAATGCCATCGACCACGTACCGGCGATGCTGTTGAACTTGGGGTCGATCCAGCGGCCCGGCGGCACGTTCACCCTCTGGGGCGAGGGCGGCACCCGTGGGGTCGTGCGGGTCATCGAAGCGCTCGACGCGGAGTACCGGGCGATGCGCAAGGCTCTCGGCATCGCCAACGATACGCCGTATGAGGACTATCTTGTCGGACAGGGCCTCGCCCCCCGGCGCGGCGCCGACCTGTACGAGACGCTGCATGCGAGCCTGCTGCCGACGCTGGCGTTCCGCTGCGGTCCCGACGCCCTCGACCACCGGTTCGTCTCCGAGGACGTGCCCTACTCGCTGGTGCTGGGGGCGTCGCTGGCGCAGGAGATCGGCGCCGAGGTGCCGGTGATCGAGAGCCTCACCACCTTGGCGTCGGCGGCTTCGGGGCGGGACTACGCCGCCGAGGGCAAGACGCTCGCCGGTTGGGGACTCGGCGGCGGCGTCGCCGGGCTGACCGCCGCGGTCACCGACGGCTGGTGGTGAGGTATGCCCGCAGCGGGTGAGCTGGACCTGGCGATCAGGGGCGGTCTCTGCGTCACCTGCGACGCAGCCGGCACCGTCACCGCCGGCGACCTCTACATCCACGACGGTCGGATCGTCGCTGTCGGCGGCGCCACCCGGCGGGCGCGGCGCAACCTGGACGCCTCAGGGATGATCGTGATGCCGGGCCTGATGAACCTGCACGACCACCTACGGGACATGACGCCGGGGCTGGACGCCGCCGAGGGCTTGAAGCTGGACGAGATGCTGCGCGTCTGGTGGCGGCTGAACGAGGCGGCGGGCGCCGCGGAGTACGAGACGATGGCGGCCTACAGCTGCGCCCGGCTGCTGGCGTCGGGCACCACGACGGTCGTGGACCACCTGTACCCGTTCCATCGGGACGGCCTCGCTGAGGCGGCGATCGCCGGTTATTCGTCGACCGGCGCCCGCTGGTACCTGGCGCGGGGCCTCATGACGCGGGGCTACGACCCGATCTGCGAGCCGCTGGCGGTCGGCCTGGCGCGGGTGCGCGCGCTGCTCGCCGCCGACGTGGCGGCGGAAAGGATCATGCTCGCACCGGTCTCGTTCCGCCAGGCCGACGCCGGCGACTACCTCGCCGCCAGGGAGTTCGCGGCCGCCCACGGGCTTCGTTTGTACACCCATGTGGCCGAGACGGAGGCCGAGGTGCGGACAGTTCAGGCAGAGCACGGCTGCCGTCCCGTGGAGCTGCTCGACCGGCTGGGGTTCTGCGGCCCCGACGTGACGCTGGTCCACTGCGTCCTGCTGTCCGACGCCGAGATCGACCTGCTGGCGACCACTGGCACGCATGTGGTTCACTGCCCGAGCAACCACATGAAGCTGGCCAAGGGCTTCACCCGCGTGCGCGATCTGCTGGACGCCGGCGTGAACGTGGCGCTCGGCGTCGACCAGATGGCCGACATGTTCTGCGAGGTGCGCCAGGAGGTGCTGCTTCAGTCGATCCGCCACGAGGATCCCGCCGTCATCCCGCCCGCGCTGGCCCTGCGCATGGCTACCGCCAACGGCGCGGCCGCGGTCGGCCTCGGCGGGCGGCTCGGCGAGTTGGTGGTCGGCGCCCTAGCCGACGTGATCTGCGTCTCGGCCCGGGGCCTGCGCATCGATCCGATCCTCGATGCCGCCTGGAGCTTGGTCCACCGCGCCAGCGGCGGCGACGTGCGCCACGTAGTCGTGGACGGAAGCGTCGTCATCGAGGACGGGGAGTTCGCGCACCTCGACGTGGAAGCGCTGCGCAAACAGGCGATGGGGGTCATCGACAGCTACCTCGCCAACACAGGCATCGCCAAGACCCGCATCGAACTGTAGAAGACCGAACAGCAGGGAGGACAACACATGGACATCGTCACAGTCCTGGAACGGGCATGCGAACGCCACGCCGAGCGCCCAGCGCTCAGTCGGGACGAAACGACGGTCAGCTACGGCACCCTCGGCCAGCGGGTTCCCGAGGTGGCCGGCACGCTGGCGACGTTGGGCGTGCGCCCCGGCAGCACCGTCGGCATCTGCAGCCCCGACAGCATCGAGGCGTGGCTGGCCGTCTTCGCGGCCTGGCGGCTGGGCGCGCTGCCGGCGCTGATCGACGCCCGCACCCCCGACGACCGCCTGGGGTACTTCGTGGGCGACATGGACCCTGCCGTCGTCGTCTCCGACGAGGAGAACCGGCCGCGCCTCGCTGAGATCCTGGGCATCGACGCGGCGCCCCTAGCGGAGGTGGCCGCCGGCGGCGCGGCCAGCGCGCCGCGCAACCACGACGAGGCCTCTCCCCTGTTCTTGTCCTACACCTCCGGCACCACCGGCGACCCCAAGGGCGTGGTGCTCACCAGCGGTCCGGTGACGCTTGGGACCGCCTGCATCGCCGAGCGGCTGCGCTACCGGACCGACGACGTGCTAGTGGCGACGACGCCGGTGGCGAGCAGCTTCCAGCTCGTCGCCAGCGCCATGCCCGCGCTCCACACGGGCGCCCACGTGGTGCTGGCCGCCGGCCACAGCCCCCGCGAGGTCTGGGAGGACATCGCCGCCCAGCGTGGCACGGTCCTCATCGCCTACCCGCTCACCCTGGCCGACGTGGTGGGCCTCGCGACGGGCCTCGCGCCTGACACCGCGCCGGAACACAGCTTGCGCTTGGCGCTGTCGGGCGGCTCGCCGCTGGCGCCGCGCATCAAGCGGGACTACCGCGACCACCTGGGCGTCCCGCTGGCGGAGAGCTACGGGCAGAGCGAGCTCGGCGGCTTCATGGTGCTGGGAACCCCCGGCGACGAGACCGCGCCCGAGGGTTTCGCCGGCCGCCCGCTGCCGGACCGCCTGGCCTACGTGGCCGACGCCGACAACCGGGAACTCTCCGCGGGCGCTGTCGGCGAGGTCGTGGTGGCCGAAGGGTTCTTCGGCGAGTACCGCAACAAGCCCGAGGCCTACGCCCGCACCACCGCGGGCGGCGTCCTGCACACCGGTGACGTGGGGGTCGCCTCGGCGCAGGGACACATCAAGGTGATGGGCCGGGTGCAGGAGGCTGACGCCGCCCGGTGCCGGGGTGGCTTCCTGCGCGAGGTGGAGGACGCCGCCTACGACCACCCGGCGGTGCGCCACGCCTCAGTCGTGGTCGACGCCGGCGAGCGGGTCCGCTGCTTCGTGGAGCTGGCCGAGCCGGGAACCGTCGGCGCCGAGGAGATCGCCGAGCACCTCCGGGCGCGGGTACCCGCGTCGCTCGTCCCCGCCGGGGTCCACGTCCTCGCGACCTTCCCTCGGACCTTCAGCGGCAAGGCCGACCGCCTCAGCCTCGCCGGCCTGCACGGCGCCTGATCACCCACTACCCACCGGATCGGTGGATTCAGACTCAGCGAGCCGCCGGGGGCCACCGGCTAGTTCGCGGCGTGGGGATCTCCGCCAGGGGGATGTCCAGGTCGTCCTGCCAGGCTCGCTTCATCTCGGAGGGCACGGTGCCCTCGACTGCCAGCACGAGGCGCAGCGAAGCGGGCAGGCCGCCGGCGCGGTCGGCAGCCTCGGCGCGGGCCGCGGTCAGCGCGGCGGCGTCGGCGGCCAGGACCGTGGCCCCGATGCGCTCCACAACGTCGAGGCCGCCCTCGGCCTCCCAGTCGTTCATCACCCAGCAGGCCGCGCCCACCGACAGCGCCGGCAGCAGGTTCGCCACCAGCTGCTCGCTGCAAGAGAGCGGGATCGGCCCCAAGCTCACGTCATCGGGGCCGATCCCCAGACGCTCCGCGAGGGCCCGCGCCGCCCCGCAGGCCGGCTCGTGGGCGAGGCAGGATCCTTGCGGCAGCCCCGTCGGACCGGCGGTGTAGGCAAGATGGGCGATGTCGCCCTCGGCGGCGGCGTCAGCGGGCGGATCCTGATCGCAACCCAGGATTTCGGCCCAGTCCGTCGCTCCGGGCTGGGCGCCGTCGAAGCACACGTAGGACTCCACGCTGTCCAGCGCCGCTCGATGCCGGTCGACGGCGTCGAAATAGTCGTGGGTGTAGATGAGGACCTTGGGCCGGCAATGGCCGAAGTATCGGTCCAAGGACTCAGCACGCTGGAGATCCACGAGCGCGGCGACCGCGCCCGCCCGCCACGCCCCGAACATGGCGAGCAGGTAATCCAGGCCGCTGTGGGCGAAGACGCCGACCCGGTCGCCCCGCTGGACGCCGAGCGTCCCCAGGCCGGCGGCCACCCGATCGGTCGCCTCGGCCGCCTCGCTGTAGCCGAGCGAGCGGTCGCGCTTGACCCAGCCGAGCGCGGTCTTGCCGGGGTGGCGAGCGGCCCCCTGGGCCAGCAGTTGATGCAGGAGCATCCGGGCATCCTAGGCTGTGAGCGGCGCACCAAGACCGGCTGTCCAGGAGGCCCAGAACCCATGATCGTTGTCACCACGCCCCAGCTCGAAGGTCACACCATCACTGCTGTCCACGGCTTGGCCAGCGGCAGCACGATCCGCGCCAAGGTCATCTTCAAGGACATCGGCGCCGGCCTCAAGAGCATGGTCGGCGGCGAGCTCGGGAGCTACACGAAGATGATGCAGGAATCCCGGGCGCAAGCCCTGCAGCGCCTCGAGGAGGACGCCGCCCGCCTCGGCGGCAACGCCGTCGTCAACATGCGGATCGCCACCTCCATGGTCGCCCAAGGCTCCGCGGAGATCCTGGCCTACGGCACCGCCGTCACCGTGGAGTAGCCGCCCGGCTAGAAATCCAGTTCATCCCGGGGCGTGAAGTCGTCCCAGGTGGCGGGGCGCCCGCCGGCCTCCGCTGGCTGGCGACGCAACCTGGCACGCAGGAACGAGCCGCGTGTCCTCGCTCCGGAACCGTCCCCGGCTCGCCCGGCGCGCTCCTCGCCGCCCAGGACAGCCGCCAGAGCGGTCACGAGCGGCACAGCGGCCACTAGACCGATGGACCCGCAGAGGGTGCGGGCGATCTCCACCGCGATCAGCTCGGAGTTGGCGACCATGCCCCAAGACTGATCGGACACCGCGAACAGCAACAGCAACGGCATAGCGGCACCCACATAGGCCAGCAGCAGGGTGTTGATCGTGGAGGCGATGTGGGCCCGACCGACCCGCAGGCCCGCGGCGACCAGCCTCGACGCGCCCATGGTCGGATCGGCGCGGCGCAGCTCCGCCACGGCGACGGCCTGGGTGATCGTGACGTCGTCGAGGGCACCGAGCGCGCCGATCATGGCCCCGGCCAGCAGCAGCGACGACAGGTCGATGCCGCCGGAGACGAACGACAGGATCGCCCCCTCCTCAGTGGCGACGCCGGTGAAGCGGGCGGCGCCGAAGAAGAGGGCCGAGATGCCGAGGGTCAGCCCCAGCGATCCCAGCGTCCCCGCCAGGGCGATGGTGGTCTCGGGCCCCGGTCCGTGGGTGAGGTAGAAGCTAGCGAAGGCGATGACTGAGGCGGCGACGACCGCGACCAGCAGCGGCTCGTGGCCGTCGAGGATCGATGGCGCCACGAATCCCACTAGGAGCAGCCCGGTCAGCGCCGTGGAGATCAATGAGCGCAGGCCTCGGAGTCTCCCGAGCACCAGAACGAACACGGCGAAGAGCCCCGCCAGCACCCACAGCGCCACCCGGCGATCCACGTCCGCGTAGAAGTAGAAGTCCGTGGCGGGCTCATAGCCCACGACGATCCTGTCGCCGGGCGCAGGGTCGGGCACGTAGCCGGTCTGTTCGAGGTTGAACTCCGGCAGGGTCACCGGCGTCTGCGCATCCGGGCCGCTCGACGGCACGACGACGACCGCGCGGCAGTTCTGCGGGTTCTCGGCGGTGGAATAGGAGCACGGCGCCTCGCGGACCGACTGGACCTGCGCGGCGAATCGCTCCGAGGTGAGACCCACCTGGCCTGCGCCCTCGGCGACCGCTCCACTGCCGGCGCCTTTGGGCCAGAATGCGACGACGCCCACCACCGTGGCGGCCAGCACCCCGCCGAGCAGCACCAGCACCCCCAGCAGGCCCCGGTTGCCGAGCCAGCCGGTGCGGGAGCGTGCCTCCGGAGGGTGCCCGTGTCCGCAGGGCCGCCCGGTCTCGGTCACCGACTAACTGGACCTGCAGCCCACAGCACCGCAGGCCGTCCGGGCGGGTAGTGGCGCGTCGGATCTCCCCTAGTTGACCCGGATGCTGAGCGGTCTCTTGACGGAGGCGTTGGCGTTAGAGCCGACGATTTGGACCGTGTAGTCCCCGCTGGTGGCGCCGGTGATGGTGGCCGACGAACCCGAAACGGTGATGCTCAACCCGCTGGGCCTCTCCTCCACGCCAAACGAGGTGGCGGCGGCGGAGAAGTAGCGGCTGATGTCCAAGGTCGTGGACTGGCCCACGTTCAACGTGACCGACGGGGCGTCGCCGACTTGCACGAGGAAGCCGGTCGCCGTCGAACCTGCCGGGGCGGTCGTCGTCGTGGTGGTCGTGGTCGTGGCGGCCCCGACGGTGACGTTGAACGCCTGCTTGGCGTTGCCGTCGTTATTGCTGGCGGTCACGGTGATCGTGGCGGTGCCCGCCGCCACCCCGCGGACATCGGCCCTGCCCGCGACCGTCATCGTCACGTCAGCGACCGCAGGATCGGTCGATTCCAATTCCCAGCCTCGGATCACCCCGCCGAAATAGCGGGCGACATCGAGCTCCAGGGTCGCCCCGACGGCCACGGTCTGCGTGGGGACTGAACCGGTCCGCGTGGGCGGGTTCCCGGTGGGAACGGCGTCGTCTGTGCCGGTGTCCGGCGGCAGCGGCGGGAGCTCGTCGTCGATCGGGGTCAACTCGTCGGAGTCATCGGGCGGCGGTGGTGCAGGCGCGGGCGCCGGCGCAGCGGGTGCTGGCGCTGGCGGCGGGGCTGCTGGACGGGTCACCGGTGCGGGTCCGGCGCCGACCCGGGCGACGAAGGTCTGCGTCACCGCGCCGCCCGGTCCTGTGGCGGTCACGGTAACGCGGGCGGTTCCGTTGGAGACCGGCGTAACGATCAGCGTGTCGGGAGTACGCACGCCCGCGGTCGCCACGCCCGTGTCTGAGGAACTGGCCGAGAAGCGGGTCACCGGCCCGCTGAAGTACTCCTGCACGAACACGGCGTGGGCGTAGCCGTCCACGGCGATCGCCAGGTCGGCCATGACACCGATCGCCACCGGGGGTGGTCCCGACGTGGCGGGGGCTGGCGCCTGTGGGATTTAAACAACAACGACCCCCCGAGACAAACGGC
>VXNF01000035.1:20343-23312 GCA_009840735.1 Acidimicrobiia bacterium | reverse complement strand
GCCTTCGCGGCGATGATGCCCCTGATCGTCGGCGAGTTCGACCTGTCGGTGGCGTCGAACCTGTCGTTCGCGCAGCTCATCGTCGTCGGCTTCGCGGTCAACCAGGCGTTTCCGGCACCGTTGGCGCTCATCTGCACGCTGGCGGTCGGCATGTTCATCGGCCTCGTGAACGGCGTGGCCGTGGTGAAGCTGAGGGTTCCGAGCATCGTTGCCACGCTCGCCACCGGCACGATCCTCGAGGGGATCTCGCTGCGCTACTCGTCGCGCACCATCCTCGGCGCGCCCGATCCTCTGACGACGGTGTTCCGCAAGCGGATCTTCGAGGGTGTCTCCGGTGGGCTGCCGCTGACGGTGGTCTATGCGCTCGTCATCGCCCTCGTGGTGTGGTTCGTGCTGTCGGGTATGCCCACGGGGCGGCGCATGTACGCCGTCGGCGGCAACCGTCGCGCCGCCGAGTTGAGCGGCATCCGCTCTGACCGCATGGTGATGGGCACCTTCGTGGTGGCCGGACTGCTGGCCGCCGCGGGCGGTGCCATGCTGGGCGGGCGCATCGGCACGGGAACGCCGAGCACCGGCCTGACCCTGCTCATCCCGGCTTTCGCCGCCGCCTTCCTCGGGGCGACCACCATCCGCCCCGGTCGCTACAACGTCTGGGGGGCGGTGCTGGCGGTGTACACCATCGAGGCGGCCATCTCGGGGCTGCAGCAGGTGGGGGTCGGAAAGTGGATCGAGAAGGCAGTGGAGGGCGCCGCCCTGCTCGGTGCCATCGCCTTGTCGGGTTGGGCGCTGCGGCTGCGTGCCCGCAAGGCCCGCGAGCGGGAGTTGGCGATACTCGCCCGAAGCGAGGAGAGGGAGACCCGAACCGATGGAGTGTGACTACCTGATCGTCGGCGCCGGCGCCGCTGGCTGCGTGCTGGCGAACCGCCTGTCCGCCGACCCGTCGAACCGCGTCCTCCTCGTCGAGGCGGGCGGCAGCGACGTGGCGCCGGACGTGGAGATGCCCTTCGGTCAACGCAACGTCGTGGGCAATCCTGCGACCGACTGGTGCGTCATGGCCGAACCCGACCCGACTCGGGACGGCCGGGTCGACCTGTGGCCGGTCGGCAAGGTCCTAGGCGGCGGCACGTCGATCAACGGACTGGTCTGGATCCGCGGCCAACGCCGGGACTACGACGGCTGGGCCGAGCTGGGGGCGACCGGCTGGGACTACGAGTCGCTGCTGCGGTACTTCCGCCGCAGCGAGTCCTTCGAGGGTGGTCCCGACGAGTACCGGGGCGGCGACGGCCCTGTGCGCGTGTCCCGCCTGCGGACCCAGCACGAGCTCGTGGACGTGTTCGTGGCCGCCGGAGTCGAGGCGGGCTTCGCGGCGAACGCCGATCCGAACGGGGCCGACCCCGAGGGGTTCGCGCCTGTGCAGACCAACCAGCGTGAGGGCAGGCGCGAGACCGCGGCCCGGGCGTACCTTGCGCCGGTGCTCGACCGCCCGAACCTCGAGGTGCGCACGGGAGTCGAAGTCACCCGGCTGCTGTTGGAAGGCGAGCGCTGCGCCGGCGCGGTGACCTCCGGAGGCGAACTGCGGGCCTCCCGCGAGGTCTTGCTGTCCGCCGGGGCGATCATGTCGCCCAAGCTGCTGATGCTGTCCGGCATCGGCCCCCGGTCCGAGCTCGCAGGGTTGGGCATCGACGTAGTCGTCGAAGCCGAAGGCGTGGGCCGGAACCTCCAGGAGCATCCGATCACGTTCGTGAGCTTCTTCGTCAACGTGCCGACGCTGAACACGATGCTGCTGGAGGACCCCGAGGGCGCCGCGGCGGAGTGGCGACGTTCGGGCACCGGCGCCATGACCTCGCCGGTGGCGCAGGGATACGCCTTCTTCCGCAGCGACCCCTCGCTGGACCGGCCGGACCTGCAGTTCCACTTCACACCCGTCGGCTTCGACTTCGGTCCCGACGGCTTGGAGCTCCACGAGCGTCCCGCCTGCATGATCGCCGCCAACCTCTGCCGGCCGAACGCCCGCGGCACGGTGTCTCTGCGCTCGGCCGACCCGGGCGACCCGCCGCGCATCTCCCATGAGCTCATGGGAGATGCCGACGACGTGGCGCGTCTGGCGAAGGGATGCGAGATCGCTCAGCGCGTCTTCGAGACCGAGAGCTTCGCTCCGTACCTCCTCGAGCAGCAGCTCCCGCCGGCGCCGCCCGCCGACAGCGACGGATGGGCCGCGTACGCCCGGGCCACCGCCGGACTCGCCTACCACCCCAGCGGCACCTGCCGGATGGGCGGCGACGACGGCGCGGTGGTCGACCCCTCGCTGCGCGTGCGCGGCATCGCGGGCCTCCGGGTGGTCGACGCCTCGGTGATGCCGCGTATCGTGAGCGCCAACACCAACGCCACCGTGATCGCCATCGGCGAGCGGGCGTCGGATCTGATCCTCGCAGGCAACGATTCCTAGGAGGGGCCATGCAGACGCGTGCCGCGGTTCTGGAGGAGTTCAAGGCTCCGATGGTTGTGCAGGACCTGGAGTTGGACCCGCCGAAGGCGAACGAGGTGCTCGTCGCCGTGCGGGCCTGCGGGTTGTGCCACTCCGACTACACCGTCCTAGTGGGCGACGTGCCGGTGGCGCTGCCGGTGGTGTGCGGCCACGAGGCCTCCGGCGATGTTCTGGAGGTGGGGCCGGGTGTCACCAAGGTGTCAGCCGGCGACCGGGTCGCGCTCATCTGGATCCCTGCCTGCGGCCACTGCCGCTACTGCGCCCGCGGCTGGGAATACCTCTGCAACCAGGGCGCCGGCGTGTTGGAGGGCGTGCAGCTCGACGGCACGCACCGGTTCCACAAGGCAGACGGCACCGACGTGTATCAGCTCACCATCCTCGGCGGCTTCGCGCGCCACACCGTGGTGCCGGAGGACTCGGTGGTTCCGATCCCCGACGACGTGCCCTACGAGGTGGCCGGGACCATCGCCTGCCGCGCCGCCAC
>VXNF01000035.1:0-20243 GCA_009840735.1 Acidimicrobiia bacterium | reverse complement strand
GTCTCCTGCGTGGGCATCCAGACCACCGAGACGATCGCCAACGCCTACGCGGCCATCGCCAAGGGTGGGCGCTGCGTGCTCGTGGCGCCCGCCAACATCACCCTCGACGAGGTGCGGGTGCCGGTGACCGACCTCGTGTTCTCCAACAAGGCGATCCAAGGCTGCCTGTACGGCTCGGCCAACTTCGGTGACGACATGCCGCGGATCATCGACCTCTATCGCCAGGGGCAGTTCCTGATCGAGGAGATGATCACCGCCCGCTACAGGATCGACGAGATCAACGAGGGCTACGACGACATGGTGGCGGGCAAGAACATCTGCGGGATGCTCATCCACGACCACTAGCGCCGCCGGGAGGTCGCCTTCGGGTCGGTCGGCCCCGACCCCGCGCGCTACAGGGACGCGGCGGGGCCGGGGCGGCTGGGTACTCTCGGCTCAGCCGAGGCCCCAGCGAGCCAGGAACTGCGCCTCGTAGTCGGCGACGCCGATGTAGTTGCCGCCGCTGTCGCGCACGATGCCGGTGGTCTCCGGCGTGATGACCTGCATGGGCAGCAGAGCTGTCTGCGCCTCGGTCAGGTCGTCGCCCACGAAGAACGCGGCGAGGATGTCCACCTTGCGCCAGCCGATCATGTACTCGGGGGCGGCCACGAAGGCGGCTTCCTCACCAGCGGCGATGGCGGCGAAGTCGCCGGCGTTCGGCAGCGCCCCGGTGAGCTTCACCCGGTCGGCTAGGCCCGCCTCGGCGATCGCTCCGGTCACGCCGATGCACAGGTCGCCGAAGCCGCACGCCACGTAGCCGGCGTCGGGGTTGGCCTGCAGCGCCGAGACCACGAGGCCCGGCACGTTGCCGCCCAGCAGGTCGGCGAACGACACGTCCACAATCTCCACAGTGCAGTTGGCGCAGGTCTCGGCCATCACCCCGCCGATTCCGGCGTTGAACCCGGTCAGCACCGGCACGTCGGGCACGTTGAACACGAGCACGTTGGCGTTACCGCCGGAGTCGGCGACGAGCCAACTCGCTAGGACCTGGCCGTAGGCGGTCGTCTGCGGGACGCCCTGCACCATGCCGTAGATGCCGTTGGCGGCGCCACCCACCTCGTTCACCGAGGAGGAGTCGATGACCGGCACGCCGCGCTCGTTCAGCGTCGCCAGCGAGTCTTCGTAGAAGGCGTTCACCGATCCCGAGATCAGCACCGCGTCAGGGTTCTGCGCTACCGCCTGGGCCATGGCGCCAGCGGTGCCCTCCGGCGTTAGATCGTGACCGATGCGCTCGACGGTCCAGCCCAAGTGGGCGGCGGCGTCGGTGATGCCGTTGCCGACCAGCACGCAGCCCGGCGTGGGACACTCGATCCAGATGAGCGTCTTGCCGGGTTCCGGTGTGGCCGACAGAGGTGTCCGAGGTCCGATGCTCGTGGGCGAGTCGAGCAGGTCGGCGACGCTAACGCCGGCTTCGGCGGCGTCAGCCCGCGACTGCGCGGCGCCGGCCTGCGCTTGGGCGGCGTCGGCCTGGGTCTGCGCCGCGTCGGCTTGGGCTTGGGCGAGCTCGGCTTGGGCTTGAGCCTCTGAGGCCGCCGACCGAGCCGCGTCGGCCTCGTTCTGGGCCTCGGCGGCCAGGGCGCGTGCTGCTTCGGCTTCGGACTGCGCCGCGGCGAGAGCGGCCTCGGCGGCCGCGATCGCCTCTTCGCTGCCTTCGGCGGTTGCGAGGGCGAGTTCAGCGGCGGCTGCCGCGGCATCGGCATCGGCGCCCGCGGCGACCGCTGCCGCCTGCGCTGCTGCCGCGTCGGCGCCGGCGGCCTGAGCCTGCGCCGCGGCGGCGCCCGCCTCGGCACGGCCTGCATCAGCGGCCGCGGCGGCGTCGCCGACGGCTTGGGAGTTCGCCGCCGCTGCCGCGGACGCGGCTCGCGCCTCGTTGAGGGCTTGGTTGGCGAGGTCGCCGGCGGCTGAATCCTCGCTGGCGCAGGAGGCTGCGAGAATCGCCAGCACCGAAACGAGCAGCGGCAGCAGGAATCGAGTCTTCTTCATTGTCTGACCTTCCCCTCGGGAGAACTCGGGGGATGGTAGCTGTTCCGGGGCCCAGCGGCCTGCGGGCCTCACCTACACTGCTCCACGGGTGGCAGAGAGCGCAGAGCAGACGACCCGGGCCCGTCGCCGGTTCCACTTCGGCGTGGACCGCTTCAGCGGCATCTACATCTGGGGCCTCATCATCCTGATCTTCGCCCTGTGGGTGCCCGAGACGTTCCTCACGACGACGACGCTGCGGGTCCTGGCTTCGGATCAGGCGGTGACTGGCATGGTCGCGGTAGGCCTAGTGGTGCCGCTGGCTTGCGGCGTCTTCGACCTCTCCATCGGTCACGTGCTGGGGTTCACCCTCGTCGCCACCACGTGGATGAACGTACACACCGACATCAACATGGCCGTCGTGACCCTCATGATGGTCGCCATCGGCGTGGCGGTCGGCCTCGCCAACGCCCTCATGGTGGTCAAGATCGGGGTCAACTCCTTCATCGCCACGCTGGCCATGAGTTCGATCCTGCAGGCGTTCATCCTGTTCGT
Source organism: Acidimicrobiia bacterium (assembly GCA_009840735.1). Taxonomy (GTDB): domain Bacteria; phylum Actinomycetota; class Acidimicrobiia; order Acidimicrobiales; family CATQHL01; genus VXNF01. The sequence continues at coordinate 17,690 of VXNF01000035.1, read as the reverse complement.
GTCCAACAACCGCCAGATCGCCGGCGAGTTCTCCGACGAGTTCAAGAGATTCGGCCGCAACGTGGTGCTCGGGCTGCCGCAGCCGTTCTTCTACCTGCTCGCTCTGACGCTGATCATCTGGTTCGTCCTCGAATACACGCGCAGCGGGCGCTACGCCTACGCCACGGGTGGGAATCCCGCGGCGGCGCGCCTCGCCGGCGTGCGGACCGACCGATTCGTCACCGTGTCGCTCGTCGTCTCCGCGGCCGTCGCCGCGTTCGCCGGCGTCGTCCTGGCGGCGAAGCTCGGTTCGGCGTCGCTGACCGCTGGCCCGCCGAAGCTCATCCCCGCTTACACCGCCGTGTTCCTAGGTTCGACGCAGATCAAGCGGGGGAGAATCAACGCCTGGGGCACGCTCGTCGCCGTCTACCTCCTAGCGACAGGTGTGAAAGGCCTACAGCTCTCGGGCACGGAGGTCTGGGTGGACGACCTCTTCAACGGTGTCACGCTGGCGCTTGCCGTGGGGATCGCCGTGTACCGTCGCCGCGGCGACTCGCCGGGGGGATTGGCGCCGTGACGGACCTCGTGCGGGCCGGCGCGGCGGTCGCGGTGAGCGGGGGCGAGTCACTGCTCGAGGTTCGGGGTGTCTCCAAAGCGTTCGGGCCGACCGAGGCGCTCGTGGAGGTTGACTTCGACGTCCGGGCCGGCGAGATCCACGCCCTGGTGGGCCAGAACGGATCGGGCAAGTCCACGCTCGTCAAGATCCTCGCCGGCGTCCACGACCCCGACGGGGGCTCGATCGCCTTGGAGGGCGAGGAGTTCGACCCGCGCCGTCCCGGCGAAGCGCGCCTGCGGGGACTGCGCTTCGTCCACCAGGACCTCGGTCTGGTCGACAGCCTCGACGTCGTGGAGAACCTCGCGCTCGGACGCGGCTACGACGTTCGCTTTCCCCGGCGGATCTCCTGGCGGCACGAACGGAGCCAAGCGCACGCCGCCCTCGCCGATCTGGGCTACGAACTCGACGTCCGCTCCCTGGTCGGCTCGCTGCGCGCGTCGGAGCGGACCGGCATCGCCATCGCCCGGGCGCTCGACGGCTGGGAGTCGGCGGCGCGCCTGCTGGTGCTGGACGAGCCGACCGCATCCCTGCCCGAGGCCGAGACTGCTCGCCTGTTCGACGTGGTTCGGACTATCCGGGCCCGAGGCGTCGGGGTGATCTACGTGTCGCATCATCTCGATGAGGTTCTGGCCCTCGCAGACCGGGTCACGATCCTGCGCGACGGTGCCCGCGTGGGGACCTTCGACGCCGAAGACCTCGATCACGACCGCATGGTCGAGTTGATCGTCGGGCGCGGCTCCGTGACGGCCGGCGGGGACGGGGCGTTGCCGCCAGGGCCGACCGAGCACGAGCCGTCGCTCGTCGCTCAGAACCTCTCCGGCGCGGTCCTGCGCGGTGTGAGCCTGCGTGTCGGCGCCGGAGAGGTGGTGGGCGTCGCCGGCCTGACGGGCTCGGGGCGAGAGGAGATCGGTCCCGCCCTCTTCGGGGCGGCCGGACGCAGCGGTTCGGTGGCGGTAGCGGGACGCGTCGTGCCGGCCGAGCGTCCCGACCTCGCCATCGCGGCCGGCCTGGGGTTCGTGCCCGCCGACCGCAAGTCGCTGGGCCTAGTGGCGTCGATGGTCGTGCGCGAGAACGTGACGCTGGCCGATCTGCGCCCTTACCGGCGCGGCGGGATGCTGCGGCATCGCAAGGAGCGATCAGACGTCGATGCCTGGCTGGCGATGCTGGACGTCCGGCCCCGCGACCAGACGCTCGGCGCCATGCGGCTCAGCGGCGGCAACCAGCAGAAGGTGCTGTTGGCCCGCTGGCTGCGCATCCAGCCCCGCGTGCTGGTCCTGGACGAGCCCACCCAGGGCGTGGACGTGGGCGCCAAGGCCGAGATCCATCGCCGAATCGTCGCCGCGGCCCGCGACGGCGCCGGCGTGCTGGTCTGCTCTACCGACAGCGCAGAGCTGGTCCGGGTGTGCGATCGCGTGCTCATCATGCAGCGCGGCGAGATCGGCGCGGAACTTCTCGGGCGTGATATATCAGAGGAGCGCATCGACAGACTCTGCCTGTCCTAGCGCTCGGACCCTCATCTCGCACCGGCGCTGGCGCCCGCGGGAGCGACAAGCAAGGAGTGCCCCATGCAGGAGTTCTCGCGGCTGTATATCGGAGGAGAGTGGGTCAGCCCATCGAGCGCGGAGAGCATCGAGGTCGTCAACGCCTGCTCGGAGGAGGTCATGGGCCGGGTCCCTGCCGGGGGCGCCGCCGACGTCGACCGAGCAGTCTCCGCGGCCCGCGCCGGGTTCGCCGGCTGGTCGGCGACGCCTCTGGATGAGCGGCTGGGGGCTCTCGGACGGATCGCCGAGGGGATCATGGCCCGCAACGACGAGTTGGCGCAGTCCATCGTCGCCGAGGTGGGAACCCCGTCGATGATCGCTCCGATGCTGCAGACCGGTCTGGCTGCCGTGGTGTTCGGTGACAACGTGAAGCTGGCCCCGGAGATCGAGCTGGAAGCCACCGTGGGCGGCACGCTGACCATCAAGGAGCCGATCGGTGTCGTCGGCGCCATCACGCCCTGGAACTTCCCGCTCGTGCAGATCGCCGTGAAGGTGGCGCCGGCGTTGGCCATGGGATGCAGCGTGATCGTGAAGCCGAGCGAGCACGCCCCCCTAACGGCGTTCATGCTGTCCGAGATCGTGCACGAGGCCGGTGTGGCGCCGGGCGCGTTCAACCTGGTGTCCGGCGAGGGGCTGAGTGCCGGCGAGGCGCTCGTGGCGCACCCCGACGTGGACATGGTCTCCTTCACGGGCTCCACGGCGACGGGCCGGCGGCTGGCGTCGGTGGCCGCCGCGACCGTCAAGAGGGTGACGCTCGAACTTGGCGGCAAGTCGCCGCTGATCGTGCTGGATGGCGCGCCGCTGGCCGACGCGGTGGCTGCTGCGGTGCAGGGCTGCTACATCAACTGCGGCCAGATGTGTACGGCTTCCACGCGGCTGCTGGTGCACGAGGCGCGGCGCGACGAGGCCGCGGCGACCGCGGCGGCTATCGCTGAGTCCCTGGCTGTGGGCGACCCGGCGGCGGCTGACACGATGGTCGGGCCGCTCGTCAACGCCCGCCAGCGAGACCGCGTGCGCGCGTACATCCAATCGGGGATCGACGAAGGGGCGACGCTTGTGACCGGTGGAGTCGAGCCGCCGGACGGCCTAGAGCGCGGCTACTTCGTCCGCCCAACAGTGTTCGCCGACGTGACGATGGAAATGCGCATCGCCCGCGAGGAGATCTTCGGTCCGGTGCTGTCGATCTTGACCTACCGCGACACCGAAGAAGCTGTCAGCATCGCAAACGATACCGAGTACGGCCTCGCGGCGATGGTCTTCGGCGAGCCCGATGAGGCGATGGCCGTGGCGCGCCGATTGCGGGCCGGCTGGTTGGTGGTCAACGGCGCCGATCAGAGCTTCACAGCGCCGTACGGCGGCTACAAGCAGTCCGGGCTCGGCAAGGAACTGGGGGTCGCGGGGCTCCAGGAGTACCTGGAGCAAAAGGCGATCCACCTCTGAGCGCTGAGGCGAGCGGGAGGCGACCTATGGACGGCTACGGCGAGTTCGACGCGCTCGGGTTGGCGGAGCTGGTCCGATCCGGGCGGGCGTCGCCGGGGGAGTTGCTGGACGACGCCATCGCCGCGGTCGCCGCACGCAACGGTGCCCTGAACGCCGTCGTGACAGAGATGTACGACGAGGCTCGCGCCGAGATCGCCGCCGGACTGCCGGCGGGGCCCTTCACCGGCGTGCCGTTCCTCTTGAAGGACCTGCGCGCCGCCTACGCCGGCGTGCCGACCACCTCCGGCAGCCACTACTGGGCAGACAACGTGCCCCAAGCCGACTCCGAGACGGTTCGCCGCTTCCGCCGGGCCGGATTCGTGATCTTCGGGAAGACGAACACGCCAGAGTTCGGCTGCTGCCCCAGCACCGAGGGCGCCCTGTTCGGCGCCACGCAGAATCCGTGGCGGGCGGGCTTCAGCGCCGGGGGATCCTCGGGAGGATCGGGCGCCGCGGTCGTCTCGGGGATGGTCCCGGCCGCGCACGGCTCAGACGGCGGCGGCTCGCTTAGGATCCCGGCCTCGTGCTGCGGCGCCTTCTCCTTGAAGCCGACTAGGGGCCGGGTGCCCGCCGGCCCCACCTACGGCGAGGCTTGGAACGGTCTCAGCACCGAGGGGGTCATCACGCGCACCGTTCGGGACAGCGCGGCGGTGCTCGACGCCATCAGCGGCCCCGCCCCTGGCGATCCGTACTGGGCGCCGCCGCCGACACGGCCGTATACGCACGAGGTGGCGACGCCTCCCGGACGGCTGCGGGTCGCTGTCCAACGCGAGGCGCTGAACGGGGCGGCCGTGCATGCGGACTGCACCGCGGCGGTGGATCGCGCCGCGAGTGCTCTGGCCGACCTCGGCCACGACGTCGTTGACGCCGTTCCGTCGTATGACGTAGCGGGAATGGGCGACGCCTTCACGCTGCTGATCGCCGCCAACGTGCAGGCCGGGCTCGACCGTTACGGCGACGAGACCGGCCGGTCGCCCGGTCGAGGCGACCTCGAGCACGTGGTGGGCGTGCTGAGGAACATCGGTACCGACCGCTCCGCCGCGGACCTGGTCCGCGCCACTTGGGCGATGCACGGCGTGGGTCGGCAGGTCGCCCCCTTCTTCGAGAGCCACGACGTTCTGCTCTCGCCCGTGGTCGCCACGCCGCCGCCCCCCCTCGGCGTCCTGGATCCCACGACGGAGGACCTGAACGGCTACCTGACCGCGGTTTTCAACTTCATCCCCTTCACGTCGCTGGCCAACATGGCTGGCGTGCCGGCCATGTCGGTTCCATGGGACCGCAACGCCGACGACCTGCCGGTGGGCATCCACTTCACCGCCGGCTACGGGCGCGAGGACGTGCTGTTCCGACTCGCCGCCCAGCTCGAGCGGGAGCATCCCTGGCCGCTCCGGAGTCCGTAGCCGGACGCTGGGACTGCCCAACGGCTCACTCGGCGAGCGAACGGAGGACCGTCTGCTCCCGCTGGAGCCGTGCCTGGAACCCGGGGTCGCGCCGGCGCGCCGCCACATGAGATGTGATGGCCGTCCGAATCATTTCGTCCACGCCGATTCCGTCGATGCGGGCGATCGCCTCGAGTTCCGGCGAGGGCTCGGTCGCAGCAACTTGCTTGCCATGGTCCCCGGAACTTGTGTCAGACGAGTAGCCGATGCGGACCCGGATGGAGTCGCGCACGAAATCGGAGATGGTCTGGCCCCGGGCCCCGGCGATGTTCTGCAGACAGTCCAACTCGTCGTGCGGCATCCGGAACGACACCACACTGGTGGTCGCTGGCCGGACACGGACCGCGGCCGGCTTCTCGTCCCACTCGGCGGGATCGTCTCTGCTGGCGTGAAGTTGCTCGATTTCGAGCTCGACGCCGTGGTGGTCAACCTGTCCTGCCATTCTCATGCCCCCTCGTACCACGCCCGCTCGCCTGCCGTCGACGACCAACCAGTGACGGCTCGCCAGCGCTCACCATGCAGCCGCACAATGCACACTGTCCAGTGCCGGCCGCCGCGATCTGGTCCGATCATCTGATGGCTTGCCGCCCGCCGCTTCCGGTTGGCTCGGAACTTGGGGTGCTCCTCAGCGACCTGCAGCACCACGAACCAGTCCAGCCCGTGGCGCGCCAACTCGTCGAGATTTCCGTCGTCCCAGTCCCACTCGCCGATCCACAGCATGGCACGTCCGTCAGTATACGAGTGTCGGACAGATTGTCAACAAGAGCGCATTGACCGTAAACATCGCATCGGCGGTTCTCGCAGGCGCTGCTCGATCATCCGTTGTCCTCTGTGCGAGTGCGCAGCCCCAGCGACGGTGTTCGCCGAGGTTGGGTGAAGGGTAGTCGTGTGCCAGATCGCAGAAGGGCGGAGAGTCACGCCGCTTACGAGCGCAACTGGGCCGCGCGGGGGTCTGTGCGGTCGCAGACCGACAAGCGAGGCCGCCCGGCGGGTGCAAAGCGGCGCTGGCTGCTGGCAGTCGTCGACCGGTAGCTTGGCGCCGCGCCGTGCAGCGGGCGGCGACGGCAGAGTCACCGGAGGATCGGGCATGGCCGAGGCGTACATCATCGACGGGGTGCGGACGCCCATCGGGCGGTTCGGCGGGGGCCTAAGCCACATCCACCCGGTGGACCTGGGTGCGCACGTTCTCCGGGGCCTCGTCGAGCGCACCGGCGTCGACCCCGGCGAGGTGGACGACGTCATCTGGGGCTGCGTCGGCCAGATCGGCGCCCAGTCCTGCAACCTGGGTCGCAACTCTGCGCTGGTGGCCGGCTTCCCCGAGCGTGTGCCGGCGGTCACCATCGACCGCCAGTGCGGCTCCTCGCAGCAGGCCGTTCACTTCGCCGCCCAGGCGGTCATGTCCGGCACCATGGACCTTGTCGTCGCCGGGGGCACCGAGGTGATGAGCCTCGTGAAGCTCAACAGCCAGGGCGACGTGGGGCCCCAACTCGAGATGGGCTCCCCGTTCGACGCCCCCGGCTGGCTGGAGCGCTTCGGCGACGAGCTGATCCACCAGTTCCGCGGCGGCAACCTCGTTGCCGAGCGCTGGGCGATCAGCGGCGAGGACATGAACGGCTTGGCGCTGCAAAGCCACAGCAAGGCGCACCGGGCCTGGGAGGCGGGGCGCTTCGACGGTGAGGTGCTAGCGGTGGGCGAGTGCGCCCGCGACGAGTGCATCCGCCCGGACACGTCGCTGGAGAAGATGGCTGCGCTGCGGCCGTTCAGCGAGTTCGGCCCGCTGACCGCCGCCATGTCCAGCCAGGTCAGCGACGGGGCGGCCGTCCTGCTCGTCGCCTCGGAGCAGGCCGTGCAGCGTCACGACCTCACCCCGCTCGCCCGCGTCCACACCATGGCGGTCACCGGCAGCGACCCGGTGCTGATCCTTACCGGCCCGATCCCCGCCACCCAGATGGCGCTTGAGCGGGCGGGCCTCGGCGTCGACGACGTCGACCTGTTCGAATGCAACGAGGCCTTCGCCTCGGTGGTTCTCGCCTGGCAGGCCGAGGTGGGCGTCGACCCGGACCGCGTCAACGTCAACGGCGGTGCCATCGCCCTCGGCCACCCGCTGGGGGCGAGCGGCGCCCGGATCATGACCACCCTCATCCACGAGATGCGACGTACCGGCGCAGGCCTCGGGTTGCAGACCATGTGCGAAGGCGGCGGCCTCTCCAACGCCACCATCCTCGAAGCCGCCTAGCCAGCTGGTCGCGGGGCGGCTGCGCCCGCGGGCGTGTCGGTCGCCGCTTGGCCTGTCGGAGGGCTGGTCGTGGGGTATGTTGCGGGCGTGTGCTGCTCGTTGGCGGTTCCGGGCCCGCTCCTCGTCGGTTCGTCGGGGGGCGTGTCTGGTGGGGGTCGTGGTCTTGTTGCTGGCCACCGGTCTTGTGATGCCGTCGTGGCCGTTCGGCGCCGATGAGACTTCGGCGCAGGTAGCGCCGACCCAGGTGCCGGTCTGTCGTGAGGGCTACGAGGCGCTACTGCTCGCCGGCGGGCGCGCCGCCGTCGTGCCGCTACACGGCGTCAGTGACCGAGACCGAGTCGAAGGCGGCGACCGTCCGATGCTCCCGCGGCACGCCGCCGTCGTGCCGCTACACCGTGACGGAGACGAAGCCGGCGACGCTTGCCTATGTCGGCACGATGCCCGTCGGCTACACCTGCGGGTCTGGCGGCTGGAAGCTGTCGGGAACCACGTGTACCCGCTCGGTCACCCGCTACGGCACGGCTAGCTATAGCTGCGGTTCGGGCGGCTGGTCCCGCTCGGGCAGCACCTGCTCGCGAACCGTCACCAAGTCGGTCACCCGCTACCAGGAGCCCACTGTGGCTCTGGTGTGCGACACGGGCTATGTGCGGTCGAGACGCTGCTACTCATACCCCCCGGTCACGGAATCATGCGACACCGATGGCCGTTTCTCTATGCCTTCCTACCTCTCATGGCCGTTTCTGTCGTAACCGGTGGATGCCGTTCGGTGTCCTCTCCGGGTGAGTCCATCGCAGCCGTCGATTTGGACACCGCAACCGCGTCTCAGCAGATACCGAGCGACAGATCAATGTCCACCACCGCTCGTACCGCTCTCGGTCGTGCCGGGCCAACCCCTAGTCACATTCAACGCTTGCAACCTGAAGCGCGTCCAAAAGACTCGAGTGCCGAGCTTCGGGAAGACTCATTCTCTCTGCCGACGCTCGAAGAGCAACTTGCGTCGGTGCGATCTCTCTTGGATATGATGACGAACAATCCTTTTGACCGGAGCTCCTCGCTTGGCGCGCTCTGTTGGTCGATTCGAGAACATCTTCGCGGCATGATGGCTGAGCAAACCGGGGAATGGCTAGCGTCCCTGCTCGTGGAAATGGAAGAAGCAGCCGTGGTTGATGAACGGGGTGGTGGAGTTTCATCGAACCAGCCCAATCCCCATCTTCCTACTGATGGCGGCGATGGCGCAACAGGCAATACAATCGGGACCAATACGTCGGAGAGCTACGACACGAGCTATACGTTTCGGGAGGCAGTTCAGGCGACTCTCGATCCCGAGGTGAAGGACATAGTATTCGATGGCACCCTCCCACAAGAATATCGAAGGTTCGCGCAATCCTTCTATTCCGCGATGGAACAACAGCAAGGCGTCTCAACTCCGACGCCTTTCGATATTGAGGCACTACCAGGGCTAGATGACATTCCCAGCGAACTGGTTTTGAACCTTGCCTTCTGCGATAGTTTCAAGACAGCGCCTAACCGCGCCATCGATCCGCCCGCATCAGAGCCCCCTACGACGACCACAACCACGACAGCTGAGCCAGAGGAGACGAATCCGGGTACTCAGGAGGATGAGGACGACGCGCCGGTCACCGACCCCGACGCGCCGCCCGTTGACGACGCCGACAGTGAAGACGCGGCGGAGCGATTTCGCCAGACGCTCCCGCCGACGGCCACCGGCGTCCCCGACTGACCCCCTGCTCGGACAGATCGCTGACAAAGGAGCATCCATGGGCATTCATCTCGACCACGTCTCGCTGCTGGTCAAGGACCTCGACCAGGCCGAGGCCGACTGGACGCGCATCCTGGAGGTGCTCTCACCTGGCCACACCATGCAGATCACCCGCGGGCAAGGTCTCGACGAGGCCGACGGCACGCCGATGCGTTGGCTGACCTTCCAGAACCCCGACCCGCGCGGCATCTCCATCCAGCTGTGGTCGCCCGCCGAGCCGGGGCACTGGCCCGACAAGGTGCTCGAGCGGCGCGGCGAGTACGTCCACCATTTGGCCTTCTGCTCCGACGACTTCGACGGCATGATCCACCGGGTGCGCGAGGCCGGGCTGCCCCTGGTCATGGAAGAGGCCAGCCACCCGGACTCCCAGCCGTGGCTGCGCTGGAACTTCCTTCCGCCCAGCGTGGCCCACGGCCCGCTGATCGAGCTGGCGACGCGCTACCTGGCGGTGGGCGAGGAGTGGCTGCCGCACCCCGACAACGCCGAGAACAGCGACCTCGCCGCCGAGCTGCACGACCGGTTCACCGGCTGACCGCCGACCGCCGGCTTGTGTGCCAAACGACCGTTTGATACGCTCGGGAATTGAAGAGCGCACCGGCGACAGCGGCGGGCGGTGGCCACTCAGGTGCTTCAGCGAGGGGATCTCCTATGGCCAGCTACGACGTGATCGTGATCGGTGCGGGCGCCGCCGGGCTCTCCGCCGGGGCGCTGCTGGCGCGGGAGGGCCGCACCGTCTGCGTGCTGGAGCGGTCGCCGCACCTCGGCGGGCGTGCCCTGGCGGTGGAAGACGAGGGCTTCAAGGTCAACCTGGGCGGCCACCTCATCGAGGACGGAGGCTCGGGCATCACCAAGATCTTCGAGTACGTGGGCGAGGAGCTGATCCACGGCGAGGTATCCCACGACATGCCCGTCTGGGACAACGACGCCCGGCGCTGGGGCTCCATCCGCGACCGCTACAGCGGCGACAAGATCGAACTCAAGAAGGTCATCAAGGCCCTCACCGAAACCTCTTGGGACGAGCTGGAAGCTTGGGACGACAGACCTCTGCGCACCTGGATCCACCAGCACACCACCGACCAGAGCGTGGTGGATCTGTTCGAGTACCTGGCCGTGTTGGAGTGCCTTACCGACAGCTGGTGGGACCACTCGGCCAGCGACAACCTGTGGGTCCGCAAGATGCACTACGAGGAGCGCCGCATGGCCGCCTACTCGTGCTGGCCCGGTCAGGGCTGGGACGGCATGTGGCGAGACCTGGCCGGCGCCCTGGTCCGCCTCGGCGGTGAGCTGCGGCTCAACTGCGCCGCCGATCAGGTGCTCATCCACGACGGCGAGGTCGTCGGCGTTTCGCTCGGCCGTGAGGGGCGCGTCGTGCCCAACGACGTCGAGCCCGGCGAGGTGCTGGAGACCCGCTGCGTGATCTCCACCCTGCCGGTCTGGAGCGTGCTGCGGGTGGTCCCGGACTGGCACCTGCCGGACTGGTACGTCAACCAGATCCGCTACCTGGCCCAGGACGCCTACCGGGTGACCTGGCTGGGCCTGTACTTGGCGACCGAGGCGCCGGTCACCATGTACGACCCCCGAGAGCTCTCCACCTGGCTGGCCACCCCGCACAGCCCCACGCCGGGGTTCATGTACGACCAGTCCGCTATGGACCCCGACTCCACCCCGCCCGGCGTCCACCTGTACTGCACCGGCGGGGTGATCCCCGGCGCTAAGGGCCGCGACCGGCGCTACATCGGCCAGATGTACGACCGCTTCGAGGCCGGTCTGTTCGAGATGTACCCGGGCCTGCGCCACCATGTCTGGCGCCGGCGGGGACTGGTTTTCGATCCCCCCTTCGGCGTGGTGCAGAAGCCGATGCTGGTGGGTGCCTTCCGTCCGCACTGGCGCGCCCCCAACGTGGACGGCCTCTACTTCGCCTCGGAGACGTTCCGCAGCCGCGGCATCGGCACCGACCGGGCCGCCCGCGCCGCGCTCACCTGCGTGGAGGACTACCTGGGCGGGCGCATCGCCTTCTTCGGCGACGGTTGGCGTTACTGAACGACACCACGACGCAGAACGGACCCCCATGGACTTCTCGCTCAGCCCCGAACAGGAACTATTCGCCAAGACGGTGCGCGCCTGGGTCGACAACGAATGCCCCAAGAACGTCGCCCGCGACCTCGAGATGCAGGAGTTCGAGTACCCCTTCGAGCTCTGGGACAGGATGTCGGCGGCCGGGTTCCACGCCATCGGCTTGCCGGAGGACCTCGGCGGCGCCGGCGGCGACGTGTTGACCCAGATGATCCTGACCCGCGAGCTGGCCCGCTCCCTGGCCGGGCTGACCTGGATCTTCGGCATCTCGTCGTTCTGCGCCAAGTCCATCAACGCTTTCGCCCGCCAGGACGTGCGGGAGGAGCTCATTCCCCGGCTCGCCACAGGCGAGGTGAGGGTGGCGATCTCGGTCACCGAGCCGTCGGGCGGCACCGACCTCATGGGCGCCATGGGTACCCGGGCGGTCGAGGCGCCGGGCGGCTGGCGGATTCGGGGCCAGAAGATCTGGTCCACCGCGGCGCACGTCTCGGACTACCTGTTCCTCATGGCGCGGACCTCTGACAGCCCCGACAAGCCGGCCCACGGCGTGACGCTTTTCCTGGTGCCCAACCCCTCCGACGGGCTGGAGACCCGCCAGATCCCCAAGCTGGGCATGCGCGCCGTCGGTTCCTGCGAAGTGTTCCTGGACGACGTGTTCGTGCCCGACCGCTACGTGGTGGGCGAGGTCGGCATGGGCTTCTACCGCTTGCTCTCGACGCTCAACAACGAGCGAACCATGGTGGCCGCGCTCTGCACCGGGATCCTGGACGCGGTACTCGAAGACGCCGTGGAGCACCTGGGCGAGCGGGAGGCCTTCGGGCGCAAGATCGGCTCGTTCCAGGCGCTGCAGCACTACATCGCCGACATCGCCATGTGGCGCAAGCAGGCCGAGTTGCTCACCTACTACGCCGCCTGGCTGTCCGATCAAGGCCGCGACTGCGGCACCGAGGCCAACATGGCCAAAGTCTGCGCCTCGGAGTATGCGGGGCAGGCCGCCGACTTGGGCATCCAGATGCTCGGCGGCATGGGCTACGCCGCGGAGACCAACATGCAGCGCTACTGGCGCGACGCCCGCCTCTACCGCATCGGCCCCATCAGCAACGAGATGGCCCGCAACAGCATCGCCGAGTCTTTCGGGCTGCCCCGATCGTTCTAGAGGTCTGAGCAGATGGCGCCGGAGCGCCGGCCGGGAGGCGCGCCGTGCAGGTAAAGCAGACCACTCTGGCCGAGGCGGCTTCGCTGGTCTCCGACGGCGACTTAGTGGCGCTGCAGAGCATGGCCACGCAGGCCGCCCCCATGGCGATGGTCCGGGAGCTGATCCGCCAGCGGCGCCGCGACCTCGGCCTCGTGTGCCTGGTGGGGGGCATCGCGGTGGACTGGCTGGCGGCGGCGGGCTGCATCGACCGCTTCATCGGCAACGCCGTGTCGATGGAGCAGTTTGGGTTGGCGCAGCGCTACCGCCGGGCGGTGGAGGACGGACGCATCCGCATGGAGGAGCTGTCCGAGACGGCGCTGCTGGCCCGCCTCGGCGCCGGTGCCCGCAACCTGCCGTTCCTGGTAACCCGCGGCATGATCGGAACCGACCTCATCGCCGTCAACGAGAACCTGACGATGATTGAGGACCCGTTCGGCGGGCCGCCCGTGGTGGCCTGCCGGGCGCTGGTGCCCGACGTGGCGCTCATTCACTGCCACCGGGCCGACCGCTGCGGCAACGTGCAGTATGAGCCGACGGCGCGCTGGCCCGACGTCGCCATCATGCCCAAGGCGGCTCGCCGGGTGATCGTCACCACCGAGCAGATCGTCGAAAGCGACGTTCTGCGCACCGACCCCGAACGCACCGTCCTGCCGGGCTTCGTTGTGGACGCCGTCGTCGAGGTTCCTTGGGGTGCCCACCCCACGTCCTTCAACCCGCGCTACGGCTACGACGGCGCGCTGCATTCGGCCTGGGTGGCGGCGGCCCGCTCCGAGGAGGGTGCGGCGCAGTTCCTGGAGCGCTACGTCCACGGCCCCGCCGACCACGAGTCCTACCTGGCCGCTGTCGGCGGTGAGTCGCGGCTGGCGGCGCTGACACGCTGGGAAGCGGAGTGACGGTGCCGCAGGGCGCCCGCCCCGACTCGCCGCCGGCGCAGGACTGGACCCCCGACGAGCTGATGATCGCCGTGCTGGCTGGCTGCTTCGCCGACGGAGACCAGGCCTGCAACGGGATGGCCAGCTTCCTGCCCGTGGCGGCCTTCCAGCTCGCCAAGCTCACCCACGCCCCCGACTTGGTGTGGCTGGCCGGCGCGGTGGGCCTCGAGCCCCGGCCAGGCCCCATCCCGGCCTCCACTCTCGAAGCTCCGCTGTGGCGTGACGCCCTCATGTACGTCGAGCAGTTCGGGGACTTCTGGACTCTGGCCCTCAACGGGCGCTGGCTGCAGAAGTTCTGCGTCGGCGCCGCGCAGCTCGACCGGTTCGGCAACGCCAACAACTCCGTCATCGGCGACTATCACAAGCCGAAGGTCCGGCTGCCGGGCACCGCGGGACTTGGCGACATGGGATCGATCGGCAAGCAGCTCTACTTCTGGAACCCCAACCACAGCCCCCGCTCGCTGGTGGCCGAGGTGGACTTCGTGTCGTGCGCCGGCTACCTGGGCGGTGGCGACGAGCGGGAGCGCCTCGGTCTCACCGGCGGCCCCGAGCTGGTGGTCACGAACCTGTGCGTGCTGGACTTCGAGCCGCAGAGCAAGCACATGCGGCTGCGTTCGGTGCATCCTGGGGTGACCGTTGAGCAGGTGTTGGCGGCCACCGGCTTCGAGCCGCTGCTGCCCGCCGGCGAGGTGGCGGTCACCCCGGTGCCCACCGCCGAGCAGGTCCGCCTCATTCGCGAGGTCATCGACCCGCACGGCATGCGCCGCCGCGAGTTCCGCCGCCGCTAGCAGACTGGCGCCCATGGACATCCAGATCGGGGTCCCCGGCCAGCTGATGCCGCCGGCGGACCGGGCGGTGTCGCTGGCGCAGCGCAACGAGGCCGCCGGCTTCGACGCCGTGTGGTGGCCGTGTCATCTCATGGGCTGGCACGCCGACTCGCTCTGGACGCCCGACATGACGCCGTTTGCCGCCGTCCAGCCCAGCCCGCACACCTACTTCGACCCGCTGCTGATGATGGCCGCCGTCGGCAGCCAGACGAGCCGCATACGCGTCGGCGTGGTGGTGACCGACCTGCTGCGCCGCCACCCCGCCATGGTGGCCAACATGGCGCTCACCCTGGACCACCTCACCGGGGGGCGGGCCATCCTGGGGCTCGGCTCGGGCGAGCGCATGAACGTGGTCCCCTACGGGGTGGACTTCTCCCGCCCGGTGAGCCGCCTAGCTGAGGGCATCGAGGTGATTCGCCTGCTCTGGGGCGCAAACGGGCCAGTGGACTACGAGGGCCGCTTCTTCCGCCTCAAGGACGCGGTGCTGGGCCTCGCCCCGGTCTCGGACCGGCCGCCGCCGCTGTGGACCGCCGCACACGGGCCGCGGATGCTCGCCATCACGGGCCGCCTCGCCGACGGCTGGCTGCCCACCAAGCTCTCGCCCCAGCGCTACGGCGAGGCGCTGGGGACCATCCGCGAGGCGGCGGTAGCAGCCGGGCGCGCCGCCGAGGCGGTCACGCCTGGACTGCTGGCCTACGCGCTCGTGGCACCCGATGAGGCCACGTTGGCGCGCATGCAAGAGGCGCCGATGGTGCGTGCCCTCATGGTGATGCTGCCCGCGGAGGTGTTCGCCTCGCTCGGCGTCGAGCCGCCGGCGGGGTTCCACGACTTGGTGCCGGCCACGCTGAGCCGCGCCGAGGCGCTGCGGGTCATCGACGGCATCCCGCCACGCGTCGTGGACTACTACTGCTTCTGTGGGACGCCCGAGCAGATCGCCGAGCAGGTTGCCGAGTATCACGCCGCCGGTCTGCGCCACGTCGTGTTGTGGAACATCACGCCGTTCGGCGCCCCCGAACTGGCGGGTTGGTCGTTCAAGGCGCTGGCTGAGGTGAAGGACATCCTGCGGAGCCGCCCGTGACCGCGCCGCCGCGCAACGCCGCCGCCGGGCCACCGGGCCCGCCCGCCGCCACGGCCGTCGTCGAGGCGTACTTCGAGGCCGTCGACGCCGAGGACTTCGACAAGCTCAGCCGGCTGCTGGATTCTGACGTGTCGCTGACAGCCTGCGGCTCGCGGCCCCGCCAAGGCGCCGCAGCCGTCATCGCCCTGTTCAGAGCTATCTTCGAGCGCTTCCCGATGCACGCCGACCGCCCCCGCAGGCTGATCTGCGAGGGCGGCACCGTCGTGGCGGAGTTCCGCTTCGAGGGAACCAGCGCGGCGGGGGTAGACGTCGCCTTCGAGGCCGTGGACGTCTTCGACGTCGAGGACGGCCGCATCGTGCGCCTCACGCAATGGTTCGACAGCGCCCACCTCGAGCGTCAGTTACGTTCTGCGGGAGCGCCGTCGCGCCAGCCACCGGCCCCCAGCGGGCCGTAGCCGCAGCGAGGAGACCGCCATGAGCTTCACCGAGCGCCAGTGGGTGGAGGTCACGACCTTCGGTGACCTGATCGTTCGGGCCGCGGCTGGCCACCCCGACCGCGACGCCGTCGTGTTTCCTGAGACCCGCCACACGTTCGCCTCGCTGCTGGAGGCCGCCGAGCGGTCGGCCCGGTCGCTGTTGGGCCTCGGCGTGCGCCCCGGCGACCACGTCGGAATCGTGATGCCCAACTGCATGGACTTCGTGGAGGTCATGTTCGGAGCCGCGCTCATCGGCGCCCCGGTGATCCCCATCAACGCCCGCTTCAAGGGCCGCGAGCTCTCCTACGTGGCCCGCGACGCCGACCTGCGCCTGCTGGTGACCAGCGACATCATCGACCAGCACACCGACTACGTGGAGATCCTGCACGGCTGCCTGCCCGGCCTGCGCGAGGCCCCGAACGCCGACGCCCTCGACCTCGAGGCGGCGCCGGAGCTGAACGCCGTCGTGCTGCTCGGCGACTCCTCGCCGGCGGGGATGATCGATCGGGCCGGCTTCGAGGCCGCAGCCGCGGGCGTCGAGCCCGAGACGGTGCATCTGCTGCGCAGCCGCGTGGCGCTGCGCGACATCGCCATGATGATGTACACCTCGGGCACCACCGCCGAGCCCAAGGGCTGCCCCATGACCCACGAGCAGCTCGTCCGCACGGCCTCGGTGGGCTGCGAGCGCTTCGAGATGGGCGCCGGCGACGTGTTCTGGGATCCGCTGCCGCTGTTCCACATGAGTTCGATCCTGCCGCTGATCGGCTGCCTCGAAGCGGGCGCCGCGTACGTGACGCTCACCCACTTCGATCCGGCGACGGCCATCGCCCAGCTGCGCCACGAGCGGGCCACCATCTGTTTCTCCACGTTCCCCACGGTCACGACGGTCATGCTGAACCACCCCGACTGGGACCCGGCGGCGCTCAACAGCATCCGGCTCATGAACAACGTGGCCGCACCGGCCGCCCTCGAGGAGATCCACGGCCTGCTTCCTCACATGGCCCACATGAACGCCTACGGGCTGACCGAGTGCGGCGGCGTGGTGGCCTTCACGGCCCCCGACGATCCCCCTGAGGTTCGCTCCACCACCTCGGGCCGACCGTTCCGGGGCATCGAACTGCAGATCCGCGACTTCGACGGTGGCGAGGTGGCGCCGACCTGGGAGCGGGGCGAGATCTGGTGCCGGGGCTACAACGTCTTCGAGGGCTACTACAAGGATCCCGCCAAGACGTCGGAGTGCTTCGACGCCGACGGCTGGTTCAACACCGGCGACATCGGACGGATGGACGCCGCAGGGCGCGTCGGCTACCTCGGCCGGGTCAAGGACATGCTCAAGGTCGGCGGCGAGAACGTCGCCGCCGTGGAGATCGAGTCGTACCTGCAGACCCACGAGGCGGTGGCGATCGCCCAGGTGGTCGGCGTACCCGACGAGCGCTATGTGGAGGTGCCGGCCGCCTTCGTGGAGCTGGTGCCCGGCGCCGAGCTCACGCCAGAGGAGCTGATCGGCTACTGCAAGGGCGAGATCGCCTCCTTCAAGGTGCCGCGCCATGTGCGGTTCGTGCAGGAGTGGCCGCTGTCGGCCACCAAGATCCAGAAGTTCCGGCTGCAAGAGCAGCTCTGCGACGAGTTGGGGCTCACCTGAGGTCTCGCCGCTGCGGTCGCCCTGATTTGTTGGCTCTCGGCGTCTTGCCGTAGCTTCCGAGCCAGATCGATTGTCCGAGCTTCTGCTCGGACGTCAGGCTCCCCGGAGGAGACGCGTGAAGCCCAACCCGAAAGCCCCGTCGCAATCCCGCCGCCGCGCCGCCACCCTGCTCGTCGCGCTGTCCGCCTGCGTGGCGCTGGCGGCCTCCGCGCTTGTCACCGGCAGTCACGCCGGGCTGGCCCAAGGCGTGCCGCGCCTTCAGATCGCGGGTGCCGCCGCCGCGGAGGAGGACGCCAGGCTGGTCTTCAAGGTGGCCCTGGACGCCGCCAGCGACGCCGACGTCACCGTCGATTACGCCGTCGAGTCCGCCGCGGGGGACGGCCAGGCTGTGGGAGGG
>VXNF01000055.1:20655-23878 GCA_009840735.1 Acidimicrobiia bacterium | reverse complement strand
CCCAACCCCAGCCCGCCTAGAAAAGGCTTGACAACAAGACAGGGACACCCCCCCGAAAGTCAACGCACCCCAGCCAAACACCCCGACCACGCCCCAAAACCCGCGCGCCCGAACCGCCAACACCCTCCGACGCCCGACCCCGACCAACCCAAAAAAACCCGTTGACGGCTGGCCCGGAACGAGGCACCCGCGCCCAGCAAGCCGCTCAGCCCCTACCGGTCAGGCGGCAGGGGGTTCGGTCTCAGCCTGTGGGCTGCGCTGACCGAGTCTCGACCCGAATCAGATCTACGTCGGATCGACTGAGGCCGAGCATCTCGCTCATTCCCTCGTATACCAACTCCTCGATCCCCTGCAACGAGTCAGACACGGCGACGTAGCCCTCCCCGTCTTCCGCCCACCAACTTCCCGATCCGGGATCAGAGTGCACTCGTACGACGTGCATGGTTCAACCTCCTCTCGGGCGTCGGCCACGCCACAGCAGTTCGGAGATCTCGTCCCCGTTTGCGAATATAGGCAGCCTTCCTTCGCGCTACAGGGCGCTGAGGGCGGCTCCGTAGTCGGGCTCGGCGTGGAGCGGTGAGACGAGTTCGCGGTGGACGACCCGGCCGTCCTCGTCGATCACGACGACGGCGCGGGCGCACAGACCCTCCATCGGGCCGTTCATCATGCGCACGCCGTAGTCCTCGGCGAACTCCGGGGAGCGGAACGTGGACGCCGTGTAGACGTTCTCGATTCCCTCCTCGCCGCAGAACCGCTTGGCGGCGTACGGCAGGTCGGCCGACACGCACAGCACCGTCGTGGCGTAGAAGCCGATCACGAACTCGTTGAACACTCGCACGCTCTGCGCGCAGGTCTCCGTGTCGATGCTCGGGAAGATGTTGAGCACCAGTCGCTGGCCGGCGAAGACCCCGCGGCTCATCGGTTCCATGTTGGCCCCGATCAGCTTGAAGTCAGGTGCCGGGGCGCCCACGGCAGGCAGGTCGCCGCAGGTACAGATGATGTCCTCTCCGTCCTCGATCTCAGCCATGCGATGGACTCCCGTGCCTCCGTTCCGGCCGGTCAGGCACCGGCCGACGCCCGGCCCCCCGGCCCGGGCCGACGCAGGACCGCTACAGGGCGCCGAGGGCGGCGTCGTAGTCCGGCTCGTCGCTGATCGGGTTCACGAGCTCGGAGTGGGCCACGATGCCGTCGGCGCCGATGACCACCACGGCACGGGCACACAGCCCTGCCAGCATGCCGTCGACGATCTGCACGCCGTAGGCGTCGTAGAACTCCGGCGAGCGGAACGTGGATGCGCAGGAGACGTTCTCGATGCCCTCGTCGCCGCAGAAGCGCCCGGCGGCGAACGGCAGGTCCGCGGACACGCACAGCACAACGGTGTCCCCGACGCCGGCGGCGCGCTCGTTGAAGGTCCGAACCGAGGTGGCGCAGGTCGCCGTGTCGATGCTCGGGAAGATGTTCAGCACGACGCGTTTGCCGGCGAAGTCGCCGAGGCTGACCGGGGCGAGCCCGTCACCGGTGAGGCTGAAGTCCGGCGCCGGCGCACCGACGCTCGGCAGATTCCCGCCGGTGTTCATGGTGTTCCCGCGGAATTCGATCTCGGCCATGGCAGATCCTCTCTCGTCGCCTGCTCCGCCGCTGTTTTCTAGCGGATTCCCGCCCCGATGCCTCCGGCGGGCCGGGCGGGCGGCGAGCCGATACCGTACACGGCGAGAATCGCCCCGGACACGGCTGGCGGCGGCGTGCCCGAGCGACGAGGACCCGGCCCCAGAGGAGATCATGACTGCCTACCGCCCCCCGCTGCAGGACATGCAGTTCGTCCTCGAGCACATCTGCGACGTGCGCTCCCTGGCCAAGCTGGAGGCCTTCGAGTCCTTCGACCCCGACAGCCTCACCGACCTCCTAGCCGAGGCGGGCCGCTTCTTCTCAGAGGTCTTCGCCCCGCTCAACCGCACTGGCGACGCGGCGCCCAGCGTGTACAACGGCGACGGCACCGTCACCACCCCGCCGGGATTCGCTGAGGCGTACGCGGCCTTCGTGGCCGCCGGCTGGGGGGCGGCGGCGCTCGACCCCGAACTCGGCGGCGGCGGGCTGCCCTGGCCGGTCGGGCTGGTGCTGCAGGAGATGATGACTGCCTCGAACCTGGCGCTCTCGCTCTGCCCGCTGCTGACCCAGGGCGGCGTCCACCTGCTCGCCAGCCACGCCAGCGCCGCGCAGAAGGCGGAATACCTGCCGAGGCTCGTCTCCGGCGAGTGGACCGCCACCATGCTGCTGACCGAGCCCCACGCCGGCTCGGACCTCGGCGCCCTGGCGACCCGCGCCGACCGCGCCGCCGACGGCAGCTACCGCCTCGCTGGCCAGAAGATCTTCATCACCTGGGGCGAGCACGACATGGCCGCCAACACCGTCCACCTCGTCTTGGCCCGCACGCCCGAGGCACCCGTCGGCTCGCGGGGGATCTCGTGCTTCATCGTCCCCAAGTACCTGCCCGACGCTGAGGGCGGGCCCGGGCAACGCAACGACATCACCTGCGTCTCCATCGAGCACAAACTGGGCATCCACGCCAGCCCCACCTGCGTGATGTCGCTGGGCGAGAACGGCGGCGCCGTCGGCTACCTGATCGGCGAGGAGAACATGGGCCTCGTCTACATGTTCACGATGATGAACCACGCCCGGCTCGGGGTAGGGCTCGAAGGCGTCGGCGTGGCTGACCGGGCCTACCGGCAGTCGCTGGACCACGCCGTCGAGCGGTGCCAGGGCCGGCGACCCGATTCCGCGCCCGGCGAGCGGGCCGCCATCGTGGAGCATCCCGACGTGCAGCGCATGCTGGCGACCCAACGGGCCTACATCGAAGCGATGCGCTGCCTCTGCTACTACAACGCCGCCGCCCTGGACCTCGCCCAGCACCTACCCGACGGCGACGAGCGGCAGGCCGCGCAAGAACTGTGCGACCTGCTGACGCCACTGTCGAAAGCCTGGTGTACCGACGTGGCGAATGAGACCACCTCTGTGGCGTTGCAGATTCACGGCGGGATGGGGTATGTGGAAGAGACGGGCGCCGCGCAACACTGCCGGGACGTACGCATCGCCGCGATCTACGAGGGCACCAACGGCATCCAGGCCATCGATCTGGTGGGCCGCAAGCTGCCCGTGCGCGGCGGCGCTGTGGTCCATGAGCTGCTGGCCGAGGTAGCCGCCACCGCCGACCGGCTCGGTGGCGGGC
>VXNF01000055.1:0-20645 GCA_009840735.1 Acidimicrobiia bacterium | reverse complement strand
GGCGGTCGGCGGGCTTGCCGGTGACGGGCTGGGGAGCGGCGGGCCGGGCGGCGATCTGGCTGGGCTGCGGGCGCCGCTGAGCGAGGCGGTAGATGCTGCCCAGCGATGCACCGACTGGCTGCTGGGCAATCCCGGCGACGACGCCCTGGCCGGCGCCGCCCCCTACCTGCGGCTGCTGGCGACGGTCGTCGGAGCCTGGCTGCTGGCCCGCTCCGCGGAGGCCGCGCTCGGGGAGTCCGCCGCGGGAGCGACCGGCGAGGAGGCCGAGTTCCTGACCGCCAAAGTCGCAACGGCCGAGTTCTTCTGCCGCCAGCTGCTGCCGCCCGCAGCCGCCCTAGAGCCCGCTGTCACCGCCGGGGCAGCAAGCCTCGCCGCGCTCACCCCGCCTCAACCTCAATAGCGCCCCAACGAGGCTAGGGGCCAGACCCGCGAGGACCGGCCCTCTCCTCGAGGCGCGCGAGGCGCTCGCCGTGATCCCGCAACCGCTCGTCGACGTTGGCGAGCCGCTCGTATACCCGCTTGAACCCGTCGCGGATGTCCAGCTTGAGCCAGCCGAAC
The DNA here is from genome assembly GCA_009840735.1 of Acidimicrobiia bacterium. GTDB lineage: Bacteria > Actinomycetota > Acidimicrobiia > Acidimicrobiales > CATQHL01 > VXNF01. Next base: position 20,087 of record VXNF01000055.1, on the reverse strand, counting down.
AGCACCAGCATCAAGCCGCTTAGCCCAGCGAACTGTCCCCAATCCATGCTTCCTCCTTGAATCGTTTCTCCGTCTTGGAATGCTCGGGGAAGCGTGTTGATCCTAGCAGCCTGAGTTGGATCCTCAACCGGCGCGCACGGTGATTCGGCCCACCGGCATCGTCTCATCCAAGGCGCCGTCGGGGCCGACAGCAGCGCACACGAAGCGGGTGAACGAGGCGAACTCGCCGATCTCGGGGAACGTGACGACCATGATGCGCACCCCGTTTTCGGCCACGACCATGCGATAGCGGAAATCCTCGGTGGCGTTGGGACCGACCTCGTCGCCGTGGCCGTCGTGGGCGAGCGGCGGCGCCGAACCGATCCCCTCCTGGGCAAGTCCGAAGCCCGCCTGGGCAAGTCCGAAGTCCGCCTGGGAGGGCCCGAGACCCGCCAGGCGCGGCGCCTCCGGCGGCACCCAACCCGAGGCAGCGCCCGGCAGCGGGGCCGCGGGCTCATAGCCCGGCGAGGTGCGCAGCGCCACGCCCGCCTCGTCGGTGACGATCACCTCGAAGTCCGCGTCGGTGGTGTTGGTGACCCGGAAGACCAGCCGCTCGCCAGGCGACACCGACACGTCCGCGGGCGCGCAGCCGGCGCTGTCGGCGGTGATCTCCACCGGGCGCGGCGGCGGCAGCTCGTCATCGCCGCCGACGAACACCACCAGCGCGACGGGGATCCAGGCGACCCCGACGGCGACGGCGGCCCACATCGCCCAGCGCCACAGGCGGGACCGGTCGGGCTTGGCGCGCCGGCGGCGGCGCTGCGCACCCGCGCCGAGCGGCGATCCGCCACCGACCCGCTTCTTCGGGGGTCCGGCGCTCATCCCTGCTCGGGAATCGCTTCGGGATGCTCGGGGGGCACACCGACCGCGCCTGAACAGGCCGCGCCGGGCTCGGGGGTGGTCGGGCCGTCGATGAGGTACACCTCCAGGAAACGAGCGAAGCGAGGATCCTCCCGCGACTCCAGGCGGAGCTGACGCCCCCAGGCGCTCATCACCAGCGGCGCCTCCTGCGCCTCATAAGGCGACACCAGCAGGTGCGAGGACTGCGCGGCCAGGACTCGCAAGGCGGCGAGCGTCTCCGCGTCCACCTCGGGGCGATAGGTCACCCACACGGCGCCGTGCTCCAGCGAATGGACGGCCAGCTCGTCCAGCACCGGCACCGTGTAGAAGCCGCAGTTGAGCCAGATTCCCAAGTGCGGGCCGCCCGCGGGCGGCGAGGTCGGGTACTCCACGTCGTGGCGCACGTGCTCGCTGCTCGTGACAGCCACCACGACGACGCCCTCGATGCCCTCCGGGGCCGCCTCGCCGCCCGGGGATACAGCCGTCGGCGGCGGTGCGTCGGATTGGGCCATCGTCGACACCGTCGGCAAGGTGTCGGCCAAGTCGGCGTTGACCCGACCTGCCGCGGCGGGCGGCGGCTCGGGGCTCGGCGCCTCGACTGCGGCGGTGCCGTCGGCCCCGCAGGCAGCGACCGCCAACAGCGCCGCCCCCACAAGCAGCGCCCCCGCGACCGGAGATCCCCCTCGGAGCGTCCTCATCGGTCTTCCTGCCCCTCTCGGTTTGGCTGAGTCGTCGTCACTCGTTCCGCCAGCGCCGCCATTATCGCCGTCGCCGCGCACGCCCGGTCGCCGCGCACGCCCGGCTCGAGCGGCGCCAGGGCTTCCACCAGCACGCGCACCGTGGGGCGGGCGCTCCCGAGACGCAGGCGCGGGAAGCGGCGCCCGAGCGGCCACACGTCGTCGGTGCCGGTGATGGCGCACAGCCCCAGCGGCGCGTCGCTGCGGGCCGCCAGCAGCCCGATGCCTTCGCCGGCTGGACCGACACCGTCGGGGCGCTCCGTGGGGGGTATCACGCGCCCCTCGGGCATGAGCACCACCGTCTCGCCGCGGTCCAGCGCCGCCAGGCACGCCTTGACGCCCCCGAGTGCGGCCCGGCCGGCCTCCATCGGGATGAACCCCGCCGTCCGCAGCAGCCAGCCGGCCAGCCAGTGGTCGAAGTAGCGCTTGGCGACCACGATGCGGACCGACGCCCGACAGTTCCAGAAGACGTGGAAACCCACCACGATGTCGAACAGGCTGCGATGATTGCCAGCGAAGATCGCCGGCGCCGGCAGCGGCAGCACGTCGGGGATGTCCCAGCGGGCCAGGCGCGCCGCAGAGAACCGCACGAGGATCCCCAGAAACCCGAATCTTCGATGGTGGCCGGTCCGGTGACTGCTGGCAGGCCGCATCGGCGGCATCGTAGAGGCCTCTTCGGCGGCACCCGAACCCAATACGCTGGGCATCGAGCGGAAGGTGATCGACCGGTGCCGACAGCACTCCCCGACGAGACGCAGCTCCCCGGATCGCCCCGGCAGCAGACCCGCCTCGACGCTGCGGTGTACGGCATGACCTGCGGTGCCTGCGCATCCCGCATCGAGAGTGCGCTGCACGCCACCGACGGCGTGTCCGCCGCCCACGTCAACTTTGCCGCCGGTCGGGCCAGCGTCACCTACGACGCCGATCTGCTGAGCGAGGCGGACCTGTTGGATCGGATTTCCGGCCTCGGTTACCGGGCCACGCCGGGTGAACTCCGCGCCGTGGGGCCTGAGCCCGCCACGACCTCCGCCACGGCGCTCGGCGCGGCGCTCGTCTTGGCGGCGACGTCGATGCTGATCTCGTCGGTCTCGGCGCTGCGTTTCACCGGCTGGGAGTGGCTGGTGCTGGGGATCACTATGCCGGTGGTGCTGGTGTCGGGACTGGTGCTGCACCGGCCCGGCTGGCTGGCTGTCCGCCGAGGGCACGCCACGATGGACACGCTGGTGTCGCTGGGGTCGCTGATTGCTTGGGGCTGGTCGGCGGTGGTGACCGTTGCGGGCTTCGACGGGCACGTCTACTTCGACACCGCCGCGGTGATCGTGGCGGTCGTGCTGGGCGGCCGCCGCCTCGAGGCGCGTGCCCGGCGGCGGGCCGGCGACGCCATCGGCGCGCTCGTCGGGCTGAGCGCCGGGGCGGTGCGGCTTCCCGACGGCCGCGACGTCCCGCCGTCGCAGCTGGCGGTCGGCATGACCTTCCTGGTGCGGCCCGGTGAGCGGATCGCCGCGGACGGCGTCGTGACCGAGGGCCACTCGTCGGTAGACACGTCGATCCTCACCGGCGAGGCGGTGCCGCGGGAGGTCGCACCCGGCGACGAGGTAACCGGCGGGATGCTCAACACGCACGGCGCCTTGACGGTGGAGGCCCACCGCGTAGGGGCCGACGGCACGCTCGCCCAGGTGGTGCGGCTCGTGAGCGAGGCGCTGTCGCGCAAGGCGCCGATCCAGCGGCTGGCCGACCGGGTCTCGGCCGTCTTCGTGCCGGCGGTGGTGGTCGTCGCCGCCGCCACGCTCGCGGCCTGGCTGCTCGTGGGGCCGGCGGGCGAAGCCGTCAGCTTCGCCGTGGCTGTGCTGATCGTGGCCTGCCCGTGCGCGTTGGGCCTGGCCACGCCGGCGGCGTTCATGGCGGGCAGCGGCCGGGGCGCCCGCATGGGCGTCATCATTCGCGGCCCCGACGCCCTCGAGGCGGCGCGCCGGATCGACGTCGTGGCGCTGGACAAGACCGGCACCGTCACCGAGGGGCGCCTCGAGGTCGTGGCCGTCGAGGCCGCAGAGGGCATCGACCAAACCGCAATGCTGGCGGCAGCCGCCGCGCTGGAGGCCCGATCTGAGCATCCCGTGGCAGAGGCGATCGTGCGCGCCGCCGGGGACGGCGAGGGGCGCCTGGCGGCGGACTGGCCGGTCGTGGCCGAGTTTCGCAACCTGCCTGGGTTTGGCGTGACGGGACGGCTCGCAGCGGCTGTGGGCGCCGCCGATGCGGCCTGCGACCGGGGCACGGTGACCGTCGGGCGGGCCGAGTTGTTCGCGCAGGTTCCCGCGGCGTTGGCGCGGGCCGCAGCCGACCATTCCGCCGCGGGACGCACGCTCGTGTTCGTGGGCGACGGCGGGTCGGCGCAGGGATTCCTGGCGCTGGCGGATCGGGTCAAGCCGTCAAGCGCCGCAGCCGTCGCCGCCTGGAGACGGGCCGGCGTCGAGGTGGTGCTCCTCAGCGGCGACAACGGCGCGGCCGCAACCCAGGCAGGGCGCCAGGTGGGCGCCGACCGCGTCCTGGCCGAGTTGACGCCCGCCGGCAAGGTGGCTGAGATCGAGCGCCTGCAGGCCGCCGGGCGGCGCGTGGCGATGGTGGGCGACGGCGTGAACGACGCCCCGGCTCTGGCCGCCGCGGACGTGGGCGTCGCCGTCGGCACCGGCGCCGACGTGGCCGCCGAGGCGTCGGACCTCACGCTGGTGGGCGGCGACCTGCGGCGTGCGGTGGACGCTCTGAACCTGGCCCGGCGCACGCTCGGGACCATCCGCGGCAACCTGTTCTGGGCGTTCGCCTACAACACCGCCGCCATCCCGCTCGCCGCGGCCGGTCTGCTGCGTCCCGAGATCGCCGCGGCAGCCATGGGGCTATCCTCGCTGTTCGTGCTCGGCAACTCGCTACGCCTCAACCGCTTCGCCGGCCTACGCCCCTGAGCCGGGCCGGATCATGAGCCCGGCAGAACTAGAGGTCCGCCATAGCCACGAGCCGGGCGGACACGTGAGCGGGGTTGGTCGATGAGCCCGACCTATGCTGCCCCGCCACCGGGCCATATCCCGCTCGACGGGCCCTACTACGACCTGCTGCGGCCGGGGATGGAACTGCCCCGCCAGCCGGGGGTGACCCTCGACAGTGGTCTCTGCGCCGTCTATCAGGCGCTCGTGGGCGAGCGGCTGGCGCTGGTGCAGAACCGCCGGCTGTGTGCGGAGGTGACCGGCTCGCCCGAGCCGCTCGTCAGCCCCGGACTGCTCATGGCGCTGTCGGTCGGCCACACCACTACCGTCAGCCGGCGCGTCATCGCCAACCTCTTCTACCGCGACGTGCGCCTGCTGCGCCCGGTGTACCAAGGCCAGACGCTGGAGACTTCGGTGCGCGTCGTGGCCATGCGCGACGCCCGCCCCCGCCCCGACCGCCCGCCGCGGGGCATGGTGCTCGTGGCCTGCGAGAGCACCGCCGACGGCGCCCCGGCAATCACCTACCAGCGATGCCCAATGCTGCCGACGGAAGGGCCGGACCTGCCAGGGTTCTCCGACGACATCGGCAGCGGCGCCGCCACCGACCACCCGACCGGCGGGATCGACCTCTCGGCGTGTGCCGAGCTGGTGCCCTACGACTGGCGGCTCGACCTGCTGGGGCAGCCGGACGCCTGGGAGGTCGGCACCACGGTGGCCGACCCGCTGCGCGACTACATCGACAACACCCCAGCGCTCGGGCACATCACCCACAACCTGGCATTCGTCCATCGGGACGCCGAGGCCTCCCCCTACCAGCGCCGCCTCGTCAACGGCCTGCAGGTGGCGGGCATGGCGCAGGCGTCGTTGAGCCGGGTGCTGCACGGCATGGCCGCCGTGGTGGCCTGGGGCTACTGCAACCACACCGGACCGGTCTTCGAGGGCGACCTGCTGTCGTTCCGCCACACGCTGCTCGGCCAGGTCTCCGCCGCCGGGGGCCGTCTGCGGGCCGTGCGGACAGAGGCGACCGCCCACCGAGACGAAGACCCCAGCCAAGTCCTCGACTGGACCCTCGCCGCCGTCACACCCTAACTCGGGCGTCCCGGTGGCGGTGCCGAAACAGCTCGCGGGTTGTTCAGTACTAACCGGACGAAACCACGCTATTGGTCGGCCAGCTGGGCCTTCAGGGCCGCCAGTTCGGCCTCTGCGGCGGTTGCCCGCTGTTCTGCGGCCCGGCGGGCGGCGGCCTCGGCGTCTCGCTGACCGCTGGTCCGCTGAAGTGCGCGGCGGGTGTCGTCGTGGTCGGGCACCCAGGCGGCGGTCCGGGGGTCCCAGAAGCGCAGGCGGCTCTCCTCGGCGCACAGGTCGAGACCCAGGACGCCGCTGCGGCCGCGCAGGCGGCCCTCACCGTCGAGGGCGACCTCTATCGGCTCCCAGGCATCACCGGCGCGGCGGGCGCCGCGCAGCGACGGGGCGTAGAACCCCCCGGTCGGGTCGAAGCACCAGTACTCGCTGGTGCCCATCTCGAGGTAGATCGCCGGCTTCACATGCAGGTCCTTGCGATGGGTCGACTTCGAGGCGATCTCCACCACGAACGCCGGCGGCGCCCCCGCGTCCCACAGCCGATAGCTGAAGTCGGACTCGAGGGCGGCGGGGTCCACGCCGAAAGACACGAAGAGATCGGGCTCGACGAACGCGGGCGCCGGCAGCGGGCGGTAATAGACGTTGAAGTCGCTGCCCACGAAGCAGCCCGGGCGGCCCTCGAAGTGGCCCCGCAGAGCCGAGAAGGCCTGGAACCGGACCGACGTGTGCAGGAACGACTCGGACACCTCAGGCACCGTCTCCGGGTACGCCACGGCCGGATCCACAGCCGGATCCGCGATCGGGCCCACAGCCGGGTCCGCGGCGGCGCCCGCCACGGTGGTCGCGCTCATCGTCGCCTCCCCTCCTGCGGCCCCGCGGCCGCCGTCGGTGCCCACAGACTACCACGCCGTGCGCCGGGACTTGAACACGGAACATCATGAAACCATATTATACTGCTTGTCAAATACAGACCGCTCCGGCTCGATGCTTGCGCCAGCGACGGGGTTGGGGGTCTGGCTTCACAGGACCCGCCACCAGGGGGCGGCGAGGACGTTGGGGGCGAGCCATTCGACGGCGGTTCCGGAGTGCAGCAGCAGCCCGGCACGGGACCGCTCGGCGTAGTCGGCCAGGAAGGAGCGAAGCGGGGCGATCTGGCTGAGACGGGGGCGTGCGCTCGCCTTCACCTCCACGGGCAGCACGCGGTCTCCGGCCTCGATGATGAAATCCACCTCTTGGCCCGCGGCGGTGCGCCAGTGGCAGACGGCGGCATGGTCGGTGCGGGTGGCGCACCAAGCGAGCATGTCGGCCAGCACCAGGTTCTCCAGATGGGCGCCCGTCGGGTCCGTCCCGGCGAGGTGCAGGGCCAGTCCGGTGTCGGCCCAATACAGCTTCGGCGCCTTGATCAGACGCTTCGTCCGGTTCACGGCGTAGGCCGGGAGCCGCACCAGCACCATCGAGGCCTCGAGCAGGTTCAGGTACCGGTGGACCGTCGACTGCGCCAAGGCCACGTCGCGGCCTAGGTCGGTCTGGTTCACCAGCGCCCCGATGCGCAGGGACGCGGCTTGCATCAGCCGCCGGAAGTCCGACAGCGAGGCGACCGCCGAGATGTCGCGAAGGTCGCGCTCGAGGTAGGTGCGCACGTAGCCATCGAACCAGATCGCCCGGTCAGCCGGGGTGTCGAGCTGCAGCGCGGGCACGGGGAACCCACCGCGCTGGGCCGCATCCCGCCAGTCGAGCACGTCGTCGGGCTGCGCGGCCACCACTTCCGGCCACTGTTCGGGATCGGCGTCGACCAGCTCCCCCCAAATTCCGCAGGCACCTCGACCCTGCTGCTCCCGCCGGGTCATCGGCGACAGCGTGAGATAGCTCGCCCGGCCCGCCAGAGACTCCGATACCTGCCGCATCAGCAGCAAGTTCGCCGAGCCGGTCAGCAAGAAGCGCCCGGGCACGCGCCGGCGGTCGATGGCGCGCTTCACGTGGTACAGCACCGAGGGTTCGCGCTGCACCTCGTCGAGGGTCACAGGCTCACTCCCGCCCACCAGCACCTCGGGGTCGCGCCTCGCTGCGTCGAGCACGTCGAGGTCGTCGAAGCTGAGATAGCGGCGCGGCCCGGGCGTGAGACTCTCAGCGAGCGTGCTCTTTCCGGTCTGCCGGGCGCCCGTGACCACCACCGCGGGCATCACCCGAAGCCGATCCCGCAGGCTTGGGCCGACCACGCGAGGTAGCGGCATATCATTCATATGCCAGATGATATCCATTCGTAGACCCGACGATTGTCATCACAGGACGGCAACTGGGGAGCATGCGGGTCCGAGCGAGGTGTCGTCGGCGCTAGCCGTCGGCCGTCGCGCGATCTGCGGCGGCCAACGGAGCGCTCAGGCTCGGATGAGCGAACGGACGAGCTCTGGGGTGGCGGGTAGCGCCCTGACCGCGCCGGGGCGGCCGATGGCGTCGTCAATAGCGGCGGCGATGGCGGCCCCGCAGGCGTTGGTGCCGCCCTCGCCCGCGCCCATCACCCCGAGGGGGTTCAGCGGGCTCGGCGCGTCCTCGCTCAGCAGCACCTCCACCTGCGGCTGCTCGGCCACGGTCGGCATGAGGTAGTCCATGAACGAGGTCGCTAAGGGCTGACCGTCGGCGTCGTAGCTGAACAGCTCCAGCAGCGTGCCGCCCACGCCCTGGGCCACGCCGCCGACGATCTGGCCCTCACACAGCATGGGATTCACCGCCCGACCTACGTCGTAGGTGACCACGTAGCGCTCGACGGTCACCCCGCCGGTGCCTGGATCCACCGACACGACCGCCGCGTGGGCGCCGTACGGATAGGTCATGTGATCGGCGCTGAAGGTGGCCTCGGCGGGCTCGCCGGTTGCTGCCAGCTCCGAAGCGGCGAGGTACACCGCCACGCCGGTCATCACCGTGACCCGGCTGGCGAAGGCCCCCATGCCCCGGCCGATCATGTCGGTCTGGCCGTGGCGCACCGTCACCTCGCCGTAGTCCACCCCCAGCACCTCGGCACAGATCTGGGCGATGACGGTCTCCATCCCCTGGCCCACCGAGGCCGCGCCCGTCACCACCTCCACGCCGCCGCCGGGGAGGTACCGCACCCGCACATCCTCGAAGGGTCCCAGCCCGGACTTCTCCACGAACATGCCCAGGCCCAGCCCCGCCATCTCCCCGGCGGCTCGGCGCTTCGCCAGAGCCTCCTGCAGCGACTCGTAACCCATGTGGTCCAGCAGCCGCTCCAGGGTCCGGGCGTAGTCGCCGGAGTCGTACACCACCGGCGTGGACAGGGTGCTGACGCCGCGGTCGAAGGGCATGGCGTCGGGCGGGATGAGGTTGCGGCGGCGGACCTCGGCTGCGTCGAGGCCGCAGGCGGTGGCCACGGCGTCCATGAGGCGCTCCCGCACGAAGGTGCTCTCGAAGCGGCCCGGCGCCCGGTAGGTGCCCGACGGGGTCTTGTTGGTGAGGCGGATGTGGCCGCGCACCCGGTAGGCGGGCACCAGGTAGGGGCCGGGCAGCAGCGCCACCGACAGGTTCGGCACGGTGGCGCCGTGGGTCCGCACGTATGCCCCTTGGTCGTGGAAGAACTCGGCTTCGAGGGCCTGCACGACCCCGCCGGCGTCGACCGCGGCGCGCAGCCGGTAGGACTGATCACGGGAGTGGTTGGCCGCCAGCAAGTGCTCGCGGCGGTCCTCCACCCACTTCACAGGGCGACCCAGCTTCAGGGCCGCGTGGGTCACCAGCAGGTCCTCGGGGTACAGCTCGCCGCGGACGCCGAACCCGCCGCCGACGTGGCCCTCCCGACCGACCACCTGCCCCGGCTTCAGGCCCAGCATGGCAGCGATGGTGGCGCAGTTGTAGTGAGGCACCTTGGCGACGCCGTACAGCTCCACGCCGATTCCCTCCGGGCCGTCGGTCGGGCGCGCCAGCAGGCCGCGGGTCTCCAGGGGGATGCCGCTGTGGCGGCCCACCGCCGCGTGCAGCTCCACGACCCGGTGCGCGCCCGCGAAGGCGGCTTCGATGTCGCCGTGTTCGTGCGCGAGGGTGAGCGGGGCGATGGCGTCGGGGGATGCGGCATCGAGCACTGGCTGCAGCGGCTCGATATCCACGAAGGCCAACTCGGCGGCGTCCTCGGCCAGGTAAGGGTCGGTGGCGATGACCACCGCCACCGGGTCGCCCACGTAGCGAACCCGCTCGGACGCCAGGACCCGCTGGCAGTGTGGGCGCAGCTCGTCGAGGCCGGTCATGCGGAACTCGATGGCGCCGAGGTGCGCCACCTCCTCGGCGCTCCACGCCGCTACCACGCCCTCAGACGCCCGCGCCTCGCCGAGGTCCACGCCCCGCAGCAGCCCGTGGGCCACGTCGGACCGCACCACCCGGAGGTGCAGCTCCCTCGGGAAGCTGACGTCGGCTAGGAAGCGTCCCTCGCCGACGAGCAGCGGGCGGTCCTCGAGACGCAGGACCGAGGCGCCGATGCGCCCCCGCCGGTCGTCGGGTTGGCCCAAGGCTCAGGCCTCGGCGGCGTCGCGCACCGACTGCACCGCCTCGACGATGGTCTGGTAGCCGGTGCAGCGGCACAGGTTGGACGACAGCGCCTCGCGCAGTTCGTCGTCGCCGATGTCGGGGCGGCTCTCCAGCACTCCGGCGCTGAGCATCAGGAAGCCCGGCGTGCAGAAGCCGCACTGCAGGCCGTGATGGCGCCAGAACGCCTCCTGCAGGGGGTGCAGCGTGCCGTCGGCGGCGGCGAGGCCCTCCACGGTGCGGATCTCGGCGCCGTGGGCCTGCACGGCGAACAGCAGGCAGGACCGCACGGGCTCACCGTCGGCCAGCACGGTGCAGGCCCCGCAGACGCCGTGCTCGCACCCCAGGTGGGTGCCGGTCAGCCCGCAGTCCTCGCGCAGCGCGTCGGCCAGGGTCTTGCGCGGCTCGACGGCGACGCGGTGCTCGGTGCCGTTCACCGCCAGCACCACGGGAACCGCTGCATCGGCGGCTGAGATCTCGGTCATGGCTCTGTGGCCTCCTAGGTCATGGACTCGCCGCGCCCGCGGCATGGGCGGCGGGCGCGGCGCCGGCCGCGGCGCGCACTGCCGCCCGGACCCGCTCGGGCGTGGCGGGCATCTGGTTCAACTCCACGCCCAGATGCGAGAGAGCGTCGTTAACGGCGCCCAGGACAGCGGCCGGGGCGCCGATGGTGCCGCCCTCGCCGAGCCCCTTTGCCCCGGTGACGGTGGCGTCGCTGAGCGTCTCGAGGTGCAGGATCTCGATGTCGGGAATCTCGGCTACGGTGGGCGGCAGGTAGTCCATCAGCGACGTGGTGAGAATGTTGCCGTCCTCGTCGTAGACGACCTCCTCCAGCAGGGCGTTGGCGATCCCCTGCGCCACGCCGCCGCGGATCTGGCCATCGGCGATCATCGGGTTGATGAGCCGCCCGGCGTCCTCGGCCACCACGAAGCGCCGCACCGCCACGCCGCCCGTGTCGGGGTCTACCTCCACTTCGGCTACGTGGCAGGCGTTGGAGAAGGTGCCGGCGGGGTCGTAGCCGGCCTGCACCGACAGCCCCGGCTGGGTGCCTTCCGGCAGGCGCTGCGTGTGATGGTGAGCGATCCGGGCCAGCTCAGCGATATCCATGCCCACCGAGGTGCCCGCCACGGTGGCCCGCCCGTCGGCCAGGACGATGTCCTCCGCCGCCGCCTCGAGCACCTCCGCGGCAAGCTCGGCGATCTGGGCGGCGAGCCGCTGCGCGGCCAGGTACGTCGCCCCGCCCGCCAGCACCATGGCGCGGCTGGCGAAGGATCCCCAGCCGTAGGGGGTGCGGTCGGTGTCACTGGCCACGACCCGCACGCGGCTCGGGTCGGTGCCCAGCTCGTCAGCGGTGATCTGACTCAGCGCGGTCACCAGGCCCTGGCCGTGCGGCGAGGCACCGATGCGGGCGGTCACGTACCCCGACGGGTCCATGGACAGCTCCACGTTCTCATAGCCCGGCGTCACCCCCATCGCCCGGGCCGCGAAGGCCGGCGTGCCGTAGCCGGTGCGCTCGCTGAAGGTGCAGATCCCGATCCCCGGCTGAGGTCCCCCGGCGGCTCGGGCGGCCCGTTGGCGGGCCCGGAACGCCCCGAGGTCCACATGGCTGACCGCCAGCTCCATGGCCTCCCGGTAGGTGCCGTCGTCGTGGCGCAACCCGGTGGGTGAGGTGTGCGGGAAGTCGCTCTGCAGGTTCCGCCGGCGTATCTCTGCGGGGTCGATGCTCTGGCGGGCCGCGGCGACGTCCATGAGCCGCTCCAGCGCCAAGGTGATGGCGGGTCGTGACACGCCCCGGTAGGGCGACATGGGGCAGGTGTGGCTGGCCACCGCCCGAGCGCGCACGCCGTAGTGCTCCAGCTTGTAGGGACCGGGAAGCTCGGCCAGAGCCATGAGCGGCTCCACGCCCCAGGTGATCGGGTAGCACGGCCACGCCCCCACGTTGGCCACCACGTCGGCCTGCAGCGCCTCGAGGCGGGCGTCGGCGTCGAAGCCGGCCCGAAGCCGGTAGCGCTGCTCGCGGCTGTGCCAGGACGCCATGAGGTTCTCGCTGCGGTCCTCGATCCACGCCACAGGCCGCCCCAGACGGCGCGACAGCCACACGACGACGGCGTCCTCTCGGGCGAGCGGCAGCTTCTGGCCGAAGGCGCCGCCCACGTCGGGGGCCACGACCCGAAGGTCGGCCTCGGGCATCCCCAGCAGGTCGCAGATCACGGTGCGCACCATGTGCGGCGCTTGGATCGAGGCGTGCAGCGTGGTGCGTCCGCCGAACCGCTCGGGTGTGGCGTGTGAGCCGCGGGCCTCCAGCGGCAGCGCCGCCTGACGCCCCGAGACGACCTCCAACTCGACGACGGCGTGGGCGTCTTCGAGGGCCTCGGCCAAGCCGGGGGTGGCCATCTCGCCGGCCACCATCACGTTGGACGGCGACTCCTCGGGGTGGACCAGCGGGGCATCTGCGGCCAGGGCCGCCTCGAGCCCAACCGCTGCGGGCAGCGGTTCGATGTCCAACTCCACCTGCTCGGCCAGATCCTCCGCCGCAGCCGCGCTGTCGCCGACCACGACCGCCACCGGCTCGCCCACGTACCGCACCCACCCCCGCGCCAGCAGCGGCTGGGCCAGCCGCACGTAGTCGGGTCGGTGCAGGACGGCCTCGATGCTGCCGACGCCGTCGGCGTCGAGGTCTGCGATCGTGTAGGCCGGGCCGCGGACCGCCCGAATCTGACCGCTCGCCACCGGGCTGCGGACGAACCGCGCCGCGGCGGCGCCGGCGATGTCGCCCACGAACATGCCGGCGCCGCGCAGCAGCGTCGGATCCTCGACTCTGCGTAGGGAACGACCGACCCAGCTCACCGCGGGTCCCCGACCGACTACGAGCCGGACTCGCCGGCACCCTGAGCCAGCGCCCGCGCCACCATCGCCCGCACCAGATCACGCCGGTAGGCGGCGGATCCGTGCAGGTCCCCCACCGGGTCCACCTCGCCGGCGGCGGCGGCGGCGGCGGCGGCGTGAAGGTCGGCGCCCGGCACCTCGCCCCGCAAGGTCGCCTCGGCTGCTGGAAGGCGCGCCGGCACCCCGGCCACACCGCCGACACCGATCCGGGCCTCGACAATGGCGCCCGACACCGGATCGAGGCGCACCGCGGTCATGGCCGCCACGACAGCGAAGTCGCCCGCCCGGCGGCTGAACTCACAGAACCCGGTCCGCCAGTCGTCGCCGAGGATCGGCAGGCGCACCGCAGCGAGCAGCTCCTCGGGCGCCAGCGCGGTGGTGAAGACGGTCTCGAAGAAGTCCGCCGCAGCGATGACCCGCTCGCTGCCCCGGCGCAGCGCCACAATCTCGGCGTCGAGGGTGCGGGCAAGGATGCACCATTCCGCTGCGGGGTCGGCGTGGGCGATCGAACCTCCGAAGGTTCCCCGCACCCGGATCGGCAGGTGGCCGACGTAATGGGCCACCGACGGCAGCAGCGATCCGAGCACCCCACCGAGCGGTTCGCTGCGGCCGTCGGGCGCGGTCACCGCCGGCGCCTCCAGCCGGGCGTGGACCACCCGCGCCCCCACGCTCAGCGCGCCGTCGGTCAGCGACATCTGCTCGAGGCCGCCCACCCGCCCGATGTCCACGATCACCTCGGGGCGGGCTAGGCGGAAGTTCATCATCGGCACCAGGCTCTGGCCCCCCGACAGCACCTTGGCCTCGTCGCCGAAGCGATCCAGCGCCTCCAAGGTCCCCTCGATCGTGTCGGGGGCGGTGTAGGCGAAACGGGCCGGCTTCATCGCGACGGCCCCGGGGCGGTGCTCCCGACCCCTCGCAACGTCGAGAGCATCCCCATCGGCACATCTCCTCGGTTCGCTAGAGGCGCTGCGAGCCGAGGGTGACGCCGTAGACGTCGGTGCGGCGGTCGGCACGGGGCCGGATTCTCTTGCCGCGTTCCTGCGCTCGGGCCGCTTCGGCCAAGTCGAGGCGGGCCAGGGTCGACTCGTCGCGGTCCCGCGCCAGAGGGCCGGCCACCACCTCGCCGTACGGGTCCGCCAGGATCGACGATCCCAGAAACCGCAGGTCGCCGGAGTCGCCCGCCTGTGAGGCGCAGGCGATGAAGACCTGCGAGAGGTTCGCCTGCAGCGCCGCGCCCTGCGCGTGCGGGATCAGCGCGCCAGCGTCGAGGCGGCGGTCAAAGCCGCCGACCCAGGCTGTCGGCACACAGATCAGCTCCGCTCCCGACAGCGCCAGCACACGCACCACCTCCACGAACCGCAGGTCGTAGCAGACGCAGATTCCCAGGCGCCCGAACTGCGTCTCGAAGGTCGGCAGCCCCAGATCACCGGGCGCGAAGCAGAGCTTCTCCCGGTCGAACAGGTGGAGCTTGCGGTAGTGGCCGATCACGCCGTCGGCGCTGACGGCCACCGCAGTGTTGTACAGCGCGCCGTCGCCGCCCCGCTCGCAGAACCCGCCGACGACCACGCCGCCATGCGCAGCAGCGGCGTCCCGCCACGCCTGCACTGTCGGGCCGTCCAACGGCTCCGCGAGGGTGTCCAGCTTGGCCGGATCCGCGGTGTACCACGGCACGCACATCTCCGGCAGCACCACGATGTCGGCCCCCCGCTCGAACAGATCCGCCGCCGCGGCGACGCTGCGCAGCCGGTTGGCTGAGGCATCTCCCGCCGGCGCGACGAGCTGCGCCAAGGCGACCCCGACGGTGCTCACCGCGCGGTTCCCGGTGCGCGCCGGCTCACGGGGCCCGGCGAGCCGCGCTGGGCCGGCGGCCGCGCCCCCGGCGGCGGACCGGGCTCACTCGACGCCGAGCAGGCGCAGCAGGTGGCGGTCGGGCGGGCACGGTCCGCCGACGCTCACGATGCGGCTGTCGCGGTCGGCGCAGACGGCGTGCTCCACGCCCGCGGGCACATGCACGGCGTCGCCGGCCTCGAACTCGAGGCGCGCGCCGTTGGTGAGGTCCCGCACCGAGCCCTTGCCCTCGATGATGAAGATGGTGTCCTCGGACTCGGCGTGGATGTGCGGGACGTTCTGCTCGCCGGGCTCGAGTACCACGTAGTTCATGTTGGCCACCTCGGCGCCCACGCCGGGCCAGACGATCAGGCGGGCGTCCGAGGAGATGATCGGCATCATCAGGTCGGGCTCGTCGCGGTGGAAGACACGCACTGCCATGGTCAGACCTCCGATTGCTCGTATATTGACGGGTCGGGCGGGCACGGTCCGCCCACGATCTCCGCGCCGTCGTCGCCCGCTTCGAATCGGTGCGCCGTGGACGGGTCGACGTGGACCATGGAGCCCTCCACGAGGGCCTGCTGCTCGCCGCTGTCAGCGTCAGTGACCGTGGCGGCACCGGCGCGCACGTAGTACACCGACTCTGACGGGTGCCGCAGGTCAATAGTCTGACCGCCGGGATCCAGCAGCAGGCGGTGCAGCGAGCGGTGCTTGGATCCCACGCCGGGCCAGACGACAGCGACCGCCTCGCCGCCGTCGGCGATCAGCGGCAGCGACACTGTGTCCCCGCCGCCCTTCACGACCTGCACCCGCTCCTCGCTCATGTGGGCTTCTCCCGTGCCTGAGGCTCCTGCGCCTGAGACTCCTGCGCCGGAGACTTCAAGAGCCGTGTAACCCGTTGAACCGTACTGTAACCGTGGAGCAACCGCAGACTTGAGCGTGAGCGTCGACTCCGCAGCGACTCGCGGGCAGGTCAGGGCTTGATCACGCCGCCGTCGACGCTGATGACCGCGCCGGTCATGAAGTCCGAGCCCGCTCCGGCCAGCATCACCGCCAGCGGCCCCAGCTCGGGCGGGTCGCCCACCCGGCCCAGCGGCGTGTTGCCCTCGACGGCGGCCATGATCTGTGGATCGTCCAGCAGGTGGCTGTTCATGTCGGTGTAGAAGGCACCCGGCGCGATCACGTTCACCGTCACCGCCGGCGCCCACTCCCAGGCGAGGCTCTTGGAGAGCCCGATGACGCCGGCTTTGCTGGCCGCATACGCCGACCAGCCGGCGCCACCGTGCAGGCCGAAGTTGGAGGCGACGTTGACGATCTTGCCGCCGCCCTGGGCCAGCATCCGCTCACCGAAGGCCCGACAGCAATAGAACAGGCCGGTCAGGTTGGCGTCCATCACCGCCGCCCAGTCGACGTCGCTGGTCTCTGTGGCCGGCTGAATCAGCAGCACGCCCGCCGAGTTGACGGCAACGTCCACACGGCCTGACTGCTGCCAGGCCTCGGCAGCGGCGGCGTTCACTCGCCCCGAGTCGGTCACGTCGACGGACTGGGCGAGGCAGCGCCGGCCGGTGGCGCGCACCTCCGCAGCGGTGCGTTCGAGGGCGGCGGCGTCCCGGCCCCAGATCACGATGTCGGCGCCTGCCTCCGCCATCGCCACGGCCATGGCCCGGCCCAAACCCCGATTGCCCCCGGTCACCAAGGCCGTCTTGCCTGTGAGTGTCCCGCTCATTGCAACCTCCCGGTTCGCTGGGTTGTCTTGGCGCCGACCCGGCGGCAGCGCCCTGCCGTCAGAGACCGCCGGCCGCGGCCGCTCAGTCGCCCCGCGCACCGTCGCCGGCGGCGTCCATCTGCAGGGGCCGCGGCGAAAGGTTGACCCACACGGCGCGGGCGCGCCGGCGCCCCCGATTCACGATGCGGTGCGGGCGGGTGGACTCGAAGGCGATGGAGTCGCCCGGCGCCAGTCGGTGCTCGGTGTTCTGCAGCTCGACGGTCAGGTCGCCCTCCAGCACGTAGCCGTACTCGTGGCCGCCGTGATGGGTGACCTGCACGGCGCTGGCGGTGCCGGGCTCGTACTCGTTCACCACCAACTCGAGGCCGCGGCGCGGATCCACCTGCACGAGACGGCGCAGCACCCCGTTGGCCGTCTCCACGATCTGATGCTCGGCGGCCCGCTGCACCACGTCGCGGGCGGCGTCCAAGTCCAACTCGAACAGGTCGGCCATGTGGACGCCCAGCGCTGAGGAGATGGCGATCAGCGTGCCGATCGACGGCGAGGTGCGCCCGCGCTCGACCATCGACACCATGGACGAGCTGAGCCCGGTGCGCTCAGCGATCATCTGCAGCGTCAGCCCCTGCTCTGCCCGCAGGGCGCGGATCCGGCCCCCCAACTCGACGAGGTGGTCCTCGGCGCTCACAACGGTGCGCCGAGCAGACAGGTCCGGCCCTGCCTCCGCCTCGGCTTCTGCGGGGGCCGCAGGGGCCGACCTTTCGACTGGCTGCGCGCTCACCGTCCCGATGGTACAGGGCGCCTACCGGGCGATCCGCAGAGGCCCGGCCCGCCCAACAGGGCCGCCGGCGCCCGTCGGCGTTTTCGATATCGCTGAAACAGTTGCGCACGAGATTGAAACCGCCCCGGCAATACCGACTATCGTCGCGCCGTCGGCACCGGCCCGGTGGCACAGGTCACCGGCCGGGCGCCGAGCCTGAGGAGGCTGGGTGAGCGAGGGGAGCGGCGGCAGCGCCGCCGGAACGGACATGCGCACCGGCGCGGGCGCGGCCCCGGCGGGGCGGCCCCGGCGGGCGCGCCTCGACGCGCTGTCCGCTATCCGCCACGGCGACCTGATCGGCTCGATCCTGCTCACCATCGCCGTCATGGCGGTCATCGTGGTGGCCTTCGGCGGCAACCCGTGGACGGTCGCTCGGACCATCGTCAACAACTCGCTGGCCGAGGAGATCTTCTTGGGCCAGACGATCATGACCGCGGCGATCCTGGTGCTGACCGGCCTGGCTGCGGCCATCCCGTTCACGGCCCGCCTCTGGAACATCGGCGGCGAGGGCCAGATGTTCGCCGGCGCGGTCGTGTCGGTCACTCTCGGGATCATGCTCCCGGAGGGCACGCCCCACGGCCTGTTCGTGCTGATCCTCATCATCGGCGCAGCCGCCGCGGGCTCGGTCTGGGGATGCGTGCCGGGCCTGCTGAAGGCCTACTTCGGGATCAACGAGATCGTCACTTCGCTGATGCTGAACTTCTTGGCGTTCTTCGCAGCCAACTACGTGGTCACGGTGGCCTGGCCCGAGATCTACGCGCAGCTGCAGAGCCAGGAGATCCACGACAACGCCCGCTTCCCCGACTTCTGGGCCTCGGCCAAGGTGGACGTCAGCGTGTTCATTGCCCTCGCCGCGGCGCTGGCGGCTTGGCTGCTGATCACCCGCACGTCCTTGGGTTTCTCCATCCGCTCCATCGGCGCCAACCCGCGGGCCGCCCGGCTAGCGGGCGTGCGCACCCGTCTGGTTACGGTGTCGTCGTTCGCGGCCGCCGGCGCCGCCGGAGGTCTGGCGGGCGCCGTCACCGTCGGAGGCGTCCACCACGACCTGGCCTTGGACCTGTGGATCTCCAACTACGGCTACGTCGGCATTGCCGTGGCGCTTCTGGCCCGACTGAACCCCATGGCCGTGCTGCCCGCCGCGTTCATCTTCTCGACGCTGCGCGTGGGCAGCAACAGCCTGCAAGCCGCGGCCGGCATCTCCGCCTCCTTCGGCGAGGTACTCATCGCCACGTTCGTGATCACGCTGATGGTCACCGGCGCGATCAAGTTCCGCTACGCACAGAACTAGGGGCGCCGTGACCGAGGTCGTCATCGTCACTCTGTTCGCCTCCGGGCTGGCCCTCATGGTGCCGGTCCTGCTGGCCGCCCTGGGCGAGGCGATCAGCGAACAGGCAGGCGTCTTGAACGTGGGCATCGAGGGCACCATGCTCTTCGGGGCGGCAATCTGCGCGCTCGTCGGCGTCAACGTGGACAGCGTGGCGCTGGCGGTGCTGGCAGGGGTGGCCACCGGCGCCGCTTCCGGGGTCGTGCTGTCGGCCCTGTATGTGCGCCGCGGAACAGACCAGATCGTCACCGGCCTGCTGTTCAACATCTTCGCTCTGGGGCTCACGGGAATCCTGGTCTCGCAAGTGATCATCGGGAACACGGCGCCCACCCTGTCGCCGTGGACGGTGCCGCTGCTGGGACGGATCCCCAAACTGCGCGACGTCATCAACGAGCAGAACTTCCTCTTCTGGGTCTCGATCCTGCTCGCCATCGTGATCTTCTATCTGCTGCGGCGAACCTGGTGGGGGCTGTACGTGCGCGCCGCCGGGGAGCGTCCGCACGCCTCCTCGTCCGCCGGTCTGGACGTCTGGCGGCTGCGCTACGGCGCCGTGATCGCCGGCAACGCCCTGGCAGGCCTCGGCGGCGCCGCGCTGGTCGTCGGCACGTCGGGTCGCTTCATCCCCGGCTTCACCTCCGGGCGCGGCTTCATCGCCCTCGGCGTGGTCGTCGTGGCGCGTTGGAACCCTCTCGCCGTCGTGGCCATCGCCGGGCTTTTCGGGCTCAGCCAGGCGCTGCAGTTCGTCGCCGGACTCGTCAGCTTCTTCGAGCCGGTGCCGGATCAGTTCTGGCTGGCGCTGCCCTACCTCGTCACCGTGGCCGCCGTGGCCGTCTCGCGTGGCTCTCGCTACCCGGCCGCGGTGGGCATTCCCTGGCGGGAGCCCGCCTCCGAGGCGCGCTAATGAGGACAACGACTTGGGGCGGCCCCGTGACACCGAATTACTATGCACCGCGCACTGCGGCCCGCCGCCCGTGTCCCCCCGACAGCGTCCCGCCGAGGATCTGACCGTACCCGCGGTCCGCGGCCCCCGACTAGACCCAACGCAAAATCCAGACCCAACCAACAGCCAAACCCAACCAAGGAGAGAGAGAGATGAACCATCGCACCGTGGCCAAGCTCTTCGGCCTGCTGCTGAGCGTCGCGTTGATCGCCGCCGCCTGCGGCAGTGACGACGATGACACCGCAGCGCCGCCGGCGCCGCCGCCCGAACCGGCAGCGGCAGCGGAGCCGCCTCCCCCCGACACGCCCCCCCCGGCCGCCGAGCACCCAGCCCCCACGCCGTCTAGTATAAACATCTCCGCGAGCAGGCGACAAAGGG